>JBHJOC010000025.1:0-18439 GCA_050330095.1 Hyphomicrobiaceae bacterium
CGCCCTTTGAGCGCGAACAGGCCGCGCGGTCGCTTTTGAATAAAGAGGATCAACAAGACAAGGATCAGGATCTTGGCCAGCACGGCACCCGCATAGGGCTCGAGAAACTTGTTCGTCACGCCGAGCGCGAACGCTGACACGAGGGTCCCCCAAAGATTCCCGACGCCGCCGAAGACAACGACCATGAAGCTATCGATGATGTAGTTCTGGCCGAGGTTTGGTGAGACGTTATCGATCTGTGACAAGGCAACGCCGGCGATCCCCGCGATGCCCGAACCAAGCCCGAATGTCATGGCGTCGACATAGCCCGTCCGGATGCCCATCGAAGCCGCCATGCGACGGTTCTGGGTGACGGCGCGCATCTGGAGGCCGAGCGTCGTCAGCTTCAGGATCGCAAGCAGGGCTGCGAACACAACGAGCGTGAACAGGATGATCCAGAGGCGATTGTAGGTGATCGCAAGCCCGAACAGGTCGAAGCTGCCTTGCATGTAGCTCGGTGCCGAGACGTCCCGGTTGGTCGGACCGAACACTGTGCGGACCGTTTGCTGCAGGATCAGGCTCACGCCCCAGGTGGCCAGAAGCGTCTCGAGCGGGCGCCCGTAGAGGAAGCGAATGATGCCACGCTCGACGCCGACGCCGACGGCACCAGCAACCAGGAACGCGGCCGGCACAGCGACGAGGAGTGACAGGTCGAAGGCTCCAGGCGCATAGGCCCTGAATACCTCCTGCACGACAAAAGTGGTGTAGGCGCCGATCATCACCATCTCGCCGTGGGCCATGTTGATGACGCCCATCACGCCGAACGTGATGGCGAGGCCGATGGCTGCGAGCAAGAGGACCGATCCGAGCGACAGGCCGTACCAAACATTCTGAAGTTGATCGATCACGGCGAGGCGGCGCTCGATCGTATCGATCGAGGCGAGGGATTCGATCCTGACGCTGTCGTACGGCAGTTGGGATGCCGCCCGAAGCAGAGTGACCGCCTCGAGGTTGCCGGCCCGTTTGACGATTTGGATGGCGTCGAGAAGCTCCGGTTCCGAGCGTTTTCCATCGGCGATGATCAAGGCCGCACGCGTCAGTGCAAAGCTCTCGCGCACGCGGGTCTCGGGCTCCGTTGCGACCAGGCGATCAAGCGCTTCGAGCGCCGAGATATCGCGGGCGCGGCGCACGGCCTCGGAAGCATTGAACCTTTGGACGGGATCAACGGCCATCAACTTCAGCGATCCGAGTGCCGCACCGAGCGCATTGCGGACGCGATTGTTCAATCGAACCTCGACAAAGCCATCAGGCGGACCGCTGAGGGTCTCGCCCGTCACCGCGTCGCGCCAGACGGGGCCGTCACGATAAGCAGCGGCGCTGCCATCGGAAGCGATGACGAAGGTCCGGTTCGAGATGGCATTGAGGATTGCTGCGGCGCGGTTGGAGCCGGAGGCCGTGACCCGTTCGATGCCGCTGACAACCTCTCCAAAAGAGCGTGAGCCGACAAGCGGGAGTGCGGCCTGGAGGAGAGACTTGGCGGCCGGGGTGTCAGCACGTTCGTCGGCAAGGGCGACAGGTGGTGACGCCATAAGGAACAGCAGCGATGCGGCAAACAGCAGCGTACAAACAACGCATCGGGAAAAGGTGCGCGATGCGCGTGCGAGCAGCAATCGGCTTCTCCCAGCATGCCCCCACGCGCGCCCGATTGCAGCGCCGGAAGTCGGTTGCGACCGACGTGCGGCGCGATCGAACATCTCGCTCAGGGCACGCGAGTTGTGGGTCATGACGGTTGGGTCCGGGGTATGCATTCTGGCGACGCGCGGGTGGGCAAAGGTTCCGCGGGCAGAGGTTCGGCGGGCAACACATGCGCTGGATTTGCCTGAGCCGTCAGGCGTAAACCTCAGCCCATTCGCCGCGCGTTCCACCCGTGGTGGAGTGGGCCCGGCGCGATCACGCCGAGCCCTGGGCCGGTCACGAGGCAAGCCCCACGCACCGAGGCGATCGTTGCGTCACGAGCCGCCGCAGGTGTTTGTAACCGTGTTAAAGTTGCCGCACTTCTTTTCCACCCAGTCGGCCTCGGGGTCCTTGGACCCGTCAAGGAAATCCCACCACGCGTCGCCGGGCACGAGTCCATCGGTTTGCCAGACGATATCGAATTGACCGTCCGCTCTGATCTCACCGATGAACACGGGCTTCGTGATGTGGTGGTTCGCCAGCATCGTCGACATGCCGCCCGTGAGGTTTGGCGCTTCAATGCCGGGCAGAGCGTCGATCACCTTGTCGGGGTCTGTCGTCCCGGCTTTCTCGACGGCTTTGACCCACATATTGAAGCCAATGTAGTGGGCCTCCATCGGGTCATTGGTCACGCGCTTGTCACTGCCGATGAAGGAGTGCCAGGTCTTGATGAACTCTGCGTTGGCTGGAGTATCGATCGACATGAAGTAGTTCCAGGCCGCCAAGTGTCCGACCAGGTTGCTCGTATCAATCCCTGCGAGTTCCTCTTCCCCGACCGAGAACGCCACAACAGGGATATCCGTGGCTGAAACACCCTGGTTCGCGAGTTCCTTGTAGAAGGGCACGTTGGCATCGCCGTTGATCGTCGAGACGACTGCCGTCTTCTTGCCGGCTGAGCCAAACCGCTTGATATCAGCGACGATGGTCTGCCAATCGGAATGACCGAACGGCGTGTAATTGATCATGATGTCTTCGTCGGCCACGCCCTTCGCTTTGAGGTAGGCCTCCAGAATTTTATTGGTCGTGCGCGGGTAGACGTAGTCTGTCCCTGCCAGAACCCAGCGCTTAACGGAGCCACCATCTTCGCTCATCAGGTAGTCGACCGCGGGGATCGCCTGCTGGTTCGGGGCCGCGCCTGTGTAGAACACGTTGCGCTCAGACTCTTCGCCCTCGTACTGCACGGGGTAGAAGAGGATGTTGTTCAGTTCCTTGAACACCGGAAGAACGGACTTCCGAGACACAGAGGTCCAGCACCCGAAAACCGCAGCAACCTGGTGCTGGGTGATCAGCTCGCGCGCCTTCTCTGCGAACAACGGCCAATTCGATGCCGGATCGACAACGACAGCCTCCAGCTTCTTGCCGAGCAAGCCGCCCTTTTTATTTTGCTCCTCGATCAGCATCAACATGACGTCTTTGAGCGTCGTTTCGCTGATCGCCATCGTCCCTGACAGCGAGTGGAGAACGCCAACCTTGATCGTATCCTGCGCCAAGGTGACGTGGGCCGACATCGAAAGTGCTGTGAGTGCCGCGGCACCCGACAGAAGGATCCGCCTTGTAAGTAACATGGAATGCTCCGTTTGGCCGACGGTGCTCACACCGTCATAATCAGGCTTCGCAACGTCTGTGCCAAACCGATGCAAACGTGTCGCAATGCGGGAAAGGCGTTGCACGCCAAACGATTAGGTTCTGGCCGCCAGGTCGGCATAACGCTTGTTTGCTCCCACCCCAAAACACGGAGGAGGGGAGGTTGCATTAAAATTCAGCAAAAGCTCTGGGATGGTTAGAACTCAGGCAAGATGATCGGCGCGCGGGCGTTGCCCCCCGGTGCCTGCGCGGCCGGCGCCTCGACCGTCGGGCCGCCAACTGAGGGCGACGGTCAAGGCGCAAGTGCGAGGCGTCCGCAGCTCAGCCAACGGCCAGCTTCTGCAGGCCGATCAGTTCACGGCAGCCCTGCTCTGCGAGCGCCGAAAGCTCATCGAACTGCGACCTGGTGAATGGAGCACCTTCTGCTGTGGCCTGGACCTCGACCAAGGCGCCTGATCCAGTCATGACGAAATTCGCGTCGGCTTCCGCGTTCGAATCCTCGGCATAGTCGAGATCGAGAACGCACGCGCCCTTGTATATTCCTGCGGAAACGGCCGCGACGTGATCCTTCATCACTCCGTCACGAACCATGTCGCGCAGCTTCATCCATTCGAAACAATCGTGAAGCGCAATCCACGCACCGGTGATCGCGGCCGTCCGCGTGCCACCGTCCGCCTGCAGCACATCGCAGTCGAGCGAGATTTGGCGCTCGCCGAGCTTTTCAAGATCGACGACCGCGCGCAAGGCACGCCCAATAAGCCTCTGGATCTCATGGGTGCGCCCCGAAATACGCCCCGTCGATGCTTCGCGACGGTTGCGATCGGTCGTCGCACGCGGCAGCATGCCATATTCAGCGGTGATCCATCCGCGCCCCTGTCCTTTGAGCCAGGGCGGCACCCGTTCTTCCAGGCTCGCCGTGCACAGCACGTGCGTGTTGCCGAATTTTATGAGGCAAGACCCCTCGGCGTGCATAGAATAGGCGCGCTCGAATGAGACGCGGCGCATCTCTCCGGGTTCGCGTTTTGATGGTCTCATGGGCTTTGGCTCGCGCATTTGAAAGGTTTGGCCGGGGCTCTTTGGCCGGGTCTCGTTGGCAGCACGACACGGAACGGGAGCGCCTTATGGCAGTGTCGGCGTCCTGCGTCGACATACCAATCGGTTCGAGCCGAATCGCGATTGGCAAGCTTGAGCGGCCGTTGACGAGCCGGAGAGCGGCTGGACGATGCAGGTGTGTGACGTCATTGGTGCTGCCAAGGACGGTGCCAAGGACGGTGCCAAGGACGGTGAAAGTGCCTCTGTCAGAATAGGGAGCTGATGGCCCGATGGGCTCGTCGAACGGAAGTCCATTCGAGTTGAACGAGCGTGCGCGAGAGATCTTGCGCCGCATCGTTGAGAGCTATCTGTCGACGGGTGAGCCGGTTGGCTCCCGCAACCTGTCGCGCGATCTCCCGATCGCACTGTCGCCGGCGTCGGTGCGCAATGTCATGTCCGATCTGGAGCACCTCGGGCTCGTGTTCTCGCCCCATACGTCGGCGGGGCGCGTGCCAACGCAACTCGGGTTGCGCCTGTTCGTCGATGGTCTGCTCGAGGTGGGCAGCCTCTCCGAGGACGAACGGCGCCAGATCGAACAGGCGATTGGCAAAAGCCCCTCGCGGACGACGGAGCAACTGCTAACGGAAGCGGGTGAATTAATCTCGGGACTGTCGCAGTGCGCAGGCGTCGTGCTTGCCGACAAGGCCGTCTCGAAGATCAAGCACATCGAGTTCGTACCGCTCGAGCCGGGCCGCGCGCTCGTGATCCTGGTCGGTGATGGCAACAGTGTCGAGAACCGCGTTATGGACGTGCCACAAGGTCTGCCACCCTCGGCACTCGTCCAGGCCGCGAACTATCTCAATACCTATGCGCGCGGATATTCGCTGAAGGAGGCGCGCGCGCGCGTCGAGCGCGACCTTGCTGAAAAGCGCGCTGAACTCGATGCGTTGACCCGCAAGGTGATCGAGGCGGGGCTGGCGCAGTGGTCGGGCGCTCTCGACGAGCGCAAAAGCCTGATCGTGCGCGGGCAATCGAACCTTCTGACCGACGTCAACGCCGCTGAAGACCTCGAGCGGATACGCCAGCTGTTCGACGATCTCGAGGCCAAAAGAGACCTCGTGCAGCTGCTTGGACTGTCCGAGCACGCCGACGGGGTCAAGATCTTCATCGGCGCGGAGAACAAGCTCTTTTCCCTGTCAGGCTCGTCGCTGGTCGTCGCCCCGTTCAGGGACGACGATCGCAAGGTCGTCGGCGTGCTGGGCGTCATCGGTCCGACGCGCCTCAACTATGCCCGGATCATCCCGATGGTTGATTTCACCGCTAAGGTGATCTCGCGGCTGATCCCTTGATTTTTGCGCCACAGAAGTCGATATCGGCGGCGCCCAACAATAGACGAACGAGCAATCTGCGCCCCGCCAGAGGTGTTCGCCCCGCGTTCCGCCTGCCTTGCTGGGCGCCAAAACGACTGCAGGACCCATGAGCGGATCGCACAAGACCGATACAACACAACCGGGATCAGCCCAGGCTGATTCTGCTGACAACACCGACCAGTCCTCCAACACTGAGGATGCTGGCGGATCGTCTCATGCGCGTGAGACCAACGGCGAGCCGTTGAACCCCGGCAGCTCTGGGGCGGATGCGCGAGCGGGACTCGATCCTATCGCCGACGTCTCTTCAGCGGGTTCGGCAACGCCCGGGCTTAGCGATACGCATGCTGAACTGTTGGCCATGCTCGAGAAAGAGCGCCTTCGTCAGGATGATGAGCTGCGCCAAGTCAATGATCGGCTGATGCGCGCGCATGCCGAGATGGAAAATCTTCGCAAGCGAACCGAGCGCGAGAAGGCCGACACGGCGAAGTATGCTGTTTCCAAGTTCGCTCTCGATATCGTCACGATCGCTGACAACCTTCAGCGCGCAATGGACGCAGCCAGCGGCCCGAACGAGCTTGGCGCAGAGGTCAAAGGGCTGTTCGAAGGCGTTGCCTTGACCGCGCAAGAACTTGTCAAAACTCTGGAAAAACACGGGATCCGCCAGATCGAGGCCGAGGGAGGGGTGTTCGATCCTCATCTTCACCAGGCGATCATGGAACAGCCCGACACCAGCGTTCCAGCTGGGACCGTGACCAAAGTCTTTCAACAGGGCTACGTCATTGGCGAGCGGGTGCTGCGGCCGGCTATGGTGGTGGTTGCCCGCGGGGGACCGAAGCCGGGCTCCGGAGGGCCGGTCTCGACCGGATCGCTGGGCGAGGATCAGGACGCGCAGGAAGGTGCCGGGCCGGAGCAGAGCTGATCTCGGAGCGCCGGCCGCGTGGGGCTCGGCGTCCTCACGTCGCCGGTGGATATGGCTCGGTGAAGCCGAGAATTCGGTGGATGCTCGCAAACTGCGATCATTGCAGGCCCGTAAGGCCCTGCCTATATACGGCGCGACGTGACCAGCCAACTCGAGGGGACCGCCTCGTTCGGCCCGATCAGGCCTCGCATGGAGCGCTCGACGTCACCGAGGCTCCGGTGGTTCGCCGCATAAGAGAGGAACATCTGAAATGTCTAAAGTCATTGGCATCGACCTCGGCACGACCAACTCCTGCGTCGCCGTCATGGAAGGCGGGCAGCCGAAGGTCATCATCAACGCCGAGGGTGCCAACACGACACCGTCGATCGTCGCGTTCACCGAGGACGGCGAGAAGCTCGTCGGCCTGCCGGCAAAGCGCCAGGGCGTGACCAACCCGCTCAACACTTTTTTTGCGATCAAGCGTCTGATCGGCCGCCGCTTCGAAGACCCGACCGTGGAGAAGGACAAGGGCTTGGTCCCGTACCAGATTATCAAGGGTCCGAACGGGGATGCCTGGGTCAAGGCCAGAGGCACGGAATATTCGCCGCAGCAAATTTCGGCGTTCATCCTGCAAAAAATGAAGGAGACGGCCGAGTCCTATCTGGGGCACCCCGTCACGCAAGCTGTCATCACCGTCCCTGCCTATTTCAACGATGCCCAGCGTCAGGCGACGAAGGATGCCGGCAAGATCGCGGGCCTTGATGTGATGCGCATCATCAACGAGCCAACGGCTGCAGCACTCGCCTACGGCTTGGACAAGAAGCAAGGTGCAAAGACGATCGCCGTGTATGACCTCGGCGGCGGCACGTTCGACGTATCGATCCTCGAGATCGGTGATGGCGTGTTCGAGGTGAAGTCGACCAACGGGGACACGTTCCTTGGCGGGGAAGACTTCGACATGGTGCTGGTGAACTACCTCGCCGATGAGTTCAAGAAGGAGAACGGCATCGACCTGCGCGGCGACAAACTCGCGCTGCAGCGCCTGAAGGAAGGCGCCGAAAAGGCCAAGATCGAGCTGTCGTCGTCGACCCAGACCGAGGTCAATCTTCCGTTCATCACCGCGGACGCGACAGGACCAAAGCACCTGACGATGAAGCTGACGCGCGCTAAGCTCGAAAGCCTCGTCGACGGCCTGATCCAGCGCACGATCGGCCCTTGCAAGTCGGCGCTCTCGGATGCTGGCCTGAAGGCTGCAGAGATCGATGAGGTCGTTCTCGTGGGCGGCATGACGCGGATGCCCAAGGTCCAAGAGATTGTAAAGAATTTCTTTGGCAAGGAACCGCACAAGGGCGTGAACCCTGATGAGGTCGTTGCTGTAGGCGCGGCGATCCAGGGTGGCGTCCTGAAGGGCGACGTCAAGGATGTGCTGCTGCTCGACGTGACACCGCTGTCGCTCGGCATCGAAACGCTCGGTGGCGTGTTCACGCGTCTGATCGACCGCAATACCACCATTCCGACCAAGAAGAGCCAAACGTTCTCGACGGCTGAGGACGGCCAGACCGCGGTAACCATCAAGGTCTACCAAGGTGAGCGCGAGATGGCCGCAGACAACAAGCATCTCGGGACATTCGATCTCGTTGGGATCCCGCCAGCCCCGCGCGGGGTGCCGCAGGTCGAGGTGACGTTCGACATCGACGCGAACGGCATCGTCAACGTGTCCGCCAAGGATAAGGCGACGAACAAGGAACAGTCGATCCGCATCCAGGCCTCGGGCGGCTTGTCCGACGCTGATATCGAACGCATGATCAAGGACGCCGAAGCCCACGCGAGTGAGGACAAGAAGCGTCGCGAGGCCGTCGAGACGCGCAACCAGCTCGAGGCGATGATCAACTCAACTGAGAAGTCGCTGAAGGAAGCAGGCGACAAGGTGCCGGCTGGCGTAACGGCTGACGTTCAGCAGGCGCTTGCGGGAGCCCGCACCGCGCTCGACGGCAACGACGTTGAGGCCATGAAGGCTGCCACCACAGCGCTCGCAGCGACAGCGATGAAGATTGGTGAGGCCGTCTATGGCGCAGCCGGTGCTGAGCCGGCGGATGGTCAGGCAGGCGACGGTCATTCCTCGAGCGGGGATGATGTGGTCGATGCTGACTTCGAGGAAGTTGACGACGACAAGAAGAAGTCGGCTTGACGATCGTGCTGCCGCGGGCGCCCAATGAACCGGGCGCCCGGGTCCAAGCTGGATCGCCCCGTCATTGAGCAGCGACGCGCCGATGCCGAACCTGGTTCTGGTCCAAGGCAAATGCTTCCGTTGAAGCCTCTTTCCCAGTTCGGGCGAACCTGCTCATGTCATTGCCTTCCAGTCGTTCGACGGGGCGGCCGTCGACGTGGTAGCGACTGACGTTAGGTTCGACGTTGGTTCCTCGAAATTCACACGAGAACCGGGGCTGCAGGGCTTTCCGGTCAATGTCTCGGATCGACGATGTCCAAGCGCGACTATTATGAAATCCTGGGGCTCACGCGCAGCGCAACCGATAGCGACCTCAAGTCCGCATTCCGCAGGCTCGCGAAGGATTATCACCCCGACCGCAATCCCGACAATCCTGAGGCCGAGCGGAAATTCAAGGAAATCAACGAGGCCTACGAAACGCTCAAGGATCCGCAGAAGCGCGCGGCCTACGATCAGTTCGGCCATGCCGCGTTCGAGGGTGCCGGCGCAGGCGGTGGGTTCGGCCCCGAATTCGCGTCCTCAATGGAGGACATCTTCGAGAATTTCTTCGGCGACTTCATGGGTGGGCGCCGCGCTGGGCGGGGGCGGACCGGGCGCGAGCGCGGCGCGGACCTGCGCTACAACATGGAGATCTCGCTCGAAGAGGCATTCACAGGTAAAACGGCTCAGATCCGAGTGCCCACGAGCGTGCCGTGCGAGACCTGCACTGGCACGGGCGCAAAACCTGGCTCCAAGCCCAAAGTGTGCACGACGTGCGCGGGGTCAGGCAAGGTGCGTGCAAGCCAGGGCTTCTTCACGATCGAGCGAACCTGCCCGGCGTGTCACGGTCGTGGTGAGATCATCGACGACCCCTGCGAAGCCTGCAACGGAGCTGGCCGCGTCACCAAGGAGCGTACGCTCGCGGTCAATATTCCGCCAGGCGTCGAGGACGGGACCCGGATCCGCCTCGCGGGCGAGGGCGAAGCTGGTCTGCGCGGCGGGCCCGCAGGAGACCTCTACATCTTCCTTTCGATCGCGCCGCACCAGTTCTTCCAGCGAGACGGCGCGGACTTGTTCTGCAAGGTCCCGATTTCCATGGTGACCGCAGCCCTTGGCGGCCAGATTGACGTGCCGACCGTCGAGGGTGGCGCGACCAGGGTGAAGATCCCGGAGGCCACACAGTCCGGCAAGCAGTTCCGGCTGAAGGGCAAGGGCATGCCTGTGTTGCGGCAGAAAATGACCGGCGACCTCTATATTCAGGTCGATGTCGAAACGCCCAAGAACCTCTCGAAGCGCCAGCGCGAGTTGCTCGAAGAGTTCGAAAAGGCAAGCGAGAGCCACACGAGCCCCGACACCCATGGATTTTTCGCCAAAGTGGCATCGTTCTTCGGCGATAAACAGTAAGTCGCGCATTCAGCGCTGGTCCGGCCCATTGCTCTAGTGTTGCATCACTAAGGCTTGGTCCCCACCTTCTGCCGTCTCGCATGCCAAGCGTGAATGACAAAAGCTACACTAGAAGCATGAAGTTGCTCGTGTTTCCTGTGTCTCCAACAACTTGGTCGATTGGGTGCTGCAAAGGAAACCAAGTGTCGGAGACGGAACGCTAGGACCGCCGATCAGACGTCCCTGAACCATCCGCAACACCCGCCTTCCAGGCACCTCTGATCGAAAAGCGGGTACGAGCGCGTTGGTGCTGAGAACCCGCACCTCGCCGTGTTGGCCAGAAGTGGAGACCGGAAATGCCTGTGCCTGAACCATCGACGATCAAGCTCGCGTTCCTGTCGGGATCGGTGAGGCGCGACTCTCTAAATCTGAAGCTCGCCCGCCTCGCCTGCCAGATTGCGGCCGAGCGGGGCCATGATGCGACCTATATTGATCTCGCCGCCTACCCCATGCCGATCTACGACGGTGATCTTGAGACGGCCGAAGGCGTGCCCGAGAACGCGCGGCGCTTGTTCGATGACCTTGCGAGATTCGATGGCGTGTTCATTGCGTCGCCGGAGTACAATGGCGGCATGGCGCCTTTGCTCAAGAACACGATTGACTGGCTGAGCCGCATCAAGACTGATGCGCTCGGTCCAGGGATGCTGTTCCGCACGCGCGTGTTTGCGCTCGGCTCGGCTGCAGCAAGTGAAATGGGTGGGGTCAGGGGGCTCATTCAGCTGCGCCAAACCCTCGCCGTCGCGCTTGGCGCGACCGTGATCGGCGGGCAGGTTCAGGTGGCGGGCGGGCCGGAGAATTTCGATGCCGAGGGCAATCTGACGGACGCTCGGCGTCGCGGCTTCCTCGAGGCCAACATCGAGACCCTGGCGAGGGTCGCTGGCGCCCTCAAACCATAGAACAGCGCGCGGCGTTCGGGTTGAGGGTGCGGCCCACGCCGGTCTGATCGGATAAGACGATCCGTGCAAGCACTTGGAGGTCGCCGCGTGCAGTCAGCATCAGCCAGGACGGAGATCCCCGCGAGAGACCGCCTGATCGTTGCGCTTGATACCAAGAGCGTTGGCGAAGCGGACGCCATGGTCAAACGCATCGGAGACGCGGTCACTTTTTATAAGGTCGGTCTGGAGCTGGTTCTTGCCGGAGGGCTCGAACTGGTGGGGCGCCTGCACGCCGAGGGCTACCGCCTGTTCCTCGACATGAAACTGCTCGACATTGGAAACACGGTCGAAATGGCGGTGGCCCGCGTCGCGGCGCTCGACATTGATTTTCTGACCATCCACGGTCTCGATACCAAGACGGTCGCAGCCGCTGTCCGCGGGCGCGCGGGTTCGAGGCTCAAGGTTTTGGGGGTTACCGTTCTCACCAACCTCGATCGGGACGACCTCGCGGAACAGGGGCTCTCGGAGTTGCCTGAGAACCTGGTTGTACGGCGCGCCAAGCTGATTACCGCGGCCGGGGGTGACGGGGTTATCACATCGGCACAGGAGGCTCGCTCCGTGCGCGCTGCGATCGGCGCCGAGGGCCTCATCGTGACACCCGGGATCAGGCTTGCTGAGGATCCGCTCGGCGACCAGGCGCGTGTGGCAACGCCAGCCTTCGCAATCGCAAATGGTGCTGATCACATCGTCGTTGGCCGTCCGATCACACAAGCTGCCGACCCGCGCGCGGCTGCGACGCGGTTCCAGGACGAGATTGCCAAGGCGTTGGTACTCCGCGCTTGATCGCGTGAGCCGCATCGCCGAGTGTGCCTCCACAAGTCGGACGCATACCATTCACGGGAGGCTGATCGTGCCCAAAGGCTATGTCATCGCACGCGCCATCGTCACGGATCCTGACAAGTGGGCGCAGTACGCCGCGAAGGCCGGTGAGGCGATGAAACTTTACGGCGGCACGCCGATTGTGCGGGGCGGCCGCTGCGAGATCACCGAAGGCGAGGGGCGGGCCCGCAACGTTGTGATCGAGTTCGAGAGTTTCGAGGCCGCGCGGCGGTACGCACACAGCGCGGAATACGCAGAGGCGCGCACGCTTCGCCACGGCGCAGGCGTGATCGACATCGTCGTCGTCGAGGGGCAATAGCCGATCGCAGGCGAGTGGTCCGGACATGGGTGGCGCTGAGGCAACGCTCGACCGAAACGCTCCATGGCGCGCCGTCGTGGTCACGCTGTTCCCGCAGATGTTTCCAGGGCCGCTCGAACACTCGCTTGCGGGCTCTGCGATGGCAGCGGGGCGCTGGTCACTCGAAGCGCGCAATCTTCGGGATCATGGGATCGGCCGGCACGCGCAGGTCGACGACACACCAGCCGGCGGCGGGGCTGGGCTGGTGCTGCGTTGCGATGTCGTTGCAGCTGCCATCGAGGCGGCGCGCAATGAAGCGGGCATCGCGGCGCTGCCGGGCATCTATCTCTCACCGCGCGGGGAGCCGCTCTCCCAAGCGCTCGTCCAACACTATGCGCGAGGGCCGGGCGTCCTGCTCCTGGCTGGTCGCTTCGAGGGGGTGGACGAGCGTGCGATAGAAGCCTGCGGTCTCAGAGAGATTTCGATTGGCGACTACGTGCTATCGGGGGGCGAGCTTGCCGCGATGGTGTTGATCGATGCCTGCGTCCGCCTTCTTCCCGGCGTCATGGGGCGCGCGCAGTCCGCCGACGAAGAGAGCTTTGCTGACGGCCTTCTCGAGTATCCGCAGTTCACCCGCCCGCGTGAGTGGCGGGGCCGAAGCATCCCAGACGTCTTAGTGTCGGGCGATCACGCCAAGATCGCAGCATGGCGCCGGGCCGAGGCCGAGGCGCTCACGCAAGCGCGTCGGCCCGACCTCATCCTCAAGCGGTCAAAACCCTGATTGGCGCGCCGGCCGCCCAAGCCCGGACGGATTCCTCCATGCCTTTATACCAGACAGTCAGATTCTCCCGCGTCCAATAGCCGAGATGGGGCGTCAACAGTGCCCTCGGTTCGCGACGCAGCGGATGATCGCCCGGAAGTGGTTCCTCGTCGAAGACGTCGATACCAGCGCCAGCGATACGGCCGCTGCTCAGCGCCATAACAAGTGCAGCTTCATCGATAATTGGCCCGCGCGAGGTATTGATGATCATCGCTGACGGCTTCATGAGTTCGAACTCCCTTTCGGCGACCAGACCACGCGAGCGCTCCGAGAGCTTGACGTGGATCGTGATCACGTCCGCCTCACGGAACAGCTGATCTTTCATCAGCCGGCGGGCACCGACCTGCTCGGCGCGTGCATCCGTGAGGTTTTGGCTCCATGCCACAACATTCATGCCAAGCGCGTGACCGTAGGCAGCGACCTTCGATCCGAGGTGGCCGAGACCGATGATGCCGAGCGTCTTGCCAGCGAGTTCCGACCCGAGCGTCGACTGCCAGCCACCAGCGCGCATGCTGGCTGCTTCAGCTGCAATGTGGCGGGCGAGCGAAAGCATGAGGCCAAGCGTCAGTTCCGCCGTCGCGTGCGAGTTCTGTGGCGTGCCGCTGACGACAATGCCGCGCGCTGTGGCCGCAGCAATATCGATCGCCGCGTTGCGCATCCCTGCGGTGACGATCAGCTTCAGGTTTGGGAGTGACCCGATGACGTCGGCTCCGAACCCCGTGCGCTCGCGCATCAAACACACCGCGTCGTAGGGCAGCAGAGTCTCGATCAACTGGTGTCGATCGGTAATGGCCCGGTCGAACACCGTGACCATATGCGCAGATCTCAGCTCGCTCCAGTCGGCGAGGGTCAATGCTAGATTTTGGTAGTCGTCGAGAATTGCAATGCGCGCCACGGTTTCCGTTCCTCCGGTGTTGCGTGCCCGATGGTGTGATGGGTCGTTGTGCTCTTGTGCAGCTGTGCTCTTGTGCAGCTGTGCTCTGGCGCAGCAGTTGGGCTAACGCCATATTGATTCCCATAGGTCGATGAAACGGCGTTCGGAGAGGGAAGGCAAACGACTTGGCAATCGTCGCGATCTTTGGTCTCTTGATCCTTGCCCTCATGTTCCTGCCCCAGCTCTGGGTTCGGAACGTGATCTCACGCCACAGCAAGGAACGCTCGGACATTCCTGGCACTGGCGCGGATCTCGCGCGCCATCTTCTCGCCGGCATGAAGCTCGGTCATGTCACGGTCGAAGAGACGCAGCTTGGTGATCACTACGACCCGGAGGCCAAGGCGGTCCGCCTTTCAGCGTCGCACTATCACGGCCGGTCGCTTTCAGCTGTTGTGATTGCTGCGCATGAGGTCGGCCATGCGATGCAGGATGCGACGGGCTATGCGCCCCTCAAGCATCGCACCCGGATCGCCAAGATGGCGGTTGGAATTCAGAACGTTGCCTTTATTCTCCTGCTGGCAACCCCGGTGCTCGTCGTTCTCGCGAAGTCACCGTCGATCATGATCCTACAACTCGCGGCCGGCGTGATGATGATTGCGAGCACGGTCCTTATGCATTTGACAACGCTGCCTGTCGAGTTCGACGCCAGCTTCAAGCGGGCACTGCCTGTGTTGGAACAGGGCGGCTATCTTCAACAGTCGGACATGCCAGCTGCGCGGGAACTCCTGCGCGCGGCGGCGTTCACTTACGTGGCTGCGGCAGCGATCAGCCTTCTCGACATCGTGCGCTGGCTTCGGATCCTGCGCTTCTGAGCCCGATGCGTATTTGGGTTGGTCCACAGGGCAGGAGCCCTGTTGCGCAGGGCCGACCGCAGGCCTGCGCAGACCTTTTGGGTAAGCATAACCCTGCTGTGCCGCGACTGCAGCCCGGCCCAATAGCAGCACAGAGACAAGTTGAGCCCGTGACCGTTGTTACGAACTGACTGGAGCGTATGAGCCCCGGCTCATTGCCGCCTGTGCGATGCGATCAGGATTACTCGTCGACCTCGGTGATGTCTTAGAATACGTCAGGTGGACCTCAGACCGGTGCGAGCCGCTCCGCGCGCTGGACGAGTTCATCAAGCTTCTGGCGGCTATCGGGGCCCATCACACCGACAGCGCGCTGCTGAGCGTCAAGCCAGACCGGATAAGCGTTCTTGATCGCAGCGCGCCCCTCGTCGGTCAGGTGCAGCCCGCGGCCTTTGCGCCCGGCCGGCGGATCCATGACGATAAGCTTGAGCGCCAAAAGTCGCTTCAGGTTGCGCGACAGCGTCGACTTCTCGATGTCGAGCGCATAACCGATTTCGACCGCCGTTATGCCGTCGCGGTTGGCAAGCTGTGTAAGCAGCGTGAATTGGCTCGCTGTAATCCCATATGGCCGCAAGGCGTCGTCATACATCCGGGTGACGATCCGGCTGAGCTGGCGCACCCGTGACGCAAGGCAGCTCATGGATGTTTTTTCTGCGATTTGGACGATATCGGCCGCGTCGAGCTCAGGCGCGTGTGTCATGATGTTCATTGATGCTCCCCCTCGGGCACGTCCGTGGCCATACAACGTTATCCACATGCTGCGATTCGCTGGGGAGCGACAAGCAGGGACCGTGCCGTCGGGACTGCAGAGCGGCTGGAACCAGCACGCATGCCGGGAGACTTTGCAACGATGCGGAAGATCGCCGACGTTCAGGCCCATGTGCTGGAAGCAAAGCTGTCGCAACCATTCCACTGGTCGTTCAATACGGCCGAAACGCGGGCGTCCTGTCTTGTTGAGGTTGTTGCCGAAGATGGCACGACTGGCTGGGGCGAGTGTTATGGCCCGGCCGCACTGAACGCGGCGGTGGTCGCAGCCATGCGCCCACTCGTTATCGGCAAGCCCGCAACCGCGACCGACCTCGTTTGGCAGACGCTCTACAACGGATTTCGCGATCTCGGGCAGAAGGGTTTGGTCGTTTCTGCCTTGAGTGGCATCGACATTGCGCTTTGGGATCTCAAGGGCAAGCTGTTTGGGGCCCCCGTTGCCGAACTGATGGGTGGTCCGCTGCGATCGACCGTTCCGGCTTATGCAACTGGCACGTATCGCGTCGCACAAGGCGACCCGCTCGATTACGTCATCGCGGAAATCGAGGGATATGTACGGGACGGCTTCGGCGCGATCAAACTCAAGATTGGTTTCGATGTCGCCAGAGATCTCGCCCTGATCGCGGCAGCGCGCGAGGCCGTCGGCCCTGACATCGGACTGATGCTCGATGCCAACCATGGGTTCGACGCCCTCGAGGCCATCGAACTCGGCAATCGAGCAGCGCGCTACGATATCGGTTGGTTCGAGGAGCCCGTCGTGCCCGATGACCTCGGTAGCTACCTCGAGGTCAAGGGGCGCCAGCCGATCCCGGTAGCAGGAGGTGAGACCGAATTCACGCGTTGGGGCTTTCGCGAGGTGCTGGCGCGGCGGGCGATGGATATTATTCAGCCTGACACGTGTGGCGTCGGAGGCCTCAGCGAGGCGAAGAAAATTGCCGACATGGCGACGGCGTTTGGCGTCCGCATGATCCCCCACGTCTGGGGCACGGGCATTGGGCTTGCTGCAGCCCTGCAGCTGCTGGCGGTTCTGCCAGACCATCCACCAAGATACGGACCGCGCCCGCCCTTGCTCGAATTCGATCGGTCAGAGCACCCTTTCAGGCAAGCCGTGCTTTCACGCCCGATCGAGCATGTCGCAGGCAACGTCGCGATCCCTGTCGGCCCTGGGCTCGGCATCGAGGTCGATCGTGAGGCCGTCGCGCGGTTCTCGGTTCACCCGGTGACGCCACGGTCGGAACCGAAGCGATCTTGAGGTTCACGAACCGTCTCGACGTTCGGCACGGCAATAGGCGTCGGCGGTGCAAGTTGGTCACGTCAGGAACACGGTCGCTGACGCCGTCGCAGCGATCCCCTCGCGCCGCCCCGTAAAGCCCAGCCCTTCCGTCGTCGTTGCCTTGACGGCAACCCGACCGATTTCAATGCCGAGGATCTCGGCCACACGAGCCCGCATCGCATCCCGGTGGGGACCAATCTTCGGCGCCTCACAGAGCAGCGTCACGTCCACATTCGCGATGCGACCGCCGCGCGCTGCGACACGTGACGCTGCATGGGCAAGGAACTGGTCGGAGGCGGCGCCTTTCCACTTCGGGTCGCTCGGCGGGAAGTGAGCGCCGATGTCGCCATCCGCGAGGGCGCCCAGAACGGCATCCGTCAGCGCGTGCAGGGCGACATCGGCATCGGAATGGCCGACAAGCGCGTGCGTGTGTGGGATACGGATGCCGCAGATCCAGACGTGATCACCAGGGCCGAAAGCGTGGACGTCGAAACCCGATCCAACTCGGATATCGGGCCGGATATCGGGACTGTTTGCGAGCCCCGAGTTGCGCAGTGTTTCTTGAGCCATGGCGAGGTCGCTTTGCGTGGTGATCTTGAAGTTGCGTTCGGGCGCGTTGACGAGTTCGACGGCTAACCCTGCGGCGGTTGCAATTGCGGCATCATCCGTCGCGTCGAGGCCAAGCTCTGCAGCCGAACGGTGAGCACGCAGAATTGCCTCGAAATGGAACCCTTGCGGCGTCTGCGCCCGCCAGAGACCTTCACGGGGGACGGTCTCCGAGACAAGGTCCTGGCCATCCCGATCAGTTCCAGCGCGTTTCAGGGTATCAGCGAGTGGTGCTGCCGCAATCGCGCCGCCGGTTCGTTTGGCCGATTGAGCGACTTTGGTGATGGTTGCCGGGTCGACGAGCGGGCGCGCTGCGTCATGGATGAGCACGACGTCCGGCGCATCACCTGCCAGTGCTTCAAGGCCGGCGCGCACGGACTGTTGTCGCGTCGATCCGCCGTGGACTGGCTGGAGCAGCTTGCCAGTAAACGCCTGAACCACCGCATCCAATGTCGCGAGTTGGTAGAGGTCCTCGTCATCGGGATGGATGACGACGAGCACGTGATCAATGGCGGAATGTTGGAGAAGCGCCGTCATCGACCACGCGAGAACCGGGCGGCCTGCAAGCAAGCGATACTGCTTCGGCCCTTCGTCGGAGGCCATCCGTGAGCCGCGGCCTGCTGCGACGATGAGCCCTGCAGCACGTGATCCGGGCAAGCTCATCTGCCGCAGTGATGTCTGTTCCGGCTGCATCAACGCATCCTCGTTTGGTTCTACCCGTTGCCGAAATGCGCTTGGCCGACATGCGCTCGGCCGAAATGCGCTCGGCGGGTGTTGGCGCTCTCACATCGCGGTCGTCGGGCCGCACGAACCGGCGTGGTGAGCGAGATGGGCCACAGTGCCCGAGCCAGTGCCCGAGCCCAAGCCAGAGTGCCCGCCAAGCCAAGGCGCCAGT
>JBHJOC010000026.1:0-63291 GCA_050330095.1 Hyphomicrobiaceae bacterium
TCGTGATCGCGAAATTCGTCTGCTTCTCCAGCCCCTACCGAACGAATTTCGCGATCTGAACGACACGAGAAAATTCAATGGTCGAGTGTGATTGAGACCGAGAAGTCCGCCTCGACACCCGGCCGGTATCGATGCAGCGGACGTCTCGGTCATCACACTCGACCGTTGAATTTTCTCGTGTCGTTCAGATCGCGAAATTCGTTCGGTAGGGGCTGGAGAAGCAGACGAATTTCGCGATCACGACACGAGCAATGTATTGCATCAGTCACCGATTTTTCGATCAGAAGTCCCCGGCAGGCGCGTGTTGCGCAGGGTGCAGGGATTTCTGATCGGCGGTACTAGCGGTGAACAGCGATGTCGGACAGCTCGATACTCGAATCGTTCGGCGCCGAAACCCAAGCCCCGGTCTCGTCGACGAAGGTGACACGAGCGTCGACCCACCAGCGTTCAGGCATCGTCTCCGCGTCATAGAACTTGACGCCGGTTTGCTCCAGTTTCAGGGCGCCATCGAGCCACACCCGCACACTGCCGTCAGAGGCTCCGGGAGTATTGAGCGTCACTTGCAGCGCGACGTCGACCCAGCGTACGGTCGCAAGGCGCGGCCGCGTAGACGACGCGTTCAGCCGGAAGCGCCGATCCTGGCGCGAATCACCCGTGCGCTGCGAGACCCGCACAGAAATGTCACCGTCGGGTTCCCAGTAGATCGGGACCGTAATTGTCTCAGGTGCTGAACGTGACGACTGCCCAGCTGCCGGTCGGATTTCGAGGCCCGGCAGGCTGCCGGACACGTGCGTGCGGAAATCGGCAGGCAGCTGAATGCGGTAACCAAGGCAGCCCGTCCGCTCGCGGTCGAGCAACGAGGCGCGCCACAGGAAGTGCACGCCACTCGCCTGGCGTCTGGCTTCCACAGTCTCCGGATTGAGCCGAGCGAAGCGAACGCGCATCGCTGTCGCCTGCCGGCCGTGATCCGCCTCAACGATCGCAACCCGGTCTGGAATCCCAATGCCGCCGCCCTCAACCCGATTTGCAAGTTCGGAAGCCTCGAGAAGCGCGCCGCTCGCGTGACGCAGGGCGAGCCCCGACGAGGTCGAAGCCTCCAGAACGCAGCTGGGCGTGTAGCTGGCGACGAACGACGATCGGATAGCAAGGGCTACGGTGAGCGCGAGAAAGGCGGCGCCTGCGACGTTGAAGATGTACTGCTGCGGAATCGTGGTCGGCTGGATTTTAACGACCATCGCGGTTCTCTATCTTCCTTGAATTGCGAGCCGACCGCGGGTGCGGGGCATGATGCGGCGCGGTCCTCGGCGCATACAGCGGCCCGCGAGGGCGATGCGCCACGAACCAGCTCTCACCGTCCTACGGTAACCAAAACAGGTGTTTTTTCAGTTGAGACCCCGGTCCGATTTCGATCGAACGCCCTCTCGGCGCGGAGCCAAATCGCGGCTTGAGTTGCTGCACGCAGCCGGTGGATGCGGCGCGTCGCGCGGGCGCCACCGCGGCTTCCGTCAGGCGCTCAGCGGCGTGCCGGGATCAGACGATCAGGACGCCATCGGCAAGCAGCGTGTTGCCATCGAAACCGAACTTGCCCTCGAGCAGGACGATGTCGACGAAATCGCCGCCGATGTTGAGCGCCAGCAATGTGCCGGATTGGGTTTCCGTCAGCCGTCCGAAGTCCTCAAACGGGCCGACAGGGCCATCGACCAGGGCCGACAAATCGAGCCGATCCCCTTGCCGGATCGAAAACCCCTCGATCGTGTCGAACGTGCCCGAACCGACTTCAACGTCTTCGAGCAGCCACAGGTACGTATCAGCTCCCGATCCGCCGACGAGTCGGTCCGAACCGCGGCCGCCACGCAGCACGTCATCACCGCTGCCACCGTAGAGAACGTCGTCGCCGTCGCCGCCGAACAGCACGTCGTTGCCGCTGCCGCCGTAAAGCGTGTCATCGCCGGCACCACCATCAAGCAGGTCGTCGCCACTGTCGCCATAGAGCACGTCGTCGCCCGCGCCGCCGTAGGCGCTGTCGTTACCCTTGCCCCCATAGAAGCTGTCGTTGCCGTCCCCGCCGAAGAACTGGTCTTCGCCCTCGCCGCCGAGGACACCAACGGCAACGCCGGATTGGACGACGATCCGATCATCGCCGGTGCCGCCATTGACGGTGATGCCTTCCGCAAACGTTCCGACGATCTCGTCGTTACCCGCACCACCGTCGACCCGCACATCGACGGTCCCTGAATCGAGGATAGGCTGGGCAATCGCGAGGTTGATGACGTCGTTGCCCGTGCCACCTTGGTAGATGCCATTGTTCTGGGCCCAAATGACATCGTCGCCCGAACCGCCATAGGCCTCGTCCCAGTCACCGATCAGGGGCGCAACCGTCGGGCTCGCGGAATAGATGACGTCATTGCCGGAGCCACCGTAGAGCTTATCGCTGCCATTGCCACCGTGAAGGACGTCGTTGCCGGTGCCGCCGTAGAGTGAATCGTCTCCGAACGAGCCGTCGAGGAAATCGTTGTCGGCGCCGCCGTAGAGACGATCGTTGCCGTGGTCGCCAACGATGAAATCATCGCCGCTATTGCCATAAATGATGTCATCTCCGCCGCCGCCCCAGCCGCGGTCGTTCCCCTTGCCGAGATAAACGATATCGTTCCCGTGGCCCGCGGAGACGGTGTCGTTGCCCTCACCCCCATAAACGATGTCGTCACCATGTCCGGGGAACAGGCGGTCATTGCCGCGGCCGCCGTAGAGGATGTCGTTGCCGTCGTCCCCGTAGAGGGTATCGTCGCCATTGCCGCCATAGATGCGGTCGTCCCCCGGCCCACCGTAGGCGAGATCGTTGCCATCCCCGAGGTAGATCACGTCGTCTCCTGCACCGCCGTAGACAACGTCGTTGCCAGCAAAGGTTCGGATCACGTCACTCGCCGATGTCCCGGAAATCTGATCTGCACCAGCGGTTCCCTTGATTGCAGACATCCGACCTCACCCCGAAAGTATGACTCCACACCCTGTACGTTATAGAACCCAGACCTCTCCATGCAGTTCAAAACCACGAGAAAATTGTATGAAACGTTATTTGGTTTTTATTTGATCGAATAATAATATGATGATCACGGAATTTCGCAATTTGATCCGCCTAACAAGAACTAGATCGCGAAATCAAAAAAGGCGGGCATGGAAACCATGCCCGCCTCAATACGCTGATCGTTCCAGTTTCCTGACGGCGCCCGCTGCCGCCGATCCTGCCTCAGGTCAGGATTGCGCCATCAGCGACCATCGCATGAGCGTCAAGACCAAACAGCCCATCGAGCTGGACGACCTCGTACATCTCCGAGCCGATGAGGACCGAGACGATGGTGCCTCGGTCGTTTTCGGCGAGTTCGATGATCCCAGTGACGTCCATGGGGCGCCCGGGGATCATGCGCGACAGGTCGAGGATGTCCCCCTCCGTCATCGAAAAATCGGTGATCCGATTGAGGCCGAGATAGGTCCCCTGATCCACGATATCCTTGGCAAGGAACACGAAACGGTCCGCACCGGCGCCACCGGTCAAGATGTCTTCGCCACCCATGCCCCGGATCACGTCGTCCCCGTCACCGCCGTTGATCACGTCGGCACGCTTCGAACCTTTGATGTCATCCGCAAAGCTCGAGCCGACGATCGCCTCGATGCTCTGGAACGTGTCATTGCCCATGCCGACGGCAGTGCCCTTCGACATATCGATGACCATGCCGCCACGCGCCTCGCTGAAGTCGAGCGTGTCGAAGCCAGACCCGCCAAAGTACTGGTCGTTGCCTTCACCAGACAGGAAATAGTCATCGCCGGAGCCGCCATAGACCAGATCGTCGCCGTCGCCGTCGCTGATCCAGTCGTTGCCGGCGCTGCCATACAGCACATCATTGCCAGCGCCGCCGTAGATCACGTCATCGCCGGAGTTGCCGTCGATCACGTCGTCGCCGTCGCCGCCATAGAGAACGTCGTCGCCCGAGCCGCCATACATCTGGTCGTTTCCGGCGCCGCCAAACATCACGTCGTTACCGGAGTTGCCCCACATCTGATCGTTGCCGTCGCCGCCATACATGACGTCGTCGCCGCGCATGCCGAACATGACATCATCGTCGACACCACCGTACATCAGGTCGTTGTCGGTCGAGGTCGATGTACCAGACGAGGGTCGCGGCAGCAGAGCGGCGTTGATGACACCGACATCGAGGCGCACAACGACGTCGTCGAAGTCCTTGTCGCCGCCGCCGAGCAGGTCCTCGAAACCGATCGTGACCGTTCCCTTGGCGCTATCGACCTCGGTGACGACGTGCGAGATCTTGTCAGGATTCAACCCGTTGTTCGGTCCTTGCGCGCTGTGGAAGACGCTTGACCCGTACGCCGATTGCACGACGGTCGGTTGACCATTCGGACCGGTACTGACGAGGCGCAGCTCCGACGTCGTGTTGATGTTGCCTGGGTTGCCGTTTGCATCGACGAACTCATAGCTGCGGTTCGGCCCGAACACGCTGCCGTTGTTGCGACCATATCCATCCGGCACAATGAAGAAGCCGAGTTGCTCTCCCGCTTCCACGTCGAACGTGACGGAGCTTTCGCCAGGCTTGAGGCTGCCGCCTGAACCCGCTGCAGAGGCATTCTCGAACAGGATCTCGACGTTGTGGATCGTGCCATCGGCGGCAATGCGATAGACGCCGAGCGTGTTCTTATAGCCCGCTTCCTCGAACATGAAGGTCGCAGTGACCGTCGTCGCTTGTGAGATGCGGAACCGTTCGGTGTCGACTGAGCCGACAGCCGTCGAGTTGCCGAACATCAAGTTGTTGCCGGCGACGCCATACATGACGTCGTCGCCGAGGCCGCCGAGCAGGATATCGCTGCCTTTGGTGCCAACGATCACGTCGTCGCCGGATTCACCGGAGATGAACACGCCCGTGCTCGCCCGAGCCAGAACTGCATTGTCGATCAGCCCGCCATAGCTGTCGTTCTCACCGGCAGGTTCACGAAACTCGATGCGATCGAGTGCGCCCGTGCCGACGACCGAAAACTCGGCGTTCGACCAATCGGTCGTGGTCGGGCGGACTTCACCGACCTTCTCGTCGTTCCACCAGACCTCGATTGTGTTCGTCTCGGGACGCGTGCCGGGTCGCATCGCGTAATCGAACGCGAACGTGTAGGTCTCACCCTTCGTCGTTCCGACATCCTGCCAGACACGCGACAGTTGCTTGTCGGAATCAAGCTCCATCACCTTGTCGCCGTCGGTGGCTTTGACACCGTTGAAGCCCTTGCCCCAAATCTCGATGCTCGAATCGGTCTGCCAACCGCCGACCGACTTGAATGTCGTCCACGTGTTGGCGCCGACCTTCGCCGTTTCGAAGCTGCCGTCGACGAGCAAGTTCACGACATCGCTGTCGCCGACGAGCTTCTCTGCCTGATTGGTCCCGATGATCTGTTGCATCGAACTCATCCTCTCACTTCACTCGAACCGCACGCGTCCGTTCATTTTGGTTGCGGCGATGACCGGGCGCGTGCCTTGCGGCGGTACCCGATCGTCACCAGGCGATCCCGTCGTAGGACGCTTCTGAAGGGATCGTCTTGAACAGCCGGGCAAGGTCGAGAACGCGAACCCGAGGGGCACGCGCGGCGACCGCCGCCCGGAATTCTTCGGTGGAATGACTGACAACGACGACGTCGCTCGTTGCCATCAGCGTAGTGATGTCGCGCACAGACAGCTCCGCGAGCTGATCCATCAGCGCGGCTTGGCTCGGGTTCGCGTGGCGCACGTATGCGATCTGCGACGCGAGGCCATGGCCGCCGACAAGATTCGGGTCATAGGCGCGGATCATCTCGCCCTTGGCGAGCAGGCGGGCCATGAGCTCGAGCGTCGGGCTTTCCCGCAGGTCGTCGGTGCCGGCCTTGAAGGTTACGCCAAGGAACCCGAACCTCAGACCCGAATACTTGGCGAGCGTCTGCTCTGCCCTGGCGATATGGGCCTCATTGCTCGCCATCAAGCTGTCGACCAGCGGAACTTCGACCGAAAGTTCACGGGCCAGATGGCCGACGGCGCGCACTTCCTTCGGCAGGCACGAACCGCCGAACGCGAAGCCGGGACGCAAATAATAGGGCGAAAGGTTCAGCTTCGTGTCCTTGACGAACACGTCCATCACCTCGTGGCTATCGATACCGAGAGCCTTGCAGAGCCGCCCGATTTCATTGCCGAATGCGACCTTTGTCGCGTGCCAGACGTTATCGGCGTACTTGACCATCTCGGCAGCTTCGATCGACACCGCCAGCACGTTGGGATCGATATCGCCATAGATGCGAGCAAGGACCGCAGCCGTTCGGGGATCCGAAGATCCGACTACGGTCTTGGGCGGTGCATAGAAGTCAGAGACCGCGACGCCCTCGCGCAGGAACTCCGGGTTGAACGCCAACCCGAAGTCGCGGCCAAGCTTCTTGCCCGATGCCTGTTCGACTTCAACGGCGACGACGCCGAGGGTCGTGCCCGGCGGCACCGAACAGCGCAGAACCACGACGTGGAACGCCGCCTTGTTGGCGATCGCACGGCCAATCTGACGGCTAGCCTGCCGCACGTACGTGAGGTCGCAGCTGCCGTCTGCCGCCGTCGGCGTCCCGACAGAAAGGAACGTCACCTGCGTCGCCCGAACGGCCTCGACGAGATCGAGCGTTGCGTCAATGCGCCCATCCTTGCAGCCCTGATCGAGCAGTTCGCCGAGCCGCGCCTCTACGATGGGCGCGCGACCGCTTCTGATCGCCTCGACCTTTTCAGGCGAGACGTCGACCCCGACCATGCGGAATCCGAGGTTCGAGAGGCATGCGACGGAGACCGCCCCAACATAACCGAGGCCAACGACGCTAATCGCTGGCTTCTCTGCAAGCGCACCGTCGACGACGGAAAAATTGCGCCCGCCGGTCGTGAATTGAGCAACTGATTTGGCTTCCGTCAGGCTCATCAAATCTACTCCACACTGTGCGTGGATCCAGCCCATCCCTTGCCGGAACCATCGCGCCCCCGAACGACCCCATGCCGACCGGCACCGAAGGTCCTTTGAAGGAGTTGTGGCAGAGAAGGTTTCACGAACGGCTGAAGGAAATGTGCGGGATTTTAGCCATTCATCCGCGTAGAAACAATTTAATCATGTCCCAACTTGGGAGCTCGTAAACGCTCGAATAGATGATGACGAACAGCGCCAGACAGGAAAACAGTAGCAGCGTCAGGTAGCGCGCCATCCACGTCCGCGCGAGCTCCACGAGGCCGTTACTGGAAAAGCCCTGTTTCTGGTTGCCTCTGTTCGACCACTTCTGCTTGGCAAGACGCGAGAGCATATAGACCTTGACAGCAGCATTCAGGATTTGGTTCGCGTAAAGACACCAGATGTAATTTAGATCAATTTTTCTGGAATAGGTGAACAGAACCATCGACAGCAATCCGCGTGTGATCGCCACAAATGCGAAATAGGCTAACAGGAAACTAACACCAACCTTCAGCGTCATCGCAATAGCAAGCGCTGGAGAAAAAAGCATGGTCCATAATGCTAGCCGCTGGTCAACGCAGCACCACCAGATGAAAAATGGCATCCGAAATGGACCAAGCGCAATGGCGCGCTGTCCGTTGCGCAACATGTTGCCAGACCAGCGACGCAGGTTCTCGACCATGCGTGTGACGGCGCTACCCTCGATAATTTCGATCGTATACCCGCGCGAGTCGGGCACGTAGAGCATCTTCACGCCGTGCCTCAAGAGCGCATACCAACTGCTCTTGTCGTCGCCCGACAGGAAGCGGAAACGGCCCCACAGCCAATGGTCGAGAAAATCCGCTTCCTGAAGCCTGATAAACTCGTTCGAGACGATGTGCGTTGCCCGGAAGACCGAGAAGCGGCCGGTCAAGGTGAGGACCCGGCCTGACAGTGCGTGCGAGGCCATTGCAAGGCGACGTTGGGCAAATCGCATCGACAGCCAGGATTGCATCCACTGCGGCCCGACGACGAGCACATCCTCGTCGGTCGTCACCGCGTGAAGGTCTGGATCGGCCGCGAACATCGGCAGGCAGAGGGTCAAGGCGCCCCGGTCGAGGACGAAGTCGCCGTCCATGAACGCAACGATATCGTCAGCCCCGAGCCCCTCGCGCGACATGGCCCGAAGGATCAAGGCAATCGCGATCCGCTTGCCCGGCTGGTTTTGCCGCACGATCCTGAGCTCGATGTCGAGATCGCTGCCAACGGCCTTGAAGTGTTCGATCAGCGTGCGCTCGTCTTCAGGCTCGCTGGAACCAATCCAGATCGTCGCAGGAATCCCGGAGTCTCGGACCTCGACGCAGATCGAGCGCACAACAGCCTCGGCCGTTGAGCGCTCCTCGCGAAAGGTCGTCATCAAGACGTGGATGCGTCGCGGCCGCCAGCCTGACTGCCAGAACGCATCGGCCCGCGCGCGGATATTGGGGAAAGTCACGCGCTCGTAGATCAGAGCCCGAACCCAATGCGTCAGCCACCAGGAATAACGCCAGAGGCCGATCGCTCCCATGACGTAAACGAACGCCATGTTGTCAGGGTCGAAGATCTGGTTCGGGACGTGCGCGACAAGGACGAGGCAGAGGCCGAAATAAAGGGTGAGCTTGTAAATCGTTCCAGCTGACCACTTCTCTTGCCACGTGAGCGGAACGGCGGGATCGATCGCGCGGTATTTGTTGCGCCCCGACACGAGATCAGTGCCCCGTCACGCGAGGCTGCGCCGATGACAGTGTCGGGCGAAGGCCCTGCATGGGCGTGGGCCGCGCCACATGGCCTGCCGTGCGTGGTGGCGCCTGCTGCGCAAGAATGCCGCGGGAGCGGCGGGAGAAGACGACGACAACCGGCGTTCCAGGCTTGAACCGGGGCGAAGTCTGGAAGATGTCGTCGTTTGGAATCTCGATCACAACCTCGGCCGACCGCTCGTTCGGCCCGCGCCAGCTATAGCCGGGCGGATGACGCTCGGACTGCTCGATGATGAAGCCGGCCGTACGGTCGATCGAGACGACCCGTCCAAGCAATCGGTCGCCGGTCCCAGGTATGAGGATGTCGGCTTCGTCACCGAGGCCGACGCGCAGCACATCGTCCTGTGTCAGAAACGCCTTGATCGTCCGGCTTCGTGGTCTCTCGACAGTGAACAGCGGATCCCCCCGGCGCACGGACGTGTTCGAGGGTTGGCGGATGTCGATCACACGCCCGTCGAACGGAGCGGTGACGGTGAGCCGGTCACGGTGGGCGACCAGCGCATCCCTGCGTTTCGAACTGAGCGTAACCTCGTTTTCGACCAGGTTGACCTGCGCTTCGATATCGCCGAGGTCGCCCACCACGTTGTTGCCCGTGAACAGGCGCTTGCCGATGTGATTGCGCGCAAGGCTCGCGCGTGAGGTGAGCTCAATGTTCAACTGTTCGACCTGCTTGCGCAAACCTATCACGCGCTGCTCCGCTGTCTCGCGTTGCAGGTCGGTCGCGAAGCCCTGGGCATGCAAGCGCTGAATGCGATTGCGCTGCAATTCCGCAGTAGCGAGCTCAGCTTCGAGCGAATCGAGGCGCAGCCGCGTTTGGCGCACGTTCGACATTTCGATGGTTGCGAAACTCTCGGTACGCTCCAACTCGTCGAGCAGGCGGCGTCGGAGATACCCTAGGCGCGCCTTCTGCTCCTGAACGGCGATGTCGGCGAGCCTGATTTCCCGCTCGATCTCCGTGTCTGTGATGTCTGCGAGCGGTTGTCCCTCGCTGACGACCGCACCGACCTCGAGTCCATGCCAGACGACGCGGCCGTCAGCCAGCGCGCGAACCTCGGCGACTGGCGCTGAGACGACCGCCGTCTGAACCTCGAGCTTGTAAAGGTTTGTGTACAGCATGAGCCCGAGGTAGCCGAACACGGCAAAGCCGAGCGCGAAGTACAACGCGCTCATGACGACCGTCTTGATCGGCCAGCGACGGATCGGAACTTCGTCCTGCGGGCTCGCGTCCGGCTTGAGTGAGGCTGGCGTGACTGGAACGTCGATACGGTTGATCGTGCCCTCGATGTCGACCATCGAGCCGCGAACCAACTCGTCGATGAAGTGCGACATCAACTCGCGTTCGCGCTCGCCGATCTCGACGAACTGGACCGCAAACATTCCCTCACCAGGATCGTTCCTGACGACCTCGGCGACCGCACCAAAGGCGATCTCGAAGCCCTGGAACGGAAGGGTAAGCTGCAGATCGAGCCGGGTCCCGAGTTCGGGAACCTGCTCGGGGAAGTCAACGACCCGCAGGCCCCCGAGGCTCCAGTCGGCCGCGTGAAGGCGCCACCCCTCGACATCGACGAAGAGGGGTGCGGTAACACGGTGGTGGCGGCGCTGGTCAGGCCGCTCCCGTCTTACCTTCACTGCCATCGCAACGAACCAAACGCTCAACAGCCCGGGAAGGGTTTTCCCGGGTTCCATTGATCCGTTGTCGCACAGCGTCCTTAACGCTTGTTTTCACAGAGCCCCAAAATGTCGTGGACCCAAGCTGACGGGCTGCCGGTCAGGCGTTCAGTGGCACGATCTTGCCAGGGTTCATGATGTTGAGGGGGTCGAGCGCAAGCTTGATCTGGCGCATCACCGCAAGGCCAGCGCCGTGCTCGGCTTCCAGGTACTTCATCTTGCCCTGCCCAACGCCGTGCTCTCCCGTGCACGTTCCATCCAGGCGAATGGCGCGCTCTGCCAGCCGCGCGAGGAATTGCTTGATCTTCTCCAGCTCCTCTGGGTTGGCCATGTCGAAGACTGGCGCCGTATGGAAATTGCCATCGCCGACGTGGCCCACAATCGGCGCGATCAGCCCGTTCGCGTCGATATCTGCTTTGGTCTCCAAGACCGCCTCGGCCAGCCTGGAAATCGGCACGCACACGTCGGTCGCGAGAACATCCTTGCCGGGCCATGTCGAGCGGACCGCCCAGTAGGCATCATGGCGCGCCTTCCAGAGCTTGCGCCGATCCTCCTCACGCTCGGCCCAATCAAAGCGAAGCGCGCCCTCGCCTTCGGCAAGCGCCTTGAAATGCTCGACCTGGTCCCGCGCACCAGCCGCCGTACCGTGAAACTCCAGAAACAGCGTTGGCGTCAGGTCGAAATTGGTCTTGGCGTGAACATTCACGGCGTGCACCTGCATCTCGTCAAGCAGCTCCATGCGGGCGACGCCGAGACCGAGTTGGATCGACTGGATCACCGTGTTGCATGCACCTTCGAGCGACTTGAACGGGCAAACCGCAGCAAGCACCACCTCGGGGATGCCGAACAGACGCACCGTCAGCTCGGTGATGATCCCGAGTGTTCCCTCCGAGCCGACCAGGAGCCGGGTGAGATCGTAACCGGCCGATGACTTGCGTGCCCGACCACCGGTCTTGACGATCGAGCCATCGGCCATGACGGCGGTAACATTCAGGACCGTTTCTCGCATCGTGCCGTAACGTACGGCATTCGTCCCCGACGCTCTGGTTGCGGCCATGCCGCCCATCGTTGCTTCCTCGGCGCCAGGGTCGATCGCAAAGAACAAGCCGAGGTCACGCAGATGCTCGTTGAGGGCGCGCCGCGACAGGCCGGCTTGGACGCGGCAATCGAGGTCGCGTTCGTTGACCTCAAGGATTTCTGACATCTCCGAGAAGTCGAGCGTGAAGCCGCCGATCGGAGCGTTGACGTGTCCTTCCAACGAGGTCCCAGCGCCAAAGGGGATCACCGGGACCCGGTAAGCTGCGGCGATGCGGACGATCTCAGCAACCTCTTCGGTCGATCGTGGCCAGATCACCGCGTCTGGTGGCTGGTTTTCGATCCAAGTCAACGTATGGGCGTGTTGTCGTCGGATGGCCTCGCCGGTTTGCAACCGATCGCCAAACCTCTGCTTGAGGATGGCGAGGGCCGATTCGATCCCTTCGGCATTCCGGGTCAGTCCGTCGATCTGTGCTACGACCGTCACCAGCGTGCTCCGTCGTTTCCTCCGCAGACTGAGGCCCGACCACCTGTTTCGGCAAAGCGGGCCCGTCCGTCATGTTGTCGCGTGCTCATGGGATGTTTGCGATGGGCGTGCCCGACCGTTCGCCCGACCGTTCGATGGACGATCGTGCGATCCCAGCGTGACACGCCCACCAACACACTAGAGTGCCGATCGACGTGAGGCCAGTGAGGATGCTGCATGGCGTCTGCGATGGCGGGTGCGAAACTAATGAACGGCCTGAGCTGCCAGCCGTTCACTCTTGATTCGTCGCAGACTTATCATCTCCAAATAGTTGAGCTACGGCTGCAGAATCCAGACCCCCACCACTATTGGCGTGATGGGAAGGACGGTGGCCGGAAGTGTGTTGCTGGAGGTGATTTATGCGTATCGGCACGCCTCGACCACGGCGGCGCCCTTGGACTTGATCAGAAGTTGCAGACGACACCAGCCAAAATCGGAATGGATCTCGACAGATGGAACGCTGGAACGCGGTCGGGGCCACCGATCCAACGGTCGGCGATGTTGGCTTGGCAGAGTGCGGTCAGCCGATCACAGACAGAGGTTCGATGTCATGACCACCACCACCGCAATTGGCAGGCACGTTCGAGCGAACCCTGTCGGCCTGCGTGCCGGCCAGTCCGCATGGCTTGTCATTTTATTCCTGGTCGCTGCGCTCGCCAGCCCCACCCCGCCTGCGATTGCGCAACGCCCTGATGAACGCATCGTCACGGTGAAGGAATTCACGGTCGACCCCAACACCGGCACCGCGACAGTCGATGTCAGCAACATTCAAGGCAGCGTCCGCGCCCTGCGCCTGCGCTCGCCGAGCGGCGCGATCACACTGGACAGCGTGACCGTCGACTACTCCGACGGGAGCAGTCACATCGAACGTCGGCGCATCAGGCTTTTGCGCGGTGAGCGGACCCGAGCGATTGATCCGTCCGACCGCGACCGGTTCGTCGACCGTCTGACATTGATGATTGCAGACGACACGCCGCAGCGCACGCCCGTCAGCCTCGAGTTGCTCGCACATCAGACAGAAGATGGACGCCGCGCACGCCGCCCCGCTGATCGACCCGCACAGGTCGCCATCCAACAGCCCGCACAGGCGCCGGGCTCGACGGCGCCTGAGGTTCGCGACGAACAGAGGGCGAGGGCAACGATCCTAGAAACAGCCTCTCCTGACACGCACGCAACTGACACCAACTCCGAAGTGGGCCGCGGAGAAGTGCTCTTCGCGGCACATCGCATCGGTCTGGGGCTCGGCAGAGACATCATCCGAGTCCAGCCGAACATCGGAAAATTTCGCCGCATCCGCGTGCGCGTGCTCGAGAACGACGTCGCCTTGAAAAGTCTCACGGTCGTCTACGCCGATGGCACGACCGAAGGGCTTCCGGGAGCGCAGCTTATCGCGCGCGGCGGGGTGAGTGGGTGGCTGCCGCTCCGGCTGGAGAAGTTTCTAAGCGAAGTTCGGATCACCTACGAACCGTCCTCGGACTTTTCGCAACGCGCCAGGATCGAACTGCTCGGAGAGTTCGATCGCAGGTGGCTTGGTGCCAGGGGTGAGGGGCGACGCTACAACGATGGTTGGGTTCTGCTCGGCGCCCAAACCGCAGGCTTCGTGGGCTTCGACGACGATGTCGTTCCGGTTGGGCGGAACGCCGGCGGGTTCCGGCAACTCCGCGTCGTTGCACGCGACCGCGCGATTACGCTCGATGAACTCGAGATCAAGTTCGCCGACGGCCGGAACACCATCGTTCCCGTTCGCGCCAGGCTGGACGCCGACACGGCTTGGGGACCATTCAGCCTCGACCAGCAGCAAGCGGGCCAACAGTCCGGAATCATGGAAATCCGGGCTCGCTATCGGTCGCGGTTCTTCGACCGCAGCGCAGCCGGCAAAGGCGCGGCGATCGTCGAGATCTGGGCGCGCTATTGACCGAACGACGGCTGGCGCGCTGTTGGCGCCGACCGGACCGCGCAGCCATTGCAGCGACGCCGGGATCAACCGTGTTGCACCATGGCCGCGCGGCCGTCGTCATTTCGACGCCGTTCGAAGCTATGACCGTGAATGCGGGGTCAGCGTACATTCCGTATGCACAAGATGCTCGCGTTCTCTCATGCTTCAAAGCAGAGGAGTGTGTCCGATTGGTCGAAGGTCTGAGGGCCCGGCGCGCTTCTGCTGGTTCATAAGGTTAACCGGTTGCATGGTCATGCGCTTTGAAGGCAAGGCATTGGTGCCCGGGGAGCTTGGCCAGCGATCGCATAGGCGACGTTTGCCACGACGACTGATAGACCGCTGACTGACGGATTAGAGAATACCAACGGAGAGGAGGTCGCTTTGCAGACGCTCTTGAGCCTGCTTACTTCGGCGCTGCTGCTGGTCTTCGCAACGAGCGCAACCTTTGCGCGAACGGGCGAGATCGTGGAATTCGGCGTCGGACAATTCACGGGCGATACGCGCCCCGTCGTCGTCCAGCTCAGCCGCCGTGACGGCCGCTTCGACAAGCTGCTCTTGACTGTCGAACGTAGCAACGCCGTCATCAACGAAGTAACCGTTGTTTACGGAAACGGCGTCACGCAGCGGCTGCTGCGCGAACCAAGGCGCGTTGAAGCCGGCCAGCGGCTAGAACTCAATCTCGCCGGGGAAGCCCGCGCGCTGCGCGAGGTTCGGATCGCTGCAAGCCCAGCACGTGGCGCGAGGCGCACCGACATCCGCGTTGCCGGACAAACAGAACCACCGCCGGCGCCTCGCGAACGCTTCGTCGTTCTCGAGACAGTCGAATACCGGACAGGCGACCGTGAAGTGGTCATCCCGATCGGTGCCTCGGCAGGCGCCTACGATCGGATCCGGATCCGGGCCCTCGACCAGCCGGCCTTGATCCGTCGCGCCGAAGTCGTTTTTTCGAACGGACAACGCCAGGAGATCCGTCTGCGCGAGCGTCTCGCGGCTGACGAGGTTTCCGATGCGATCGAACTCGCCGGTGACCGAAGCCGCCGCATCAACAGTGTGGTGCTAGCCCTCCGCCCCGCTGAGCGCAGCCGCAGAGCCCGGCTCGAGATCCTCGGCAACGAGGCTGACCGGCCAAGCCGCCCGCCCCCGCCAATTGCTGACACGCGCCGGTTCGATCAAGCTCCGAGGACAGACCGTCGCGGCTATCCGATCGACTATGTCCTGTTCGGGACCGTCATAGCCGGCCGTCGCGGCAATGCCGACGTGATCGAAGTCGGACCATCGCAGGGCCAGTTCGAGCGCATCGCACTTGTCGTTCGCGACAGCGGAATCCAGCTCAACGCGGTCACGTTCGTTTATGCCAATGGCGAGCGCGATCGCGTCGTGATCGAACGCAGGCTGCCCGCCGACAGCGTGTCGCCAGCGATCCTGCTGACAGGCGATCGCTTCATCCGCGAGATCGAGATCGACGCGCGGGCCTTGCGGGGAGGTGATGGTCCAGCCGCCATCGAAGCTTTCGGTCTCAATTCGGAACGCTGGTTGGCGCGTCTGGACAGGGGCGATCGCACCGATCGTGGCAGAGACGAAGGCTGGGCGCTGATTGGTGCACAGCGCGCGCAAATGTTCAACGTCGACGCCGACGTCTTCCCTGTCGGTCGCCGTTTCGGCCTGTTCGATCAGATCCGTGTGCGCGCGCGTGGAACGACGATCCGGCTTTATGGTTTGACGATCACTTATGGCAACGGCACCAAAGAGGAAATCGACCTCTTCGGCAGGCTCGGGGCCGGCGAGACCTCGGCTGCGATCGAGCTTCGCGGGCGGGAGCGCTTCATTGAAAGCATTCAAGTACGCTATCGCTCGACCATAAGTCTGCGCGGCGAGGGCCTCGTTGAGGTTTGGGGACGGCAGGTCCGCGGCGGGCGAGCCAGCCTTGAGGACGAACTCCGTCGCGGTGTTGGTGGTATCATCCGCGGCATCCTCAACCGTTGATGTGAACTGACCACGCGCACTGCAAAGCATGCGGTCTTGGGTTGCGAGGACCTCATGCCAGATGAAGGGCGGCCATTCGCGAAGATGGCTCGCCCTTTTTTGTGATCATCCGCCATGACGAGCGGGTGGCGTCGGAAGGTCCATTCGTGTGATCCTTCTAGTGTTGTGTCACTCACGCTTGGTCCCCACCTTCTGCAGTCTCGCCTGCCAAGCGTTAGCGGCAAAAGCAACACGAGAAACATGAAGTTGCGTGTGTTCCCTGTTTCTCCGACACTTGGTCGATCGGGTGCTGCAAAGGGAACCAAGTGCCGGAGACGGAACACGCGTGCGATGACAGAGACGTCCGCTGCATCGTTTTCGGCCGGGTGTCGAGGCGGACTTCTCGGTCTGACTCACACTCGGTCCTTGAATTTTTCTAGTGTCGTTCGATCGCGAGATTCGTTCGGTGGGTGCTGAAGAATGAGACAGATTTTGCGATCACGACACGAGGGCCATTCGATCACCCATGACCGCCGGAGACGCCCAGCATGAAAACGCGTGCAGCCGTTGCCACCGCCGCCGGAAAGCCACTTGAAATCCTCACCGTCGATCTCGACGGACCGCGTGCAGGCGAAGTACTGGTCGAGATCAAGGCGACCGGCATTTGCCATACGGACGAGTTCACGCTGTCCGGCGCCGACCCTGAAGGCTTGTTTCCAGCCATCCTTGGGCACGAGGGGGCTGGCGTGGTCGTGGACGTCGGGCAAGGCGTCACCAGCGTCAAGCCTGGCGATCACGTAATTCCGCTCTACACGCCCGAATGTCGATCCTGCCCATCCTGTCTGTCGCGCAAGACCAACCTATGCACGGCCATTCGCGCGACTCAGGGCAAAGGTGTTATGCCCGACGGCACGTCGAGGTTCTCGCTCGATGGGGCGCCGCTGTTCCACTACATGGGCTGCTCGACGTTCGCGAACCACACCGTGCTGCCAGAGATCGCTGTCGCAAAAGTCCGCGAAGACGCTCCGTTCGACAAGATCTGCTATATCGGCTGCGGCGTCACAACGGGAGTCGGGGCCGTCTTGAACACCGCGAAAGCCGGCCCCGGATGCACGGCGATCGTGTTTGGACTCGGCGGGATCGGTCTCAATGTCATTCAGGGCCTTCGTCTCGTTGGCGCCGACATGATCATCGGCGTCGACGTCAATCCCGCGAAGAAGCCCTGGGGCGAAAGATTTGGGATGACCCACTTCGTCAATCCGAAAGACGTTGGTGATCACGCCGCGCTCGTTGCCCATCTGGTGGACCTGACGAAGCGTGGTGCGGACCAGATCGGCGGGGCAGACTTCACCTTCGATTGCACCGGGAATGTCGACGTCATGCGCGCAGCACTCGAAAGTGCACACCGCGGCTGGGGCGAAAGCATCATCATCGGGGTCGCCGGCGCTGGCCAGGAAATCCGGACGCGCCCGTTCCAACTCGTCACCGGGCGCGTCTGGAAAGGCACCGCGTTCGGGGGCGCCAGAGGCCGGTCCGATGTGCCGAAAATCGTCGACTGGTACATGGACGGGAAAATCGAGATCGACCCCATGATCACTCACACCCTGAAGCTCGAAGACATCAACCACGGCTTCGAGCTCATGCATCAGGGCGAAAGCATTCGGTCGGTTGTCGTTTTCTGAACCCAGACTGAAGGCGCGGCTGGTCGCGCGAAAACGGCCTCCTCGCCGCGACTGCCACCCGATTTTGGCGCGCCATGGGGCCACTCGCGCCATCACTGACGGAGTGAGGCGGCTCGGGCGCCTCAATTGACATCGACTTCGATGGACCGACGGGTCAGTTGAGGCGCGACGCCTCACCAGAATTCGGGCACCGACGCGCCATGCAACGCACGCTCAAGTTCCTCCACACGGTTGCCGCCATAGGGCTTGCCGGCTCGCTCGCGGCACTGCTCGCCATGCTGGCGACCCTGCCGGATCCCACCGATGCCCATGCCTACGCCGCGGTCCGCGCGAGCATGAACACGATCACCACCTGGGTGTTCATGCCGTCGTTGCTGCTTGTGCTGATCTCTGGGTTGTTCTCGATCGCCTTCGTGCGCGCCTATCAGAATGCGGGTTGGGCGTTCGTGAAGCTCGCGAGCGGTATCATCCTGTTCGAAGGCGGCCTCGTCGCTGTGAGCGGGCCCATGCGGCGCGAGGCCGAGCGCAGCGCCGCCGCGGTTGCGAGCGCAGAGCCACTGACCGCTGCGGGTGCGACCATGGCGAGTGAAACGGGCGCGATCCTGGTGATCCTCGCTGTTGCGATTGCAAACGTCGTACTCGGGATTTGGCGCCCCAGACTGTTCGCGCGGCGCCGCTCGGCGGAGGCTGAGTAGGCGAAGGGACCGGGCGGCCACCATGCGGCTGCAGGTGATCCCACCCTCAGTGGGCCGCCTCCCAGTTGTCTGCGGCCTTGGCGTCGACCTTGAGGGGCACGGAGAGGACGCGCGCAGGCTCAGGCGACGTCTCCATGATCCTGCGGATCACAGGGATAGCGGCCTCGACCTCAGCCGCGGGGCCCTCGAAGATCAACTCGTCGTGGACCTGCAAGAGCATCCGGACCCGATCGAAGCCGGCATCGGATAATGCGCCGGGCATGCGGATCATGGCCCGCCGAATGATGTCTGCTGCCGATCCCTGGATCGGCGCATTGATCGCCGCCCGCTCATAGAAGCCACGTGCTGAGGGGTTCTTCGTGTTGATCTCCGGGTAGTGGATGCGCCGCCCAAAGATCGTTTCGACATAGCCTTTTGCATGCACCAAGGCTTTCGTGGACTCCATGTAATCGCGAATACCAGGGAATCTCTTGAAATAAGTCTTGATATAATCTGCAGCCTCTTCGCGCGGAATTCCAAGCTGATTGGCAAGGCCGAAGGCTGAAATACCATAAATTATTCCAAAATTTATCGCCTTGGCTCGTCGGCGTACTTCGCTCGACATACCCTCGATTGGCACCCCGAACATTTCTGATGCCGTCATGGCATGGATGTCGAGGCCATCATCAAATGCACGCTTCAGCTGCGCAATATCTGCAATATGCGCAAGCACGCGCAACTCGATCTGGCTATAGTCAGCAGAGATCAGTTTACAGCCCTTGTCAGCAACGAAAGCTGTGCGGATTTCGCGGCCCTCCTTGGTGCGCACAGGGATGTTCTGCAAGTTCGGGTCGGTCGAAGCGAGCCGGCCCGTGGTCGTAGCAGCCAGCGCGTAGCTCGTGTGGATCCGCCCTGTTTCTGGATCTATATGGCCGGGCAGCGCATCCGTATAGGTCGACCGCAACTTGGTAAGTTGGCGCCATTCGAGCATCGTCTGGACGAGCCTACGCGCATCGTCTGGAAGCTCTTCGTTTGCGGCAAGATCATCAAGCAAATTTGCGCGCGTTTCCCATTGTCCGGTTTTTGTTCGCTTCCCGCCAGGAAGCTTCAAGCGATCAAACAAAAGTTCGCCAAGCTGCTTCGGCGAACCGAGGTTGAAGCGCTCGCCGGAAAGTTCATAGATCTCGGCCTCAAGTCCAGCGGCGCGCTGCGCGAACGTTCCCGAAAGCCTCGAGAGGACGTTACGATCAACACAAACACCTGAGTGCTCCATCTCGACGATCACGTCGACGAGCGGCCGCTCAAGCGTTTCGTAAACGGTCACCATTTTGTCGGCAACCAATCTGGATTTCAGGATCATCCACAATCTGAGGGTGACGTCTGCGTCCTCGGCAGCGTACGCAGCGGCCTTTTCGATCGGCACATCGGCGAAGGATTTCTCGTCAGCCTTCTTGCCAGGAGCATGGGCGATCACGCTCTTGAACGACAGGCACGAGTGCCCAAGGTGGGCGAGCGCCAGATCGTCCATGCCGTGCCCGCGCCGCCCCCCATCGAGGACGTAGGACAAGAGCAACGTGTCATCGAACGCCCGGAGCCTGATGCCGTAGCGACGCAGAACGAGCATATCATACTTGAGATTTTGGCCGATCTTGAGGACCGATGGACTTTCAAGCAGGGGCCTCAGGAGGTCCAGCGCCACCCTCAGGTCGACCTGTTCGAGGCCGGAAGCTCCTTCGAGATCCAACCCGCCGTCGCCGCGCTTGTGGCCAACGGGCACGTAGCAGGCGTTGCCCGGCGCCAGCGCGAGCGAAAAGCCGACGAGATCGGCACGCATCGCATCAAGGCTCGTCGTTTCCGTGTCGAAGGCAAACCGTCGAGCCTCGCGCGCGCGCGCGATCCAGTCTGCGAGACGTGACAAGGTGGTGACCGTCTCGTAAGCCGAGACATCAATTGGCACGGCTCTCGCGGCGGCTGCCATCTCTGCAGCGCCATTCACCGGCGTGCCCACACCGGACTGTGCGGCAGCCTGATCGTCGCTGGTTGCGCCTTTCGAACGAATGCTCGCCCCGACCGAGACTGCAAGCGGCGCCGGTATCTCGACGTCGAGCGCCTCGGCGATCCGCTTGGTCAAGGAATTGAATTCCATCTGGCGCAGGAACCCGAGCAAGCGATCCGGAACCGGGCTCTGGACCGCGATCCGATCGAGCGGGACGGTGACGTCGACGTCCCCCTTGAGCCGGACGAGATCGCGGGAAAGCCGTGCCTGCCCCGCGAATTCGATGAGTTTTTCGCGCCGCTTCGGCTGCTTGATCTCGCCCGCACGCGCCAGGAGCGTGTCGAGATCCCCATACGTTGCGATCAACTCGGCAGCCGTTTTGACACCGATCCCGGGAACGCCGGGAACATTATCTACGGAATCGCCGGCTAGAGCCTGGACATCGACGACCTTATCAGGCGGCACCCCGAACTTCGCAATCACCTCGTCGCGACCGAGGAACACATTCTTCATGGTATCGTAGAGCGTGACGCCGGAGCGGACGAGTTGCATGAAGTCCTTGTCGGACGACACGATCGTGACCTCAGCACCCGCAGCGTCGGCCTGAAGGGCATAGGTCGCAATCAGATCGTCGGCCTCGAAGCCCTGTTGTTCGATGCAAGCGACATTGAAGGCTGTGACCGCCTCGCGGATCAGAGGAAACTGCGGCACGAGTTCCTCGGGCGGCGGTGGCCGATTCGCCTTGTAACCGTCGAACAGCGCGTTTCGGAACGTCTCGGCAGAATGGTCGAAGATCACTGCAAGGTGCGTTGGCCGGTCGGCGAGCTTTGAATCGCCAAGCAACTTCCACAGCATCTGGCAAAAGCCGTGGACGGCGCCGACCGGCAGCCCGTCCGATGGTCGCGTCAACGGCGGCAAGGCGTGGAACGCCCGAAAGATGTAGCCCGATCCATCGACGAGGAAGACGTGGCTGCCTTTGGCGACAGGCACGGCGTCGCCGTCAGGCACCGAGCAGTGCGCTGCACGGGTGTTGCCGTTCGGATCGCGGCCACTGCGCGAGGTTCGCGGCGTCTCATCGGTCATCTTGCTACTCATGATGGTGACTATGCCCGGAGCAACCTCCTATCACAATTGTTGCGGCGCGCGCGGTGGCTCGCGCGGGGACCGTGGGCTTGCGCGGGCCATTCCAAAGCCACAGGATAGACCGCAGTCCCGAACAGCGGAGCCAACCGATGACCACCAGCGCTTATCGCCTCGATCCGCCAACCAGCCGACTGATCGAGCTGATGAAGCAATCCGGCGCTCCGTCGTACGCCGATGTCACACCGGCCGAGGCCCGCCTGCTGGCCTTGAAGAGCGGCGAGGTCGTCGACATCCCTAAGCCGACGATTGCGCACGTCAGCGATCACGTGGTTCCGGGGCCAGCTGGCCCGATACCGGTCCGTCGATACTCCGAGCAGGCGCCGGGCGCAGCTGGGCTGCCGACGCTGATCTACTACCATGGCGGCGGCTTCGTCGTCGGCGACCTAGACAGCCACGACACGCTCTGCCGCTCTCTTGCGCTGGCGGCAGGTTGCCAGGTGCTCGCCGTCGACTACCGCCTTGCGCCCGAGCACCCGTTCCCGGCCGCGACCGACGATGCCGCGGCGGCGTTCGCGTGGGTTGCAGCCAACGGCCGCGAGCTTGGGATCGACACGGACCGCCTCGCCGTTGGCGGCGACAGTGCCGGCGGGACGCTTGCCGCACTGGCCGCGCTTCAAGCGCGCGACAACGCCAAGACGCTGAAGGCACAGGTGCTGTTCTATCCGGTCGTCGATCTCGTGACGGACTACCCTTCGAAGTCCGAGCACGCCGATAAGCCGCCGATCCAGACCCACGTTCTCGACTGGTTCTGGGATCACTATCTCGGCGCAAACCGGCGGCAGGACCTGATGAGCGATGTCCGCGTCAGCCCGCTGCGGGCCGAGAGTCTGGCCGGCGTTGCACCAGCCTACGTGATGACGGCCGGCCAGGACCCGTTGCGCGACGAGGGCGCCGCCTACGCCGCCCGGCTCTCAAGCGCGGGCGTCGAGTGCACCTATCAGTGTGTCACGGGCACGATTCACGCGTTCCTGCGCATGGGTCGTTACATTCCGGCAGCGGGAGATGTGGTCGCCGCAGCGGGCGCGTTCCTGCGTGCACGGCTGTAACACGACGCAGCGCGCCAATCGCCGGTGATCGCTCCACGCGCCGCATGCCCTCAACGCTTGCGTTTTGGGGCCAAGCGCCTATGCCGTTGGGCTCTGTTCCAAGCTGGCGACGACAAGGCGGCACTGATGGCGGAACTTCTGCTGGAACTGTTATCCGAAGAGATCCCGGCGCGCATGCAGGCGCGAGCAGCCGAAGATCTTTCGCGGCTGGTCACGCAGGGCCTCCAGCAAGAGGGGCTGAGCGCATCGGGCGTGATGACATTCGCAACGCCACGTCGGCTCACGCTGGTAATCGAAGACATCCCAGCACAGTCGCCAGAGGTCGAAGAAGAACGCAAAGGGCCTCGCGTCGGTGCCCCAGAGCAGGCCATTCAAGGCTTTCTGAAAAGCGCGGGCCTTGAACGGATCGAGGACGCGCAGGTCGTGTCCGATCCGAAAAAGGGCGACTTCTACATCGCGCGTATCCACAGGGCCGGACGCCCGACTGCGACCATCCTGACCGACCTGCTGCCAGCGATCGCTGCAAAATTTCCATGGCCGAAGTCGATGCGTTGGGGTGCGAGCGACTTTCATTGGGTGCGGCCACTTCAATCAGTCCTGTGCTTGCTCGACGGCCGCGTGGTGTCCGTGGTGATTGCTGGGCACGAAGCCTCGAACGTGACGCGCGGCCATCGGTTTCACGGCAACGAACCGATGACCGTGACAAGTTTCAGCGACTACGGGGAGAAGTTGCGCGCGGCGAAAGTGCTGCTGCCGGCCTCGGAGCGGGCGGCGATGATCGGTGAGCAGGCCGAAGCATTGGCGGCGGAAGCAGGCCTTGAACTTATCGACGATCCCGCGCTTCTCGAAGAGAATGCGGGCCTCACCGAATGGCCGACGGTGCTGATGGGGCGCTTCGACGAGGCGTTCTTGGAGGTTCCGGGAGAATGCCTGATCACGTCGATGAAGACGCACCAGAGGTGCTTTTCGTTGCGCGATCCCAAGTCGCATAAGCTCGCGAACCGGTTTCTGATGGTCTCGAACCTGATCGCCACAGATGGCGGAGCGACCATCGTTGCAGGCAACGAGAAGGTCATCAACGCGCGCCTGTCCGATGCGAAATTCTTTTGGCAGAAGGATCTCGCAACCAAGCTCGAGCCCATGCGGCAGGCGCTCGAGACCATCACGTTTCACACAAAGCTTGGCAGCCAGGCCGACCGTGTGGAGCGGATTACGGAGCTTGCACGACTGATCGCCGGCAGTGTGGACGCAGAACCCGATCTCGCAGGGCGTGCGGCACAGCTCTGCAAGGCCGATCTGGTGTCCGAGATGGTTGGGGAATTCCCCGAACTCCAAGGGCTCATGGGGCGCTATTACGCCGAGGCCGAGAAGATGAACGCGAAGGTCGCGCGCGCGATCGCGGAGCACTATATGCCGCGGGGCGCCGGCGACGATGTGCCGACCGAGCCCGTATCCATTGCAGTGGCGCTTGCCGACAAGCTCGACACGCTGGTCGGATTCTGGACGATCGACGAGAAGCCGACGGGTTCAGGTGATCCCTACCAGCTTCGGCGCGCCGCGCTCGGCATCATCAGGACGTGCATTGAGAACGACCTGAGGCTGGCGCTGACGCGCAAGATCATGTTGGCCCAGGCCGCACTTGCAAAGGGCGGGTCGCACCCGGGCGCCGTCGACAAGGACGTTGCCGACGACCTGCTTGGCTTTTTCGCCGATCGTCTTAAGGTTTACCTTCGCGACCAAGGCAAAAGGCACGATCTGATCGATGCCGTCTTCGCCCTCGACGGCCAGGACGATCTTGCGCTGATCGTGCGCAGGGTCGAGGCGCTAACGGAGTTCCTCGAAACCGAGGACGGGGTGAACCTCATCGCCGGCGTCAAGCGGGCGACTAACATCCTGCGCGCTGAAGAAAAGCGGGACGGCCGCCTCCATGAAGGCGCCCCCGATGGGGCGCTTTTGGTCGAGCCGGCCGAGCGTGCACTCGAAGCCGCGATCGCAAAGGTGAAATTCGACACGCGCGCGGCGATCGACGTCGAGAACTTCGCTGGCGCGATGAGTGCGCTCGCCGAACTCAGGGGGCCAGTCGATGCGTTCTTCGATTCCGTCACGGTCAACGCGGAGGAACCGAAGCTTCGGGCTAATCGGCTGAAGCTCCTGTCGGAGATCAGAGCTGTGACACTCGCCGTCGCAGACTTCGGCAAGGTTGCGGGCTGACGTCAGATGGGTTCTGGCGCCAGCGGGACTGCCTCTCGACAAGCCTTACCGGCGCGGCGGGGCAAGCGGCCTGCTGGCAACCGGCGTCACACTGGTGCCTGGGACAGCGATTGTCGCATCCGGCGTTCCAGACGCCTGGCGGACCTGCTCGATGCGAGCGTAGGCTTCAGCCGATTCCCCGTCGGCTGCAGCAACCGCCTTCGCCTCCGTATACCGACCGAGCAATCCGAGCACGAGGGCAAGATTTTGGCGCATGCGCGGCGTCGCATCGGGTCGATAGGCGATTGCTTGCAGCAAGGGCTCGGCGCGTTGCGGCTGCCCGGCTGCAACGTAGGCCATGGCGAGATTGTTGGTGATCGTCGGCTCGTTCGGCGCGATGCGGCGCGCCCTCTCGAACAATTCTATAGATTCGTCGAACCGGCCAAGCTTGCCGAGTGCTGCGCCACGCGCCGACAGGATGCGCCAGTCCGGGCGCGCCGGGTCATCGGCAACCGCAAACAGACGCTCAGCCAGCGCGACCTGCTCGAACTGCATCGCGAGCCGGCCGTATTCGCTGGCCACCTCGCGATCCTGACCGTGGAACAATGAGGCCTGCTGCAACACCGCGAAGGCACGGCGGTTGTCGCCTGCAGCCTTCAGATTGCGAGCCAGTGAAAGCGCCGCGGTCTTGTCGCGGGGGTCTTTCTCGAAACGCTCGTGCCAGTAGCCGATCGCGCGCTCCAGTTCGCTTTGCCCCGTGACCGCTTCTTGGTTTGACGGGTTCGATAGCGACACGTTGAGCAGGCCTTCGCCGTTGCTTGCGCAGCCGGCGGCGCCGATTGCGACAAGGAGGAGCATGCCAACCGTGCGGACACGGTGCAGGCCAGAGAACCTGAAGGCGTCGGCGGGCTGCATGCTGGGCTTCTCCGCGAGCAGGATGAATCGATCACACTGCGTCAGAATCCGGCACAGCCCTCAATAAACGATTAACCCCGGCAAATCAGATGCCGGATCATTTGTTACACGGCATGGGCACCGGTAGCCTCGAGGCGGCGGGCGCCGAGGAACGTACCGCCTGATTTCGCGATCCTCCGCGCCGCCGTCGCGAACGGTTCGATCACCACGGACATATAGTGCGCCGTTGCATGAACCATCATGATGCCATCCGTCATGATGCCAACGTGGCCCGACCAGAACACCAGATCGCCACGCTCGAAGCCCTCAATATCTGCGTCATCGGGCCGCTCAAGGAGCCCCTCGACCACGTCCGGCCCGAAGAGTGGTCGACCAAGCTCGCTGAATTGCATGTCGCTGTCGCGCGGGCATGGTTGCCCATGCGCGTGCAGGGCACATTGCACAAGGCCCGAACAATCAAGGCCGCGGCGGGTAATGCCGCCCCAGAGATAGGGCGTGTCGACGAGCCGCTCCGCGATCGCAACGAAATCGCGTTCGAGCGCATCGATCGGCGCGACTTGGCGCGCGTGGAGGTAGCCAACGCCGCCGCGAAACGAGACGCCCTGAAACGCATTCGAGGTGAAAGGGTCGTGCACGGCTGTCAACCGCGCGTTGAGTGGAACGGCCGCAAGCACCATGCTCTTGATGTCCGGCTCTGCGAACACGAAGGCCTCGAGGGCACGGACCCGATGCGTTGCAGGCACATCGGCAGGCTCTGCCAAGGCCACAGCATCCACGTAGCCGACATACCCGTCGACCTGCCTCTGGACCCATGCTGTCGAGGCGGCGGGATCAATCTCGAAGACGTCGACGCGTTCACCAAAGAGCATCTCGGACGTGCGCCGGGCAGCCAATTCCGGGCCCGCACGCAGCGCCGCAACAGGGACCGAGACGACGCGCACCACGGGCTCAACCCGCCTGCGTTCACCGCCATCGATCGGCAGCCGATTGTCAATCAGATCGTCCCGGATCGCGGTCCGGCGCGGATCAAGCCTTGCGGCCATCAGACATGCCCCCGATGAGCGTTGACGCGGTCCCACTGTCCATGCCGTCAAGCTGCCTCGATCATCGCCTCTACGGCGGCCAGAACTGCGCGCGCTGTCTGCACCTCGCCACCCTTCGGCCCGAGCGGCCGCGCGGTCTGGCGCCATGCATACAAGTCGAGGTGGCCGTAGGCTTTCGTTCTGCTGACGAACTTCTTCAGGAACAGCGCGGCGGTTAAGGCGCCGGCGAACGGGCCATCCGAGACATTCGAGATGTCGCCGACTGCGCTATCAAGCAAGCGCTCGTAGCCGGGCCAAAACGGCAGCCGCCAGACGGGATCACCACACGCGAGGCCAGCGCGCTCAATCGAAGCAGCAAGGCCGTCGTCAGTTGAAAACAGCGCCGGCAGATCGGGCCCGAGGGCGACGCGCGCCGCCCCGGTCAGCGTGGCGAACGTCATCAAGACGTCAGGTGTCTCCTCGTCGGCAAGCGACATGACGTCTGCAAGAACGAGGCGACCTTCGGCATCCGTGTTGCCGATCTCAACAGTCTTGCCGCCGCGTGAACGAATAACGTCTCCAGGCCTGAAGGCATTGCCGGCAATGCTATTTTCGGCTGCAGCAACGAGCAGGCGGAGGCTGACCGGAACCTGCAGCTGCATGATCATCGCAGCGAGTGCGATCGCGACGGCGGCTCCGCCCATGTCCTTCTTCATCAGCAGCATCGCCGAAGACGGCTTGATATCGAGCCCGCCGGTATCGAAACAGACGCCTTTGCCAACCAGCGTCAGCTTCGGAGCGCCACGGGGTCCATAGCGCAGGTCAATCACGCGCGGAAGTCTCGGGCTCGCCTGTCCGACGGCACGGATCAGCGGAAACTGTTCGGCGAAGGCGGGGTCCTCACCGCGATAGACGGTGAGATCAGCGCCGAACTCGGCGGCGAGCGAGGCCACCACGTCTGCAAGTTCGCTCGGCCCGAGGGCGTTGGCCGGAGCATTGATCAGGTCGCGGCCGAGATGGATCGCCTGCACGATCGATTTCACTCTCTCCGTGCGGATGCCCTGCGGCAGAACGAGCCGGCGCGGCTCGGTCCGATCGGTCCTGACTGCGGTGTAGCGGTAGCCGCCAAGCCCCCAGGCAATCGCCGCGAGTTCGAGATCGTGTTCACCAGCCGCTCGTTCATCGATCCGGTAAGTGCCGGGCGGCAGCAACGTCGGCGCCCGGCCGAGGTTGAGAACTTCAGGTCCGCACGGGTCACCCGCATCGGGACGCCCGAGACCAACGAGAACCCTGCCGAGCGCGCCGGTATCGGTGGGAAGCCCAAGCCATGTCGCCTTGGCGCCCTCGAACCTGTGGCTCTCGATCCAGGCGCGATCACGGCTGGTGAGGTCTGCAACTGATTCAAGGCGGCCCTTGACGACGGGGGTGATCGTCACCGGCTGGACGACGTCGTCGGCGACCGCAAATACCGTTTCCAAGGGTGGCTTCATCGGTTGGCGCTCCATTGGTCGTTTGCGATCGTGACACAGAACGGTTCCTGCCGCAGGCGCGCACCGTAAGACCGAAGCGCGGCTAACCGCGTGCGGTTCGTCATTTGGCAGACGCGCAGCACGGCGCTGATCATGTTCCGGCTCCGACCCTGGGCCGTGCACGAACTGCGAACCGGACTGAAGTGTCGGGACACCGATCTTAGCACATCAGCGTCATTGCGCGACGGCTGCAAGCTTCACCGCTTGCAGATCGAACGCCGCTGCGAGCAGAGCCTTCGTATAGTCGGTCTCGGGCGCCGTGAAGACGCGCTCCGAAGGTCCCTCCTCTACGACGACACCGTTGCGGAGAACGATCACGTAATTGGACAAGGCACGGACAACCTTGAGGTCATGACTGATGAACAGGTATGAAAGATCGCGCTGCTTTTGCAGGTCCCGCAAAAGATCGACGATCTGGGCCTGAACACTCATGTCGAGCGCGCTGGTGGGTTCGTCGAGCATGACGAACTTCGGCTCGAGCACCATGGCGCGCGCAATCGCGATCCTCTGGCGCTGGCCGCCTGAAAACTCATGCGGATAGCGATCCATTGTTTCGGGATCGAGTCCGACATCGGACAAGGCGCGCCCGACCCGTTCGCGCCGCGCGTCGTAATCCATCGAGGGGTCCTGGATCATCAAGCCCTCCTCGATGATCTGGGAAACGGACAGGCGCGGCGACAATGCACCGTATGGATCCTGGAAGACGATCTGCATCTCGCGGCGCATGGGGCGCATCTGACGCGATGAAAAGCCCTGGATATCGCGTCCAAGATAAAGGACCGGCCCCTTCGACGCGATCAATCTCAGAATTGCAAGGCCGAGCGTCGTCTTGCCCGAGCCCGATTCGCCGACGACGCCGACAGTCTGGCCCCGCCTCAGCGTCAGGCTTATCCCGTCGACAGCCCGGACATGGTCGACCGTGCGCCGCAGCAGCCCGCGCCGGATGGGAAACCAAACTTTGAGGCCACGGGTCTCGACGACGACAGGGGCTGTCGGGTCATCTTTCGGCGGCGCGCCCTTGGGCTCGGCCGAGAGAAGATGGCGGGTGTAGGGGTGCTGGGGCGCGGAGAACACATCCCGCGTCGGGCCTTCCTCGACGACCGACCCATTCTGCATGACGTAGACGCGCTCGGCCATTTTCCGGACGATGCCGAGGTCGTGGGTGATCAGGAGCAGCGCCATGCCGAGTTCGGCCTGCAGTTCCTTCAAGAGCTCCAGGATTTGCGCTTGAATGGTGACGTCGAGTGCGGTCGTTGGCTCGTCTGCGATCAAGAGATCCGGCTCGTTGGCGAGCGCCATCGCAATCATCACCCTCTGGCGTTGGCCGCCGGAGAGCTGGTGAGGATAGGCCGCCAAACGCTTTTCAGCCTCACGAATGCCGACCCGGCTCAACAGCTCGAGCGTACGCGCGCGGGCTTCCTCTCGCGACAGGTTCTTGTGGACCCGCAAAACCTCGCCGACCTGCTGCTCGATCGGATGGAGTGGATTGAGCGACGTCATCGGCTCCTGGAAGATCACGGAGATGCGGTCGCCACGGACACGGCGCATCTCGTCTTCAGGCAGCGAAAGCAGGTTACGGCCTTCAAAATAGATTTCCCCGCTCGGGTGCGACGCCGATGGATAGGGCAGCAGCTTCAAGATCGAGAGCGCGGAAACGGTTTTTCCCGAGCCGGATTCACCGACGAGCGCCACGGTCTCGCCGCGCCCGATCGCAAACGACACGCGCTTGACGGCGTTCGTCGTGCGGCCCTGGACCGTGAAGTCAACCGACAGGTTGCGCACGCGCACGAGGTTTGCGGCGTGCACCGGGTTGGAAGCCTGCGCCGTCATTGATCGCCCCTTTCGTCGCGCGGGCCGCACGCGGCATCAGGCCGACCGCAGACGCGTCTCGTCATCAGCCTGGCCCTCGACATCATCGAAACGTCTTGCGCGGGTCGAGCGCATCTCGCACCGCCTCACCGACGAAGATAAGCAGGCTCAAGAGCACGGCGATCGAGAAGAAGGCCGAGAGGCCGAGCCACGGCGCCTGCAGGTTGGATTTTCCCTGCTGCAGCAATTCACCGAGCGAGGGTGAGCCGGGCGGCAGACCGAGGCCAAGGAAGTCGAGCGCCGTCAGCGCTGTGATCGAACCTGATAGCTGGAACGGCAGGAACGTCAACGTCGCCACCATCGCATTCGGCAGGAGATGCTTGACCATGATCGTCGTGTTGGAGACGCCGAGCGCGCGGGCAGCCGTCACGTATTCGAAGTTACGCGCTCGCAGAAACTCGGCCCGGACCACGCCGACGAGCGACACCCACTGAAACAGCAGCAGCACGAAGAGCAGGGTCCAGAAGCCCGGAACAAGGACCGACGAAATGATGATCAAAACGTACAACGACGGGATCGATGACCAGATCTCCAGAACCCGCTGGAAAATCAGGTCCACGAGGCCGCCAAAATAGCCCTGGATCGCACCGGCCGCGATCCCGACCAGCGACGCAAACACAGTCAAGATCAGGCCGAACAGCACCGAAATCCGGAAACCGTAGATCAGCCGTGCGACCACATCGCGGCCCTGATCGTCGGTGCCGAGCCAATTGGTGTTGCCCCACGTCATATAGCGGGCCACTTGATCGGGCGGCGCATCACAAGGCCTGAGGTTCGTCGCCCAAGGCGGTGGCGCCGGGAAGCCGAGACAGCGCCCATCCGAGGCTTCGAGCCTAGGAAAATCCTTGTTGATGGACCGATAGGAATATCGAACGAGCGGCCAGACCATCCAGCCATTTGCGTTGATCTCATCCTGGATGAACGGATCCTTATAGTCGGTCACAGCAAGAAAACCGCCGAATTTCTCTTCGGGATAATCGACCAAAACAGGAAACAGCCACTCGCCATTGTATCTCACGAGGATCGGCTTGTCGTTGGCGATCACCTCCGCAAAGATCGATGCGACGAACAGCACCAGGAACAACCAAAGGCTCCAGTAACCGCGGCGATTGGCTTTGAAGTTCTCCCATCGGCGGCGGTTGATCGGCGTCAAAGTGAACCTGCGCCGCCAACTGGCCCGTGCGCGTTCCCGGCTCAGCAGCGCATCAGCGCCCCGGCCAACGGCTGCGCCCTCAGCGACGGCAAGTTCCGGCGGGGTCTTGGCGTCCATGCGTCAGACCTCCCGGCTTTCAAAGTCGATCCGCGGATCGACGAGCGTGTAGACGAAGTCCGACAGCAGGTTCACGACAAGCCCAAGCAGGGCGAAAATGTAGAGGGTCGCGAAAACGACCGCATAATCCCGGTTTATGATGCTTTCAAATCCCAGCAGCCCCAGGCCATCGAGTGAGAAGATCGTTTCGATGAGAAGGCTTCCCGAAAAGAACGCCGAGATGAACGCGCCAGGAAAGCCAGCGATGATAAGCAGCATGGCATTGCGAAAGATGTGACCGTAAAGCACCTGTCGCTCCGTCAAGCCCTTCGCCCGCGCGGTCAAGACGTACTGCTTGCGGATTTCGTCTAGAAACGAATTCTTGGTCAGGAACGCCATCGTCGTAAACGAGCCGAGAGCGATCGCAAACAGCGGCAAGGCGAGGTGCCAGAAATAGTCCAGGACCTTTCCCCAAAGCGATAATTCGTTCCAATTGTCGCTGAACAAGCCTCGCGATGGAAAGATCTGCAGAAACGAACCGCCGGCGAACAGGACGAGCAGCAGCACGGCGATCAGGAAGCCTGGAATGGCATAACCGACAACCAGCACGCCGGACGTCCAGGTATCGAATGGCTCTCCGTCCCGAACGGCCTTTCTGATCCCGAGTGGGATAGAGATCAGATAGGTGAGTAACGTCATCCAGATGCCGAGCGAGATGGACACGGGGAGCTTTTCGGTGATCAGATCAATGACGGCGATGTCGCGAAAATAACTGCGCCCGAAATCGAACATCAGATAATTCGTCATCATCAGGACAAACCGCTCGAGGGGCGGCTTGTCGAAGCCAAACTGGCGTTCAAGCTCCTTGATGAACTCCGGATCGAGACCCTGAGCGCCCCGGTATTTCGCCGTCACGTCCGTGCCGATGCCCAGACCCTGGGTACCACCTGGCTGGCTGATCCCATCCGACTGGCCACCGCCGATCCGATCCGTTGCCGACACGTCAGTGCCCGAGACCTGAGCGATAATCCGCTCGATCGGGCCGCCCGGAGCAAACTGAACGATCGCAAAGCTGACCACCATGATCCCGAACAGCGTCGGAAAGATCAGGAGGATGCGCTTCAGCAGATAGCTGGCCATGCCTGCACGTACCCCTTCGGTCACCATGAGCGTCAACGCGCTTCTACGGCATACGCGCCCCGTCAGCGCACCCCGGTCCCGCGAAGACCCGCGGTTGGGCGAAAGTCGAGGCCAAGTACGCCCATCCGGTCAGACGCACCGTCGGGCACGGTCACCTCACCCAAGCGCGCGCCGCGGTCAACGCTCGATCGCGGATCAGCCGTTTCCGTCACGGCGCGACCTATCTGGTGATCGAGGCCGCCTTTGCAGCATCGAACCACCATGTATCGTTCACGCCGTCCGCGTAGCGCGGTTTAATGTCCGGCCATGAGAACCGGTTCCAATGCGCGATATTGTGAGATGCCTTGTACCAGTGGGGCACCCAATAGTGGCCAGTGCGCAAAACCCGGTCGAGCGCTCGTACCACGGTTGTCAGTTCTTCGCGCGACCCTGCAACGACGGCCTGCTCGACCAACGCATCGATCACAGGGTTTCGAATGCCCGAGAGATTGAAGCTGCCCTCCTGGTCAGCAGCATCACTGCCAATATAGCTCAGCAGGTTAAGACCAGGGGTCCGCCCGAAGACGTAGCGCCGCGGTGTCAGATCGAAATCGAACGACTTCACGCGGCGTTCGTATTGGGCTGCATCGACACGGCGCACGGTTGCAACAACACCGATACGCTCAAGGTTGCGCAAATAGGGCTGATGGACCCTGTCGAACGACGGCGAGTTGTCGAGGATCTCGACCTCCAGGACCTCACCGGCTGCGTTGACCCGCTGGCGCCCGCGCGCCTGCCAGCCGGCCGCTTCGAGCAGCTCGATCGCGCGGCGCAGCAGTCGACGATCACTCCCACTTCCATCCGAGACCGGTGGCTCGACCGCAGGTTCGGTGAAGATGGACGCCGGCAGCTGATCGCGAAACGCCTCGAGCACGGCGAGTTCGGCCTCGCTTGGAAGCCCGGTGGCCTTGAGCTCTGAGTTCTCGAAGTAACTCGCCGTGCGCTTATAGAGGTCATAGAAGAGGTTGGCATTTGTCCACTCGAAGTCGAATGCCAGCCCCAGCGCCTCGCGCACCCGCGCGTCGGCAAACTTGCTGCGCCGCGTGTTGATGAAGTACCCCTGCGCGCCAGAGGGCCGCGCATCAGGCAGTGTCGTGAGCACCAAGCGACCCTCGCGCACCTGCGGAATATCGTACCCGGTCGCCCAGTCCTTCGACGTGAACTCTTCGCGAAGATCGAACGTGCCAGCCTTCAGCGCCTCGAGTTCGGCGGTGCGATCGCGGAAGTACTCGAAGCGGACCTCATCGAAGTTCCACCGCCCTCGGTTAACCGGCAGTTCGGCGCCCCAATAGTCTGCGCGGCGGCGATACGTCACGAAACTGCCCTGGCGGAACTCCGCGACCGCGTAAGGGCCGGATCCGAGTGGCGGCTCGAGCGTCGTCTGGTCGAACTCGCGCGTCGCGTAGAATGCTTTCGAGAGGATGGGCAGCGTCGCAACCGTCGTCGGCAGGTCGCGCAGGGTTTCACCCTCGAACATGAACCGAACGCTGTGGGGGCCAAGAGCCTCTGCGGCCACCACGTCGCGCAGCAGGGTACGATAGTTCGGATGTCCCTTGGTTTTCAGCGTTTCGAACGAGAACACGACATCCGCGGATGTAACGGGTGAACCATCTGCAAACCGCGCCTCGGGGCGCATCTCGAAGATCACCGAGCGCCGGTCCGCCGCAACGCTCGCCTGGTGTGCGACGAGCCCATAAACGGAATCAGGTTCGTCATCGGCAGGAGCCATCAGCGTGTCGAATACCAGCGACAGCCCCTGGGCTGCGTCGCCGCGGAGAATGAACGCATTGAAGCTGTCGAACGTTGTCAGGCCCGCAGTCCCGATGCGCGACAATCGCCCGCCTTTGGGCGCATCGGGGTTCACATACTCGAAATGCGTGAAGTCTGCTGGATACTTGAGATCGCCGAACGCCGAGAGACCATGGCGGGGCGTTTCCGCACGTGCTGGCGCACCGGCACCGCTCGCGAACATGGCTGGCGCCAAGGCAAGCGCGAGCCAAAACGCAAGGCGACGGACGACCAGCGGCCGCTGGCAATTGCAGGCTCGTATCCGGAGCGAGGCAGCATTCGAGATCATTGCTTGGCCTCCCGCGCCCAGCCTGTGAGCAGGAAACTGGGATTGAGCTTTGCGAGCCGCTCTGGCCACTCATAGCGGTCCCACCAGGCAAACCGCAGCGTCGGCGAGTGCCATTGAGGCACCACGTAATGGTTCCACAACAGCACACGGTCGAGCGCGCGCGTGGCAGCGACGAGTTCTGCGCGGCTGCTTGCGAAGATCACCTTGTCGATGAGTGCATCGACCGCTGGGTTCTTGATACCGATCGTGTTGCGGCTGCCCTCGCGGTCGGCGGCCGCTGAACCCCAGAAATCACGCTGTTCGTTGCCGGGCGAGAACGACTGCGGGAAGCTGTCGACAATGATGTCGAAATCGAATGTATCAGTCCGCTGCTGGTACTGAGAGGAATCAACCACGCGGACGGTCGCTTCAATCCCAAGACGCGCGAGTTGGCGGATATAGGGGAGCACGATCCGTTCAAACAGTGGGCTGACGAGCAGAAACTCCACCTGTAACTTCTGGCCGGCTGCATTCGTCAGCACGCGGCTCTGAACCTGCCAGCCGGCCTCTTTGAGCAACTCTGACGCAGTGCGAAGGTTATCCCGCGTGTCGCGCGTCGTAATGTTCACGGGATTGGCATAGGGGGTCGTGAACACCTCAGCTGGCACCTTGTCGCGCACTTCATTGAGCAGTTCGAGCTCGCGTCCCTCCGGCAGGCCGCGCGCCGCGAGTTCGGAATTGTCGAAGTAGCTCGCGAGACGTTCGTACTGCTCGTAGAACAGGTTGCGATTGGCCCATTCGAAATCGAACGCGAGATTGAAGGCCTGTCGCACGCGCCGGTCAGCGAACACCGGCCGCCTGAGGTTCATGACGAACGCTTGCATCGGGGCGACACTCAGAATGGGAAACGCATCCCGCTTCACGCGCCCATCATTCGCTGCGGCAAAATTGAACTCTGTCGCCCACTGCTTCGCGCTCGACACGGTCCAGAAGTCGAGATCGCCAGCCTTGAACGCTTCAAATGCCGCTGTCTGGTCTCGGAAGTAATCCCAAACGAGTTCATCGAAGTTGAAAAGGCCTCGCATCACCGGCAGGTCCCGCGCCCAGTAGGCATCGCTGCGCCGGTAGCGAATGCGGCGCCCGAACTCGAAGTCTGCAACCACATAAGGACCTGATGAGACTGGCGCTTCCGACAGGCTCGCGCCGAGGTCGCGCTGGCGACCGTCAGCCGTGGTTCCGGTCCAATAGGCTTTCGACAGCACGTAAAGCTGGCCGACGATCTGCGGCAGCTCGCGATTGTTCGCCTGATCGAAACGGAAGGTGACCTCGTTTGGCCCCGTCTCTTCGGCCCCAACGACATTCTTGTAATAGGCATCAAAGCGCGGGTTCGCCTTCTTGATGGCCTCAAGCGACCAGATCACGTCTGCCGTCGTGATCGGGGTGCCATCACTAAAGCGAGCCTCGTCGCGAATCTTGAACGTTACCGACGAGAAATCAGGCGGATGGCTCACCCACTCGCAGATCAGGCAGTATTCCACAGACACCTCATCAGGCGTCGTGAACATCAGCGAGTCGTGCGTCAGTGTGAGCCCGATCGCGGAGTTGCCGCGGATCGAGAATGGATTGAGGCTATCGAACGTTCCGAGCGCGTACTGGCGCACGCGACCGCCCTTCGGCGCCTCGGGGTTGACGAAGCTGAAGTGAGTGAAATCGTTGGCGTAACGAGGGGGATCGACCAGGGAGAGCGCATGCTGGCGAGGCACGTCGTTGGCCGAGGCTTGCGCGGCGCTGAATGCTGCGATGGCTGCGATCGCGAAAGCAGCAACGCGGCACAACAGGGCTATGGGCGACGTTGAACGACGTAAACTGTGTCGGACTGCTGCGCCGCAGGCAGAGACAACTCCCTGCGCCGCTCTCCCGAGCCGGCCTGCGGCGGCTCGAATGACGGATCGGGTAACGGATCGGGTGATGGGGACGATCAGCGCGAGGGGTGTCACAGTCGACGGAGCCTCCGAACAAGCACCAATGTTACGACAGGATCTCGTGCAGCGCGATATGCGCCCGCGAGACGCAGGACATCACCGGCAACCCCAGTGGCGACTTGCGCGAACGTCTCATTGCTGTTCGCGCCGACCGAAGCCGCGCCATTGCACGCCCCCTTTTACCCTAGCAACGACCGTCCGAAGTCGCTGAAAGCGCCTGCTAAGCGTGAGGCTGCGCCTTCTGATCGGCAGCACGGGAGCGCCGGAGGAACGTATAGATGCAAACAGCCCCGCCAAAAAGTTGGCGAGGCTGTTTGTGTCGAAATTTTAATAAGCACCACTCCGCGGCACGGCTGTGATCGCTATTGCGACCCACCTGCCGCCGCTGGCTGCTGCGCATCGCCTGCCTGCGGCGCATCCTGCTCCTGGCCGACGGGCTCTGCAGCGGCGGTTTCGAAAGGAACTGGATCGCTCGACAGGGACTGCAGATAAGCCATCAGGTTCGCCATGTCTTGAGGCCGAGAAATGCCGTTGAACGCCATCCTGTTACCTGGCGCCCAGCGACGCGGCGCATGGGTGAACTCGACAAGCTTTTCGTAGGTCCAAGCTCCTTCGATCGCAGCAAACGCGTTCGAGTACCGAAACCCGTCAACAGACGCGACGTCGCGCCCGACAACGCCCCATAGGTTCGGCCCGACACGGTTCGCTCCCCCTTCATCCGGGGTGTGGCAGGCTCGGCATTGCCCGAAAACGTTGCGGCCAGCCTCGGCCGATGCGGACGCAAGCAACGGCTGAACTTCCGCGAAAAACGAAGCCTCTGCGGCTGCAGTCGGCGCTGACGTCGTCGCGCGGGTCGGCGCTGCATCGCTCGACGCTGCTGCAGTCTGCTGGCGCTCGGGTGCTGCGGAAGCAACCTCTTGAGCTGCCTTCTCGCCGCTCTTTGCCTTGTGGGCCACAAGCTCGTGGATCAGCGTGCTGCCACCAAAGGCCACGAGAAGCGCCGCCAGCACGGCTCCAGCGAACTTATTAAATTCCATCGTGTCCATCGGCGTGACTTCACCTCGCTCATTCCGCGTGTCGACCCACTCTGCCGGCCGCCGGATAGCACACCGTCAGGCGCGCGGCCCCTAGACCTTTCGCCAACCGTCGAGCGATAGGTGGTCCAAACGCTTCGGCATTTCCCGGTGGCGAATTGTCACTGTCAGCATGGCGCGATGCCGCGATCCGCGGTCGCTTCAGGGCGGGCGATACGGATCGTCCTTGAGGTCGTGCGGCGTGCTGATTCGGTCTCGAATTTGATCTCCACCCGCTTACGAAACGGTTGCGGCGGCCGAGAATTGGGGCCATCGCAGACATCTTGGTTCTCAACGCGGCGGGTCGCGCCTCGTTTGACCCGTGCGCCTCTTCCTGCGTCAACTTAGGTAGCCCGATGACACAAGCGATCGTCGCCATCCCGGCCCGCCTCCAATCGACCCGCCTCCCCAACAAGCCACTCGCGGATATCCATGGCGAGCCCATGATCGTCCACGTGTGGCGCAAAGCTGTGGCGGCAGAGGTCGGCCGCGTCATCGTTGCGACCGACAGCGAGGACATTGCGGCCGTCGTCCGGACCGTCGGCGGCGAAGTCGTCTTGACACGCGCCGAACACCAGTCAGGTTCCGATCGCATCTTCGAGGCCATCAGCAAGGTGGACCCCGATATCCACTGCGATGTCCTCGTCAACCTGCAGGGTGATCTTCCGACCGTCGACGTTGCCGTCATCCGCGCCTGTGTCGCTGGCCTGCGCGACCGTGAGACCGATATCGTCACAGCCGCAGCCGAGATCGAAGACGAGGCCGAAAAGTCGTCGCCCAATGTCGTCAAGATCGTCGGGACGCGCGTTGGCATGGTCCGCCCGAACAGCATGCGCGCCCTCTACTTCACGCGCGCAACAGCACCCTACGGCGATGGGCCGCTCTACCACCACATCGGAATTTATGCCTACAGGCGCAGCGCGCTCGAACGCTTCGTGAGCCTGCCTCGATCCCCACTGGAAGATCGCGAGAAGCTCGAACAGCTGCGTGCGATTGAAAACGGAATGCGGATCGATGTCGCGATCGTCGACACGGTTCCGATTGGCGTCGACACGCAGGCGGATCTCGACCGCGTGCGAGCCTTGCTGTCACCCGAGGCGTGAACTAACGCCCTGAATTGACAACTGCCCGCAAGGCAGCCCCGCGAACGCAATCGCACGCACAGCGCTCAAGCCCCTATCCCGAGGTCCCATGCCCAAAACGCAGTTCCAGACCGGCCGCATCTCCTACCAAGGCGAGCCTGGCGCCAATTCCCACGTCGCCTGCCTTGAAGCCTTCCCGCGCCTCGACCCCATTCCTTGCCCCACCTTTGAGGATGCACTCGCTGCCGTGCGCGACGGCGAAGCCAAATATGCGATGATCCCAATCGAGAATACACTGGCCGGCCGCGTCGCTGACGTCCATCACCTGCTACCCGAGGCTGACCTTTATATCGTCGGAGAGCATTTTCTGCGCATCAAGACGCAGCTCATGGCGATCCCTGGTGCCAAGCTCGACACGATCCGGGACGTCTACAGTCATGTCCACGCACTCGGCCAATGCCGACGCATCCTGCGCCAGCTCGGGGCGCGCGGTCATGTGGCAGGGGACACTGCAGGTGCTGCACGGCGCGTCGCTGAATGGGGCGACCCGACGAAAGCTGCACTTGGTCCTGCGTTGGCCGCTGAAACCTACGGGCTCGAGATCCTGGCACGTGATGTCGAAGACGCAGCCCACAACACGACGCGCTTTGTGATTCTGTCGCGCGAGCCCGACGATGCCGAGCCCGATGACGGCCCCTGCGTGACGACATTCATCTTCCGTGTCAGGAACGTCCCAGCAGCGCTTTACAAGGCCCTCGGCGGGTTCGCCACCAACAGCGTCAACATGACGAAGCTCGAGAGCTATCAGATCGGCGGCAAATTCACGGCGACGATGTTCTATGCTGACATCGAGGGCCATCCGAATGATCACAACGTCCGGCTTGCGCTCGAAGAACTGTCGTTCTTCTCGAGCGAATTGAAGGTGCTCGGAACCTACACCGCGCACGCCTATCGGATGTCGAGCAACGGCCTCGCTGCACCGGAGAGGCCCGAATAAGGCGCCGGAACTGGCCAACTGCCGAGAGCTGTGATCTCGTAACGCCGATAGAAGTCCCTGCACCGTCCGCAAATGCCCGCCTTCCAGGCACGTCTGATCGAAAAGCGGTAAGAGATCCTGATATTACTCGTACCCTTTGCTTTCCCTAGTTCGTTTCGGCGCCCGGCACGATTGACAGACGAACGGCGGAAATAGGGTACGAGTGTTGCCGGTTGCTGTCGACGCGTCGCCATGACAGGGTCGCAGGGGTTGGGTCAGGCCTTATGGATCGGCCGCTCTACGCCCGAGCAGAGCCGCCCAAAGGAGGGCCGCCCGGGCCGAAATCGCGAGACCGTTTCGACAGGCCGTCGACCGAGCAGACATCCATCGAGCCAACTTCAAAGCGAGAACCGCCATGACGGCCGCCATCGTCGGATATGCCCACACGCCCTTCGGTAAGCACTCCGACCGCACCGTGGAGGACCTGATCGTCGAGGTTGCGAACCGCGCACTCGAGCACGCCGGCCTCGAAGCCAAGGATGTCGATCGCATCCTGCTCGGCCACTTCAATGGTGGCTTTTCGGCCCAAGACTTCACGGCTTCGCTCGTCCTTCAGGCCTCGCCGGACCTGCGGTTCAAGCCAGCACTGCGCGTCGAGAACGCTTGCGCGACCGGCTCAGCGGCGGTGCATCAAGGTGTCATGGCGATCGAAGCCAACCGCGCCCGCGTGGTGCTCGTCGTCGGCGTCGAGCAAATGACCACAACGCCCGCTCCCGAGATCGGCAAGAACCTCCTGAAAGCCTCCTACCTGCCGGAGGACGGGGACACGCCTGCCGGGTTTGCCGGTGTCTTCGGCACGATTGCAGCTGCCTATTTCCAGCGCCACGGTGACCAATCCGACGCGCTTGCGAAGATTGCAGCAAAGAACCACCGCAATGGCGTTTCCAATCCGTTCGCGCAGATGCGCAAGGACCTCGGCTTCGAGTTCTGCCGCGCTGAGAGTGACAAAAACCCTTACGTTGCAGGCCCTCTCAAACGGACGGACTGCTCCCTCGTCTCGGACGGTGCTGCGGCGCTCGTCCTTTGCGACATTTCAACGGCCCTGTCCCGGCCGCGGGCGGTCGCATTCCGCGCGCTCGCGCACGTTCAGGACTTTTTGCCGATGTCAAAGCGGGACATCCTGAAGTTCGAGGGCTGCGCCAAAGCCTGGTCGAGCGTCCTCGGCGAGGCCGGCATCACGCTCGACGATCTCTCCTTCGTCGAAACCCACGATTGCTTCACGATCGCAGAGCTGATCGAATATGAGGCCATGGGGCTGACGCCTGAGGGGCAGGGCGCGCGTGCGATCGAGGAGGGCTGGACCGAGAAGAACGGCAAGCTGCCTGTGAACGCATCGGGCGGGCTGAAGGCAAAGGGCCATCCAATCGGGGCGACGGGCGTGTCCATGCATGTGCTGAGCGCCATGCAGCTTACGGGCGACGCCGGTGACATGCAGCTTGCGGCGCCCAAGCTCGGCGGAATCTTTAATATGGGCGGGGCCGCTGTTGCGAACTACGTGTCGATCCTGGAGCGGATCAAATAGCAGTAAACGTCTGACACGGGGCGCTTGCGCGCCCCTCCCCGCGCTACGCCAGCATGTGAGCTGACGGACTGGCGATTGCGCCTCACCGATCGGATCAATTCGATTTAGTTTCCTTTGCTTTCCGAAGTCCGTTTCGGCGCCTGGCGAGGGTGACAGACGAACTACCGAAAGCGGGTACTAGGCAGTGGCGGCCGAGCCTCCCGTTGACCGAAGCTGTCCCCCTTTGGATGTACTTCCGCAACACTTCCTGCAGGACTGGTTGCTATCCTGATCGAATGGTGCTGCACTGCAGCACGGTTGCAGGAGCGACTGCGACGACGTCAGCCGGAGATGATCTATGCAATATGCCGCCTATGAGGCCGCTCACGTCATGGTCGCGCCGTGGCGCATGGCCGCGCGGGCGATTAAATTCTCGGTACGGTCGCCATTCAATCCGTTTGGCTGGACGCCGCAGGCCAAGCAAATCGCGGCCGCGTGCGATGTCTTCGAGAGCGTTACGCGACGCTATGGTAAGCCTGAATGGGGGATCGAAACGACCCGCATCTTCGGACTTGAGGTTCCCGTCAAGGAAACGACGGTCCTCTCCAAGCCGTTCTGCAATCTTCTGCATTTCGAGCGCGACGTCTCCGTGGCGGGTCATCGTACCGACCCAAAGGTGCTGATCATCGCGCCCATGTCCGGCCATTATGCAACGTTGCTGCGCGGCACGGTTGCTGCGATGCTGCCAGAGCATGACGTCTATATCACGGACTGGGTCGATGCCCGCGACGTGCCACTGTATCTCGGCAGTTTCGACCTGAATGACTTCATTGATTACCTTGTTGAATTCTATCAGTTCCTAGGCCCAAACCTGCACGTCATTGCGGTCTGCCAGCCCGCCGTTCCGGCACTTGCCGCCACCGCCTATATGGCACGCAATGACATGCAGAATCAGCCCAACTCGTTGACGCTGATGGGCGGACCGATCGACACGCGCCGCAATCCGACGCAAGTCAACAAGCTCGCGGAAGACAAGCCGCTCAGCTGGTTCAAATCGAACGTCATCGCGCGAGTCCCATTCCCGAACATGGGGTTCATGCGCGAGGTCTATCCAGGCTTTGTTCAGCTGACGGGGTTCATGACCATGAACCTCGAGCGGCACACGCGCGCGCACCTCAAGCTGTTCGACAATCTCGTCAAAGGCGACAAGGATTCGGTCCAGCAGCACCGCGAATTCTACGAAGAGTATCTCGCAGTCATGGATCTGCCGGCAGAGTTTTACCTGCAGACCGTGAACGCAGTCTTCCAGCAGCATCTGTTGCCCAAGGGCAAGATGATGCATCGCGGCGAACGCATTGATCCGAGCGCGATCCGCAAGACAGCCCTCATGACGGTTGAAGGCGAACGCGACGACATTTGCGGGCTCGGCCAAACGGAAGCAGCCCAAAGCCTGTGCCCCAACGTCCCAATCGACGAGCGCTATCATTACGTTCAGCCGGGCGTCGGACACTACGGCGTGTTCAATGGAACGCGGTGGCGGACAGAAATCCAGCCGCGCATTCGCGAGATGATCCGCTCCGTCGAGTTCAAGCGCAAGACCGGCAACGCGTCGGTCGTTGGCCTTCCCTATCGCGCCCTGAAGTCATCGCGGGAAGTCGAGATCGACTGGACGCAGACCGAATTCGAGATCGCACGCCAGGCCGCAAGCCCGAACGAGCAGCCTCGGCCAGCAGCTTTGGCAACCGACTTGAATGGCATGCTCAGGTCGCCGCCGCGCGACCAGGGGGCCACTTCACCAGTTATCCCGCAGCAGCCGCCGAAGTCGGTCTTGAACTCCCTCGGCGGCGACGAGGCCGCCTACCTCAACGGGCGCGTGAAGCCTGCCAACGACGTCGGGGTTCAGCTGCCGCAGTTGAGTGACGACGATAGGCCGCCGCCGACCCGGCATTGATCGGCAGGGTCAGCTTCAGTCCAGACGGGCGTCCAGATTGCAAGCCAACGCGGCGGGCGGCGAACATTCGACTGTTCCGTCTCCGACAATTGGTCTCCTTTGCAGCACCCGATTGACCACGTGTCGGAGACGCAGGGAACACGAGCAACGTCTTGATTCTTGTCTTGCTTTTGTCACTGACGCTTGGCAGGCGATACTGCAGAAGGTGGGGACCAAGCGTGAGCGACGCAACACGAGCGTTGCACCCGGTCGTAACCGCGTTCTGATGTCGTGATCGCGGTACGCGTTGTCTTCCGCTGGAGGCGTCGAACGATTGTCGCGCTCAGAGCGACCCCGGCAAGTTTGATGTTCTGTTATGATCGAGACGCGGGAGACCGCCTCAAAACTTCGCTGCAAGAAGCCCAACACGCGTCTTCGTCATCGCACGCGCCGCGGTTGGCCTCTGGCGCGAGCGGCCCACGGCCGCTAAGGGTCCGGCTCTACAGCCCACACCCGCCCTGGGAATGGACCTGATGCTGGCCGTCTGAGACTGGCCGTCTGAGGCTGGCCCTGCTCGCAAAATGAGCGGACCGATGCCGCCGATGGGAGAAGCGGTCAAGTCGGCCCCCCTTGCCGTCCCCCTATGCGTCCTTGCCGGTTGCCTAACCCGGCGCTGGCGGGCAGCATTGGATGCGCCCCGATCGGATGGGGCGCTTGCGCGACCCACGCGCTGTACCGATCAGCCATACAAGGCCCACGATGATCGACTTCGCTTTGTCAGACACCCACGAGCGTCTCAAAGATAGGACGCGCAACTTCATCGCCCGCGACATCATTCCGATGGAAGCCGACCCGCGCGCCCTGGCCGGACACATGAGCGATGAATTCCGAATTGAACTCAACACAAAGGCACGCGCTGCGGGGTTGCTTGCGCCCCAGGCGGGGGAGGAGTGGGGCGGCCTTGGCCTGAGCCACGTCGGTCGCGCGATCGTGTTCGAGGAAGCGGGCTATTCGCTGCTCGGTCCAGTTGCGATGCATATTCACGCCCCTGACGAGGGCAACATGCACATGCTCGAATTGATCGCGACCAACGAGCAGAAGCAGCGCTACCTTGCCCCCCTTGTCCGGGCGGAGATCCGCTCAGCCTTTCTGATGACTGAGCCTGATGGCGGTGCCGGCGCCGATCCTGGAAATCTCAGGACGAGCGCGCGGCGTGACGGAAATCACTTCGTCATCAACGGGCGCAAGTGGCTGATCACCGGGGCACACGGCGCAGGCGTCTACATCATCATGGCAAAGATGGAAGGCGAGGACGGTGCAACGATGTTCCTTGCCGATCCTGATACGCCAGGGATCAGCCTGGTGCGTGAGGTCGACACCATGGCTGGCTGCTTCACGGGGGGCCACGCGGAAATCCTTCTCGAGAACGTCCGCGTCCCCGCTGATGCCGTGCTCGGTGAGGTGGGTCAGGGGTTCAAGTATGCCCAAGTCCGACTGGTTCCAGCCCGCCTCACGCACTGCATGCGCTGGCTCGGCGCCGCGCGACGGGCCCACGACATCGCGTGCGCATACGCGGCAAAGCGCACGGCGTTTGGCAAGGCGCTGGTGGAGCACGAGGGCGTCGGCTTTCAGCTCGCCGACAACGAGATTGATCTTCACACAGCCCGGCTGACGATCTGGCAGGTCGCATGGCTCCTCGACAAGGGCCAGCGTGCGAACAAGGAGTCGAGCCTGTCGAAGATTTTCGTCGCCGAAGCCCTGTTCAGGGTGGCCGACCGATCGCTGCAGGTGCTCGGTGGGCTCGGTGTCTCACGTGACACGCCGGTTTCGCGCATCTTCGACGAGATCAGGGCCTTCCGCGTTTACGATGGCCCATCCGAGGTGCACCGCTGGGCTCTCGCCAACCGGATCGCGCGCGCGCACGGCCTGTAACCTGGAACGGCTCCCGTGGTCTCGGCCTGTCCGCGCAGCCCCATCCTCCGCCTCGACCGAGAAAGTTGAACGTGAGCAACAAGCCTGACATCGAGGCGCTGCTGGCGCCACTGCCTGAGGAGGGCCGTCCGGTTGGGAACGCGATCGCAACCCGCCGCAGCGTGCGTGGCTTCAAGCAAGACCCGGTACCGCAGGCGACAATCGAAGCGATCCTGGCCTTGGCTGCACGCGCGCCCTCGGGATCGAACATCCAACCCTGGAAGGTGTATGTCGTCGCAGGGCCCCGACGCGACGCGATCGCCAGCGCCGTTTTGACAGCGTTCGACACCGAGCAGGGCCAGCACACCGAACCCTACCGCTATTATCCGCGCGACTGGCGCGAGCCCTACATCAGCAGGCGTCGTGCAACCGGTTGGGGATTATACGGAACACTCGGAATTGCAAAGGAAGACAAGGCGCGTATGCGAGCCCAGCAACGTGAAAACTTCACGTTCTTCGGCGCCCCGGTCGGCCTGTTCTTCGCGATCGACGATGATATGGAAAAAGGCAGCTGGCTCGACTTCGGCATGTTTCTGCAAACGATCATGATCGCTGCGCGCGGCTTTGGCCTCGACACCTGCCCACAACAAGCCTGGTCCCACTATCACCGCGTCGTCGGTCCGATGATTGGGATGGCTGCGAGCGAGATCCTGGTCTGCGGCATGTCCCTCGGCCACATCGACGACACCGCGCCTGCCAATGCATTCTGGACGTCACGCGAGGCGGTCGCGCAGTTCGCGTCATTCATGGGCTTCGATGGCCATGAAGGCGAGCACACACCCGGCAGCTGAACTGGCGAACAAGAGCACTGATCATGGCTGATATGCCGACACCCGGATCGAGAGCCTCAGCGCAGTCCATCAGAGGATCCGAGCGCGCGGATCACACGCTGAGCCTCGAGGGGCAGGTCGCGATCGTCACCGGCGCATCGAGCGGCCTTGGCGCCCACTTTGCACGCGTTCTGGCTAAGAACGGCGCACACGTCGCGGTTTGCGCGCGCCGGATGGACCGGATCGAGGCACTGGCAGCCGAGATCACACAATCAGGCGGCGTTGCGCTTCCGGTTCCGATGGATGTCACGGAGACCCATTCCGTCGATGATGGGTTTGCAGCCATCGAACGGGCGATCGGACCGATTTCGATCGTGATCAACAATGCCGGCGTGCCGTCTCAAGGGCGGTTTGTCGACCTTGACGATGCGGCCTGGCGCCTCGTCCTGGACGTCAACCTCGACGGCGTGTTCCGGGTTGCGAGAGCGGGTGCGCGGGCGATGCTTGCCCACGGTGGGGGCGGGGCAATCGTCAACGTGGCATCGATACTCGGCCTTGGTGTTCTGCGGGGTGTCGCCCCATACGCGACGTCGAAAGCCGCCGTCATCCAACTGACGAAGGCTATGGCGCTCGAGCTCGCTCGGTCAGGCATTCGCGTCAACGCGCTCGCGCCTGGATACGTCTCGACCGAACTCAACGCAGAGTTCCTCGCGAGTGAAGCGGGACAGCGGCTGAGGGCGCGCGTGCCGATGCAGCAGTTTGGCAGGCTTGACGATCTCGATGGACCGCTGCTGCTGCTGGCAGGCCCAGGGGGACGGTTCATGACCGGCAGTGTGCTGTGCGTTGATGGCGGACATGCGCTTTCGCTCGGGTGACCTGGCGTTGCGCCCCGATTTGGAGCGACGCGGTCGGCCGGTCGATCAGCTGGCCACCACACGATCTGCCATGGCCGCATTGGCAGCAACGAGTTCCGCTAGAATGCCGGGCTCGCTCATGGCATGCCCGGCCTCAGGCACGATCCTGAAATCGATTTCGCGCCAGGCCCGCTTCAGGTCCCATGCGTTCCGCAGCGGCGTAATCACGTCGTAGCGCCCATGAACCACGATGCACGGGATATGGCGGATGCGGCTGATCTCGTCGAGCAGGTAGGTATCGCACTGAAAAAACCCGCGATTGATGAAATAGTGGCACTCGATCCGCGCGAACGTACGCGCGTACTCGTCAGCTGCGAACGCGATCAAGCGCTGCGGGTTCTGACGCAGCGACAACGTCGTGCCTTCCCAAAGGCTCCAGGCGCGCGCCGCTTCAAGCTGGATTGCGGCGTCACTGTTTGTCAGTCTTGCGTAGTACGCAGCGATCAGATCGGAACGCTCTGCATGAGGAATCGGTGCGAGAAACTGCTCGTAGGCGTCAGGGAACAGCCAGTTGCAGCCATCGCGATAGAACCAATCGATCTCCTGTTGGCGCAACAAAAAGATACCGCGGAGCACGAGGCCGAGCACGCGATCTGGATGGCTGATCGCATATGTCAGCGCGAGCGTCGAACCCCATGAGCCGCCGAACAGGACCCAACGCTCAATGCCAAGCCGCTGGCGAAGGGCCTCGATGTCGGCCACCAGGTGCCATGTCGTATTGGATTCGAGCGATGCGCGCGGGATCGAACGTCCACATCCGCGCTGGTCGAACAGAATGATCCGATAGCGCGCTGGATCGTGATAGCGCCGCATGAGCGGGCTCGAGCCCCCACCAGGCCCACCATGCACCACGAGCACGGGAATGCCAGCGGGGTTACCGCTTTGCTCGAAGTAGACGGAATGGCCATCCCCGACATCGAGCATGCCATGCATATACGGGTCAAAACTGCGGAACAGTCCCGGACCAACACGACCCTGAATGATTTCTTGCTCGGCGGAGGGCATCCAACGTCCCGCTCTGAACGGCCTCGAGGTGACACGCAGCGATGCGGCGCGAGCCTCGCTGACTCAATGTCGTCGCGAGACCGAGTGACGACCGCGAAACGGCTTGGTCACGATCCGCGATCTCGCACTTTGAGTATAGCGCAAACGCATCGGCCGGCGGTTTGGTTCCTTTGGCGCTTCACGCAAGCCTGACTTGGACCCGCAACCCTCAGCGCCCAGCGTCCCGCTTCATGCGCAACAGCCGCATTTCGCGGTCGTAGATCGTCTCGCCGCCAGGGATACGCATGTCCCTGACGTACTCAAGCGACGGCCTGACCGGGCGCTTGAACATTCGGCCGGTTGCGAAGATCGAAAGGAACCCTGCCAGCATTCCAGCAAGGCCTGCGAACGGCGGAAACACGCCCAGTGCGAAGAGTGTCGATACGATCATGGTTCCAAGCGCGGTCACGAGGCCGACGCAGAGCCCGGTCATCACTGACATGCTTGGCGCACGCTTATGCCAAATCGCCACCATGACAACGGGAAACGCCGTTGCCGCAGAAAGGGAGACCGCCGTCAGAAAGAGCGCGAATGGATCGGTTGACGTCAGTTGCACGGCGACGGTTGCCGTCACGAGAACGCCGAACAGCGCAATTCTTGCCACGGCCATGCGAACCGGCTCTGCGGGAGGCTCCCAAAGCAGACCACCCACGATGTCCTCCGCAATCATCGTCGCGAGCGCCTGTGCCGTCGCGATGGCGGCCACCAGAACGGCAGCGAATGCGCCGGCGTAGGCAAGATAGGTCAAGATCTCGGGCAGTCCGCTTGCCTGAGGCAGCAGAAACAGGACGCCATCCCGATGGACTGTCGCGGTCGCCAACGTAAAGGCGTCGGACGGCGCAAGCTCGCCCGTCAGCCCAGCCTTGGCAGACAGGGTATACCACGCCGGAATGGTGGCGGCGGAACGCTCCCCGAGGCTCGACAACAGGCCGTCACGCATCATGATCGCAACCGTCGAGGCAGTGATCATGATCAAGCCGTAGAAAAATACGGCCCAGCTCAGTGATTTGCGCGCAGCGTGCACGCCGACGGCGGTTCCGCACCGCGCGAGCAACCAAGGCGCCGCTGCGATGCCGAACGCCATCGCAAGAAGTGCGGCAACGAACGCAGCGGGCCCGAGTGTTGTAAAGGGCTCAACCATTGGGCTCGCGAGCGCCACCAAGCCATCGCCGGCGAACCGTGCTTCAAGTGTTCCTGCCGGACGCGCTGCGATCCCGAGTGTCGCCTCTATCGCGGTAACGTCCCGGAGCAACGGCCCAACGCTCAACTGAGCCACGGGAAGGTTCGTATACATAATGCCTGCGGTACCCGCGCAGACCACCAGCGCAATCACTGCGGCGATAGCTTGTGCAGCGCCTGCCCACGTGGCCGCGCGCATACCTCCCAGAAGCAGCACGACGGCGGCCGTTGCGACGAAAGCGAACAGCATCCACCGTACATTAGATCCCGTGAGCTGGCGGGCAGCCCAGACGCCGATCGAGAGCTCGCCGATGAGCAACAGGAACAGAGGGATCGCAAGAATTGCTGCGCTCGCGATCCTCAGGGACCGGCTCCGGAAGCGTCGCCCGAGGAATCCCGCCACCGTATAGGCGCCGAACTTCCGATAATACGGCGCGACGAGCACACCCATCAGGACGAGGCCGAGTGCCCCGCCAAGCGCGAGCGACCAGACATCATAACCGTGCGCATAGAACAATCCCGGAAATACGATCACCGAGACACCGCCAAGCGCGGCAAGCGCGATCACAGACCCGTTATAGACCGCCGGCACGCGCCGGCCCGCAGCAAAGAAATCGGATGGTCGCGCCGTCATCGTGCCAACGCCCAAGGCCGCATAGAGCACGAGCGGCCCGAGCAGGATGGCGAACCGCAAGATGACCTCGTTGGCGCCCAGTTCGGCGAAAATGAGTGCCAGGACGAACAGTGCGGTGAAGAGGCTCGCGAAGATGCCAAAATAGGCGCCAAGCCGCGGGTTGACCTGCCGTGTCGATGTCATTTGGGCCATGGCACGACCTCCGGAACCGGCCGGCAACCGCGAGCCACGGCTGGAGCACCGGGCACTTGGAAGAAGTGCAAGACACCCTGCAGCCCGACCCAGGCCACCGCCCGATCAGGCATCCTCGTTGGCTCCATACCATCGGTCGATCGTATTCTGCGCGCTGACAAAATTACCGGAGGCAAGCAGGGCAACGATGAGCAAGCCATGCCCCGTCAAAAAGTATCCAAGCGGAAACCCGAGAAACGAAAACGCATTGAGTTCGCCCGCATACAACGGGATCGCGATCGTTGCGGCGATCAGCGGCAACAGCGTCGTCAATAGCTGCCACTTCGTTTGCCGCCAGTACGGCTTGCGCTGCCCCCGCTCGACCACCTGAAATCCCCCACTCCATCTCAACGCGCTCTCGGGAACACAATCACACGCCCAATCGCGCCCTCGGCTTCAATGCATGTCTTTACCATCCCGAGCGGTCGTGTCGAACGTCCCTTCAGATGCATCAGATGGATGACGCGGCCGTAGAGCACGTCGCAAGCGGCAGGCTGAACATCGTTTTGGAGCACACGCAACGCTCGAGAACGATGTGCGGCATTCCAAATGGGAACCTTGTTGTACCAATCGTCGCAGCGACCCTTGCTTTCCCGTTTCAAACAGGACTTAATTGTGGCAAATCAACGCCATCGCGACGCGCCCAATGTCAGAACTCCATGACACATCAGATGGTCTTAGTTGCTTTACGGACGTCGATCAGGTTGGCGAGGTGGTCCACTTTCGCTGTCGTTTCTCGTCGGGATTCATGGGCGGCGGGTCGACCGTGAGCGTACCTGAAAAAGCACCTCCATCCACATTGTATGTATTTCCGCCGTGGTTTGGCTGGCGACAATCGTTCGGCTCCGGCCACAGACTGTGACAAACGTGGCGATTTACGACACGAGGAGTGCAGGATGACCACGCACCGCATCATCATTGTCGACGACCACCCGCTGTTCCGGGGCGCCCTGAGCCAAGCGCTTGGGACGGGTCTCGATGACGTCTTCATTTCCGATGTCGGTTCGCTGGACGAGTTGAGCGAAAAACTGGCCGGCGCTGAAACCTTCGATCTCATTCTTCTGGATCTCGCCATGCCCGGTGTGCAGGGGTTTTCGGGGCTCTTGTACCTGCGAGCACAGCATCCTGAGATCCCTGTCATGATCGTCTCGGCGACGGAAGACCCACTGGTGATACGCCGCGCGATCGACTTCGGTGCGTCGGGCTTCGTTCCCAAGTCGCAACCAACGGAATCGATCCGTGAGGCCGTGAAAGCTGTGCTCGCTGGTGAAATCTGGACGCCGCGCAACCTCGACACCCTGCCGTCGGACGATGAGACCGTCGACCTCGTTCGAAGGCTATCGACGCTGACACCGCAACAGGTCCGTGTCTTGATGATGCTCGGCGAGGGTCTGTTAAACAAGCAGATCGCCTACAAGCTCGGCGTCTCCGAAGCGACGATCAAGGCCCATGTCTCGGCGATCCTGCAAAAGCTCGGGGTTGACAGCAGGACACAAGCCGTCATCGCGGTGAACAAGATCGACGTTACCCAGTGGCAACCCAACACGACTTCGGCGCCAGCCTCTTAGGCCCGAGCTCCGGGCATCGGTTGGATTGCAGTTCTGGATGGTCTTCCGGGCCTCCCGCGTGGGTGGCCCGTCGCGACGCAGTTGACTGAGGGGCGCGGCCCCGTTGATGGCTAAGAAGGCGCGACGCCAGACGAGCCCGGGATGCCGGTGGGCAAGCTCTCATCACTCCCTGCGGCCAAAGCGATGCCAATGGCCCTCCGTGGCCCGGGATTTTTTCGCCGCAGTCTTGAACAAAAGAACGCCCGCATTACCGAAACGACCCTGCGGAGCAACGGCTCCACCAGAACCGGGCCACAGCTGCCGGCTGCTTTCCCAATTCATCGCTGAAGGGCAAACACGTTCCACACCAGCGCGTTGCATCGTGCCGCAAGCCATCACACATCAGAACGGAAGGAGCCTGCCACCGAGCGACGCGCTCGCGCGCGGCTTGCATCGACCCGTTGCACGTGGCCGCTACGGCGCACGAAGGAGACCGACATGGCATCCGGCATCGAAATCAAGACGCTCGAGGCAACGCGCACGTGGGGGCGTGGGCGCGTCTACGAGGGCATCGATGAAACCATTGGCCACACCCCGCTCGTGCGGCTCAGACGACTAAAGGCCGAGGCGGGTCTTGCGGCCGACATCCTGCTGAAGCTTGAGTTTTTCAATCCACTCTCGAGCGTCAAGGATCGTATTGGCGTTGCGATGATCGATGCACTCGAGGCTCAAGGCAGGATCAGGCCCGGCGCGACGACGCTGATCGAGCCGACGTCGGGCAATACGGGGATCGCGCTTGCGTTCGTTGCAGCGGCGCGCGGCTACAAGTTGATCCTGGTGATGCCGGAATCGATGTCGCTCGAACGGCGCAAGATCCTCTCGCACCTTGGCGCGCAGCTCGAACTGACGCCGCGCGAACAGGGCATGAAGGGCGCCATTGCGCGTGCAGACGCATTGACCGCTGAGATCGCAGGCGCAGTGCAGCCTGGACAGTTCGTCAACCCGGCCAATCCCGCCGTTCACGAGCGCACCACCGCCGAAGAGATCTGGAACGACACCAGAGGCCAGGTCGACGCTATCGTCTCTGGCGTCGGCACTGGCGGCACGATCACGGGCGTTGGCCGCGTCCTCAGAGGGCGCAATCCCGCCGTCCGGATCATCGCGGTCGAGCCGACGGACAGTCCGGTGCTCTCCGGTGGCGCGCCTGGACCTCACAAGATCCAGGGCATCGGCGCAGGCTTCGTGCCCGATGTACTCGACACCAGCGTCATCGACGAAATTATCAAGGTGCCCAACGAACTTGCATTCGATGTTTCGAAGCATCTCGCCAAGCTGGAGGGAATACCCGGCGGCATCTCCACTGGGGCCAATGTTGCTGCAGCGGTCACTGTCGCCAGCCGCCCGGAGATGAGCGGCAAGACCATCGTGACCTTTGCATGCTCTGGTGCTGAGCGCTATTTCTCGAGCGACCTGTTCGATCCGCCGCCGGGGTGAGGCGCTGCGCCTGATGGACTTGCGGACACCTGATGGACACGGTCAGCGGTGACCATTGCTCCCACGTGACGATTGAAAGACAATTCCCTATCGGCTTGAAGAGGCTGACCCGTCATCAGCGAGCGACCGCAACGAGCCGCCCCACGCTTGTGGCGGCTTCAAGGGAACCACCGAGCGCAATGACGATGACGCAAGCGACCTCCCTCGAACCCGACGAAATCGCGCGCTACCAGCGCCATCTCGTGCTGCGCGAGGTTGGCGGAGCAGGCCAGCAACGGCTCAAGGCCGCCCGGGTTCTGCTCGTTGGTGCTGGTGGCCTTGGATCGCCGGTCGCGCTCTACCTTGCAGCGGCCGGCGTTGGGCGACTGACCATCGTCGATGACGACCATGTGTCTCTCAGCAATCTCCAACGGCAAATCGCGCATTCAACCAATTCGGTCGGAATGCGGAAGGTCGACAGCGCCGCAATGTCAGTCGGCGCTCTCAACCCGCACGTCGAGGTGATGGCGATCGCAGAGCGGATCCGCGCCGACAACGCCTGCGACCTCATCACAGCGCACGATCTCGTCATCGACGGGTCTGACAACTTTGCGACCCGCTATCTCGTGTCGGATGCCTGTCACCTTGCGCGAAGGCCGCTCGTGTTCGGCGCGGTCGGCCCATTCGACGGGTACGTCACGACCTTTCGGTCCCACGAGAGCGGCGCGGATGGAACCCCGAACCCGACGTACCGCTGCCTGTTTCCGTCCGCGCCGCACGCTGATGCGGTCTTCAATTGCGCCGAGGTCGGCGTTCTTGGCGCGGTCGTTGGCGTCATCGGAACGCTGCAGGCAACGGAAGCCCTTAAAGAGATCATCGGCATCGGCGAAGGTCTCGTCGGTCGGCTGCTGACCTACGATGCTTTGTCCGCAAGATTTGCGACGATGAGATATGCGTGGGACGACGAAAATCCTCTCAGCGGACGCAACGCGCGGTGGAAGGATCTGACGCACCACGTCGGATGAACCATCGTCACAAGCCACCGCCTGGAGCGTCGGGCTCGCGCACCACTCCGATCAGGCGACGGCAACATTGCCAAGCGCATCGACAGCCAGCGCAGACGTGGGCTCGAACGCGGGCGCATCGGACCAGAACACCGTCGCGAGAGCGTCGGCTGTGGCGGGGTCTCCCGTCGTCACAAGCCGCACGCGACCGGAGCCGCAGTCACCGGGCAGGGATCGCCCATAATGAGGATGGCGCGCCAGGTAATCCTCCAGGCTGTCGGCGATTGCTTGTGGCTGTGACAGGAGCCGCGTCGCCGCGGGAAGTGCCGCTCTGAACTGCTGCTCAACGATTGGGAAGTGCGTGCAGCCGAGGATTGCACGGTCAGGGAGGCGACCCTCTCCGAGCCGCGATGCGACAGCCCGCTGCGCCTCGCCGACCGACTGGCAGATGATCTCATCGAGCGCGCGGTCGGGAGCCCGCGCTTCGATCGCACCAGCAAGCCCGGGACAGGCGATCTCAACAACGGTCACGCGCGGACAGCGCTTGCCGATCTCTTCGGCGTAGACGCCGGATGTGATGGTCCGGTGCGTCCCGAAAACGACGACCACGTCGTCAGTGTGCTTCTGCGGGTATTGCGGCGTGGTGACGGCCCACGGCGTTTGGGTGGCGGCCTCGACGGTTGGCGCGATGATGCCGAGCAAGTTGTGACCTTGCGCCCGCCACCCCGAGGCCGGCAGCCAAACTTGCTGAAGCTCTCGCGCTGCAACGGCTGTTGCCGTATTGCAGCCGAGGATGACGAGCTTGCAACCCGCGCGAAACAGAGCTTCGACAGCCGCACGCGTCAGATCCACGATCTCAGCGGTCTCACGATTGCCATAGGGGACGTTGGCGTGATCGCCGAGATAAAGAAACCGCTGGTCCTCGAACCGCGCCGCCAGAGCCTTCAGCACGGTCAGCCCACCTGCGCCGGAATCGAACACTCCGATCATCGTCTCAGGCTCCGCACCCGAACTGCAAGGCGTTGCACGCTGATCCGAATCGCAGCTCAACGCAAGGCTTGGCCGTGGGGCCCCGGTCGGCCGGGTCGCGCGACCGTGTTGCGCGAGCGACAAGGGTCTTGCCTTGTCCAACACTAACGCAAGGGTCGCTCGCCAAATACGTAGCCCGCCCCGCGCACAGTCCTGATCGGGTCCCGCTCTTTGCCACGGATCAGCGACTTGCGCAGGCGGCCGATATGAACGTCGACCGTGCGCTCATCGACAAACGCATCACGGCCCCATACACCGTCGAGCAGCTGGGCGCGCGAGAGAACCCGGCCAGGGCTTTCCATCAGAAACTCGAGAAGTCTGAATTCCGTTGGGCCGAGCTTAACGTCACGCTGGCCGCGGGTAACGCGATGGGCCGCGCGATCGAGCGTGATGTCGGCAACTGTCAAAACGTCCGCCAGCCGATCAGGAGCGGCGCGGCGCAGGATCGCTCGGACACGAGCGAGCAACTCGGCAAGAGAGAACGGTTTCGTCACATAGTCATCTGCGCCAGTCGAAAGTCCGCGGATCCGATCACTTTCCTCCCCGCGTGCCGTCAGCATCAGGATCGGAATGGCGCGTGTCTCAGGCTTGCTGCGCAGCCTGCGACACAGCTCGATCCCCGACACTTGAGGGAGCATCCAGTCGAGGATAATCAAGTCGGGCCGCTCCTCTGCGATCAGAAGCTCGGCTTCCTCGCCCGATTCCGCCTGCAGCGCCCGAAAGCCCTCAGCCCTCAAATTGTAGCAGAGGGTTTCAAGCAGCGGCAGCTCATCCTCGACCACCAGAACCTTCGCCGTCACGATGTCAGCCCCTCGTTTGTCGCCGACGTCCGCCAGGTGGGGGGGCGTCAGCTCGCGTCACACGTTGGTAACTGATCCTGCGTTCAGCTTGCTTGAACGAGGGTTGAACTCGTTGTGTCTGCTTTCGGACGCTGATCCGGCAGCGTCTCACCCGTCACGTAGAAATAGACTGTCTCGGCAATATTTGTGGTGTGGTCGCCGATCCGCTCGATGTTCTTGGCTCCAAACAGCAGATGCGTGCAATGCCCGATATTCCGAGGATCTTCCATCATGTACGTTTGTAACTCCCGGAATACGGAGTTGTAGGTCGCGTCGATCCGTTCGTCGTCGCGCCACACGGTCAACGCAAGCTCGGCATCGCGTTCAAGATAGGCGTCGAGCACGTTCTTCAGCTGAAGCTGGGCAAGCTCGACCATATGCTGGATCCCGGAGACCAGCTGTCGCGGGTACTGCTGATCTGCGATTGCCGCCGCCCGCTTGGCGATATTTTTTGCAAGATCACCGATCCGTTCGAGATCGCTCGCAATCCGCATCGCCGCCATGATCTGGCGAAGATCGTCAGCCATCGGTTGTCGCCGCGCGATAAGCTGTACGACCTGGCTCTCGAGGGCCCGTTGCAGCTCGTCGATCTCGACGTCGCGCTCGACAACAACGTTGGCGCGCTGCGGGTCTCGTGCCGCCAGAGCCTCGAATGCCTGCGCCAGCAACTGCTCCGCAAGCCCACCCATCTGCGCGATGCGGCGATTGAGGACCATGAGGTCTTCATCGTAGCCGCTGACCGTATGGCGATCCATCTGCGTGCCTCCCATTGAGCGGCGCCCTGTTCTCACCCTGGTCATCGGGCAGAGCGTTGTGTGCTCACATAGACAATTCGGTCCGGCATGCATACGCTTGTCGGCTGACGACGATGAACCGCATCGGTATCCGTGGACGCCGCGGTCACCTGCAAAATGGCCTGTGCGCTCAATCACTCTCGACCTGGGACCGCAGGACCGGAAACTGCGCCGACCGGATCTGGCGCATCCAAGAGGATTGGCTTTAATGCCATATCCCCTTTGGGCATATCACGTCGCGTGCCAAACGCCGCCTCTCTGCAACGACTGATTAGCCCCCTTCAGCGATCCTTTTATGACATAGCATACTCTTGTATTCATTACAGTTGCATAGGCGGCGGCAGATCGAGCTGCTGCGGCCCATCGCACGCGTCCAGCAACACGCTGAATGTCGAGCCCTGGCCGAGCTTGGACCGGACACGCAATTGACCACGATGTCGGTTGACCAGGTACTTGACAATCGCGAGTCCGAGCCCGGTGCCGCCCTTGTTGCGGCTGGCTGTCACGCTCACCCTGAAGAACCGCTCCGTGATTCGTGAAATATTCTCGTCGGCGATGCCGGGCCCGTTGTCCTTGACGCTCACCATGATCTGATCGCGACGTCGCGCCCCGCCGGGGACGCGCTCCATCTCGACCCGCACAAACCCGCCTTCATTGTTGTACTTGATCGCGTTCTGGACGAGGTTCTGGAACACTTGTACAAGATCGTCCCGATCGCCGCGGACCCAGGCCGGTTGATCCATGCGCTTAAGCGTCAGTTCGAGCTCAGCACCCTGCGCCATCGCCTCGAGACCATCGCAGACATAGGCAACCACCTCCGACAGATCGAGCACGTTGGTTGGCGCAACGTGCGCGCGCATTTCCGCCCTGCTGAGGATCAGAAGATCATCGATCAGCCGCGCCATGCGTGCCGCCTGATCCTGCATCATCGCAAGAAACCGGTCACGCGCGTCAGGATCGGTCGCAGCATGGCGCTGCAAGGTTTCAACCATCGATTTCAGAGAGGCGAGCGGCGTTCGCAGTTCATGGCTTGCGTGTGCGATAAAATCCGTTCGCTGCTGAACATGGCGTTGCTGCTCAGTCAGATCGCGGAACAAAACCATGGATCGCGGGTGCATGGGCTGAGCCTCAGATGACACCGCCGATACGATCGCGGACCAATGGCGTGCAACCGGAACACGATCCTCGAGTTGAACGACGCGGTGAGGGTCACCGTCCCCAATCCCTTCGATGGCGCGCAAGAGATCCGGGCTCCGCGTCAGGCTGGCGATCGGCAGACCCTGGCGCGCGCGCGGGAAGATATCAGCGACCGGCGGATTGAAGTGAACGATGTAGCCCTCGCCGTCCAACAGAACCACCGGATCGGGCAGCGCATCAATGACCGCGCGCCAGTGCAATTCAGCGACAACCGGCTGGACGGTCGGGGCTTGTCCGATGGTGTGCTGCGATCCCGAGTCGCCAGACCCAGCCGCTTGGTCGGTCTCAGGTTCAGATGTTGGGGGGGGGCCGGCAGCTGGAAGACTCTGTCGCGAGGCGTCCCCCATGTCATCCGGGGCCGACCGCCAAAAAGCCAACAGCGCGACCATCGTCCAGAGCGCCGCTGCGCTGATCAGCGTGACGTGCTGCAGCAAGACACCGATCGCCAAGGCCAAAGCCATGGCGCCGGCTACAATCCAACTCCGGCGCGATCCGCCAGCTTGCTGCAACCGCGCGAGCGATGCGTGCGATCGAGCTTGCAGCCAGTCGAACGAAAGCTTCGAGCCCGCGCCTTCAAGTCCCGGAGCAGCAGATGATGGCTTGCCTGCAGACACGTCCGCGTCCGACGGGCTTGTCGCGCTTGCCGTTGAAACGCTTGTGCCGGACGGCCGAGTCTCGAGGGCATTCTGGTTGACAGCCACCGGGCACTCCAATCCTGAAAGGTCGGCAACCTTCGTACCGCCGATCAGATGTCCCTGCACCATCCGCAACATCCGGCTTCCAGGGACGTCTGTTCGAAAAGCGGTACGAGATTCATGACGTTGCTCGTACCCTTTGCTTTCCGTCGTTCGTTCCCGCGTTTGACGAGGGTGACAGACGACCGACGGAGAGCGGATGCTAGCAACCGAATATGAAGGCTGTTCGAGGCCCCGCCTAATCGGCAACCACCGCAGCTGCGGCAGTTGAACTGAGCTGCGAGCCATCGTCCCTTGAAGCTCGTGAGTTGTCGCGCCTGACGAGACTGACGCACGAACTTCGGAAAGCGGGTCCTCTTGGCCCACATGTCGCGCCTAACGCGCCAGCGCTTGCCGCGACCTGTCGATTGAGGCGCGACGCGCCACACGTGTGGCGCCGCGCCGACGCGCGCGCAGTTCATTGGACGTGTGCACCACTTGCAACGCGCGGCGAGTTCGGGTCCACTAATTTTGCAACACGGGAATGACGGGGTTTGATGTTGGCCAAGAAAGACAAATCGAAACACGGGCCCGCTCCGAGACCCGTCGACAGTCCACAACCACAAACGTTCGACATCAACGCTCCGGCCCTCCCGAGAGCCATCGGTGACGCAAAACTGACGTCGGGACGCTTTCCTTACGCGACCGCAATCGACACGAAAGCCTACCTTTCGGAACTCAGGCTTCTGCAGATCGAGCTGCTCAAGCTGCAGCGGCACATTCAGGCGCATGGCTTGCGCCTCGTTGTCCTTTTCGAAGGCCGCGACGCCGCCGGCAAAGGCGGGTGCATTGCGCGGGTTCTCGAACATCTGAACAAGCGCCACGCCCGCGCTGTCGCTCTCACGAAACCGTCCGATACCGAGCGAGGGCAATGGTACTTCCAACGCTACATCGCGCACCTGCCTACGGCCGGCGACATCGTCCTGTTCGATCGCTCTTGGTACAATCGGGCCGGAGTCGAGCGCGTCATGGGCTTTTGCACCGCGGATCAGGTCGCCGATTTCATGCGCGAGGCCCCTCAGTTCGAGGATCTTCTCGTCCGCGACGACATCAAGCTCGTGAAGTTTTTCCTCAAGATCGGCAAGGAAACGCAGCTTGCCCGGTTTCACGCCCGCCGCCACGATCCGTTGAAGACTTGGAAACTCACAGACGTGGATCTCGCAGCCATCGACAAATGGGACGACTATTCGGCCGCCATTGCCGACATATTCCGTTTCACCCACACAGCGACATCGCCGTGGACTGTCGTACTTGCCAATGACAAGAAGCGCGCCCGCCTCGCCGTCATCAAGGCGTTGCTCGCCGCGTTCGATTATGATGGCAAGGACGAGACCGTTGCGCAGAAGCCGGACCCGCGGCTGGTCGGCAGTGGCGGGGCCTTCTTCGAGCCCTGGTGACCGGGAGCACCATCCGATCTCTGAACCGCCTTGGCGATTCTGCCAGATCGGATGCGGCTCTAAAGGGGAGGCGCGGGGACCCGCGGGACGAACATCGCTCGGGTGTTGCGCCGCCCGGACTGGGCAACGTCACACGCCGAGATGGAGATGCTGCACGTCCTGTGCAGCGAGCAGCTGTTCTGACGTCCCCTGCCATACGATCCGCCCCTTGCTCATGATCAAATGACGGTCAGCGATCCGCGCCATGGCCTTCGGATGCTTGTCGATGACCAGGATCGCCTGACCCGAGGCTTTCAAGTTCTGCTCGAGGCAGCGCCAGATCTCCTCGCGTATCAACGGCGCAAGGCCCTCCGTTGCCTCATCGAGGATCATGAAGACAGGGTTCGTCGCAAGCGCACGGCCGATCGCCAGCATCTGTTGTTCGCCGCCCGACAGGGTGCGCGCGTACTGGCCAGCCCGCTGTCGAAGCCGGGGAAACAGTTCGTCCATGACCCGCTCGGGCGTCCAAGGATCTCGGGCGTTCCGCCGGTTCGCTGCAGTTGCGACCAGGTTCTCTCGCACGGTCAGGTTCGGGAACACTTGCCGACCCTCAGGCACATACCCGATCCCGAGTTGCGCGATCCGGTGAGGGCGCTGGCGGATCAGCGGATGGCCGTCGAACGTGATTTCGCCGGAACGCTCGGAGACGAGCCCCATGATCGTCTTGACGGTGGTCGTCTTGCCCATTCCATTTCGGCCCATGAGGGTGACGACCTCGCCTGGGGCAATTTCGAAGTCGACACCGAAGAGAACCTGGCTGCTGCCGTAGAAGGCATCGACCCCACGCAGCGAGAGCAGCGGCTCTTGATTTCGCGAGGATGGCATCACGCATGATCTCCGAGATAGGCCTCTCGCACAGCAGGGTCAGCTCGGATCTCCTCGGGGGAGCCGTCAGCAAGCGCTCGGCCTTTGGCAAGCACGGTGATCCGCTCGGCAAGCGCGAAAACGACGTCCATGTCATGCTCGACCAGCAGGATCGTGACCCCTTTTGCAACGTCGCGCAGGATTGCAGTCATCGCCTCGGTTTCGGTTGGTCCGAGGCCGGCCATGGGCTCGTCGAGCAAGAGAAGGCGCGGCGCGCCTGCGAGCACGATCGCGAGTTCGAGCTGGCGGCGCTGCCCGTGCGAGAGTTCTCGAGCCTCACGATCGGCAAAATCCGCGAGGCCGAGGCGGGCGACCAGCGCTTGGGCCGGCTCCGTCAATCTCCGATCAAGACGCGCAGGCGACCAGAATGGGGTATTGCTGCGGGAGGCCGCCTGGACGGCGAGCGAGACATTGTCGATGACGGTGAACGCGTCGAACACGCTTGTGATCTGATATGAGCGTTGCAGACCGCTGCGGACCCGCCGTGTCGTCGCCCAACGCGTGATGTCACGTCCGTCGAACAGGATCTGGCCACCATCCGGCTTGGTTTCGCCGAAGATCTGCGAGATCGCTGTCGTCTTGCCGGCACCGTTCGGGCCAATCAGGCCGTGCACCGTGCCTTGAGCGACCTTGAAGCTGAGGCCGTCGCTCGCAGCCAGCGCTCCGAATGACTTCCTGAGGTCCTTGACCTCGAGCAGGGGCGGCTCAGCCATCGCGCGCCTCGCGGCCTGCGATCAGGCCCCAAAGCCCGCCGCGAAAGAACAGCACCGCGAGCACGAGGATCGGTCCAAGTACGAGCATCCAATGTTCGGTGAGCTTGGTCAGGACTTCCTCAAGCACGAGCAGGGCCAGCGCCCCGAGGACGGGACCGAAGAGTGTCCCCATGCCGCCGAGAATGACCATCACCAGCAGTTCGCCAGAGATCGTCCACTTCATGAAGCCTGGGCCAACGAACTCAGTGTGGTGGGCAATGAGTGCACCAGCGAGGCCGGCGCCACACGCCGAATAGACGAAGGCTGCAAGCTTGAACGGATATGGCTCGATGCCAAGTGCCGTCAGACGGCGCTCATTGGCCTTGACGCCGCGCACGACCCTTCCGAAGCGGGAGGCGAGCAAGGCTTTGCTGGCTGCAATGAACGCAACGAGCAGCGCCAGGCAGACATAATAGAACGTGGTCGGATCAGCCAGATCGAGCCCCGGCAGCGTCGTGCGCTGCCAAATGTTGAGCCCGTCCTCGCCGCCGTAGTTGGGCAGCCCGACCATGAAATAGTACAGCATCTGCGCGAACGCCAAGGTGATCATGATGAAGTAGACCCCGGACGTCCGCAGGCTCAGCGCCCCGATCACCAGCGCGAACAGGCCGACAACTCCAATGGCAAGCGGCCACTGGACAAGGGCTGATGTCGACCCAGACCAAGCCCCCGTGATCCCGAGCACGGCCGAGCGTTCGGCGACGTGGTGCGACAGGATGCCAACAACGTAGGCGCCGAGCCCGAAGAATGCCCCATGCGCGAGGCTCACCATCGCGCCATATCCAACGATAACGTCCAATGCAGCGGCCGCCAGCGCGTAGATCAGCATTCTTGTCGCGAGCTTGATCAGAAACGGATCGCCGATCGCGATCGCGACGGGCGGCAGCGCGAGCAGCACGGCAAGTCCAATTGCGACGGCGAGTGGTTTACGGCGGAACACGCGGCCGACCAGCGTGCGAGGCATGAGTTCAGGACCCGCCGACATTCACGAACTCCCATAGGCTTGAAACAGTCCACGGGGTCGGAACACGAGCACGAGGGCCATTGCTATGTAGATTGCCATGCCGGCAAGCCCGGCGCCGAGGGCGTCGGCCGTCGATGGTTCGAGCAGCGAGCGCAAAAGCTTCGGCAGGAACGCGCGGGCGTACGTGTCGATGACACCGACCAGGATCGCCGCAATCAGCGCACCGCGTATAGACCCAATGCCACCGACGACGATCACAACGAACGTCAAAATCAAAATGTTCTCGCCCATGCCGACTTCGATCGCCAACAAGGGACCTGCAATGGCACCTGCAAGGCCGGCAAGCATCGCGCCGAGCACGAAAACCGCGGTGAACAGCCGGTCGATATCAACACCGAGCGCTGCGACCATCTCACGGTTGCTCGCACCGGCCCTGATCAGCATTCCAAGGCGCGTGTGCACGATCAGGTGCCTGAGGCCGAGCGCCACGGCGACGCCGATGACAATGATCACGAGACGATATGTCGGATAGGGCAGCCCCGGCAGCAGTTCGATCGTTCCGGTCAGCATCTTGGGAACGCTGAGGAATAGCGCTTGCGGGCCCCAAACGACTTTCACGAGTTCGTTCGCAAACAAGATGACGCCGAAGGTCGCGAGCACCTGGTCCAGGTGATCGCGGGCATAGAGCCGGCGCAGCGCCAGGGCCTCCAGAGCGAGACCAGCCGCTGCAGCGCCGAGCATGCCGCCGACGACCCCGATGAGAAAATTTCCCGAAGCCGCGGTGACCGTCGCGCAGACATAGGCTCCAACCATGTAGAGGGAGCCGTGCGCGAGGTTGATGAGCCCCATGATACCGAATACCAGGGTCAG
>JBHJOC010000027.1:0-32547 GCA_050330095.1 Hyphomicrobiaceae bacterium
GTTGTCGGTGCGTCTCGTACCGCCGCTCAGAAGTCTCTGAACCGGCCGCAACCCGCGCCTGCCAGGGGCGCCTACTCGCAAAGCGATACGAGATCCAATATGTTGCTCGAACCCTCTACTTTTCGTCGGCCGTTTCGGCGGGTGACGAGCATCAGTCACAAACGACAGAGAGCAGGTGCCAGGAAGCTAAAGCTCACCGGGGAGCACGGCGCCACGTTGTGCGCGCACGACCGGGCAAGGCGACAGTAGCGGTGGCGCCCAGCCCCGAGAGGCCGACACGCCCGTACTGATCGCAGGCCGTCAGGACATCATCAGAAAACCTGGCAACCGAGTTGAAAAGGACGGCGCGCCTCAGCGGCTCCGTCAAGGACTCGCAGGATTGTCGAGAGCGAGCGCAACGACACCGCCGACGACCGCAGCACCACCCAGAACCAGCAGTGCGGTGTTGGCCGCCCCACCATCCGTGGCCGGCGGCTGGCATTCGATCGATGTCGGAATAACCCGCACGGACGATGCAGGGACGACCTGAACGCAACCGTTGTCATAGACGATCTCAGCGCTACCGCCTTCGCCGATCCGGATACGATCGCCAGGATTGACCGTCACGGTCGTGCTGACAATCCGGAAGCCGTCGCCCGTATTGACGGCGACTGGACCTTGAATGTTGCGCAGCAGCGCTGCGTTGGCCGTGCTCGCAGTCGCAAAGCCAAGAACGATTACAGCAAGAAATCTAAACATGATCGACCTCAGAAACGCTGATGCGGCCTGCTATCCATTGCGGCTGAGCTAGCAGGCCCTCACGACGAATCCAAGTGGGTCCGATCCGACGTCCGATAAATCCCGTTGATGTGCCCCTCAGGCCACAAATACCGCAAGACGTGCGACACGACGCGCTCAGCCCATGACAGCCGCGTTCCGTCGTCGGATTGCCGTAATGCCACCTTAACCCGCTGTCAGTTGGCGGAGGCGCGCTATGTTCGATCTTCATTGTCATATGCTTCCGGGTGTCGATGACGGCGCGGCTGACCTGAACACTGCACTCGAGATGGCGCGGTGTGCGCGGGATCAGGGCGTGCGAGTCGTTGCATGCACGCCACACATCTTGCCAGGGCTCTACCACAACACCGGCCCCGGCATTCGCACGGCGGTCCTGGAATTGCGCGCGCGGCTTGCTGACGCTGGGATTGATCTCGAACTCGTGGCCGGCGCCGATAACCACATCTCGCCGACATTCCTGGCCGATCTAAAGCGTGGCCATCTGCTGGCCATCGCGCGATCGCGCTACGTCCTCGTCGAGCCCCCTCATCATGTCGCGCCCCAACGCCTGGATGTCTTGCTGTTCGAACTCATGGCGGCAGGCTACGTGCCCATCCTGACACACCCTGAACGCCTGAGTTGGGTCCAGTCGAAAGCGGACACGATCAAGGACTTTGCACGCCGGGGCGTTTGGTTGCAGGTGACATCGGGGTCGTTGCTCGGGCGTTTCGGGCGTACGGCCCGGTATTGGGCGGATAAATTGGTGAGCGAGGGGCACGTGCAGTTGCTCGCATCCGACGCCCACGATATGGACCGCAGGCCACCAGACCTCGAAAAGGGCGCGCGCGCCGCAGAAGTGCTTGTCGGTGCTCAAATGTCGAGGCACATGGTATTTACAGCACCGGCGGCCGTTCTGCAGAACGCGCCACCGCCCGAGAGCCCGGGCGTTTTGGCTCGGCAGCATATTGAGGAACCGTCGGATGATCGCCCGGCTCGCCTTACCCCTGTTGATGACGGTGTTGCTGGGAGGCTGCGGCGCTTCCTCGATCGACGCGAACAGTCCGTCGGCTCTTAGCCTCGGGGTTGAGCGCTCGGAGAATGCGGCGATCGAAACGTCTGCCACGTCAGCTGCGGACGGGCCCTCGACGCGCGAGGTCGCAGAAGCCCGCAGGCTGGCCCGCCAGATGACTGAAAGCGCCGACCCGGAGAGCCGCTCTTACAAGATCGGCCCGATGGACGTGCTCGAGGTCACGGGGTTTAAAGTGAGCGAACTGTCGCGGTCGGTTCAGGTGTCCGAGGCAGGATCGATCAACTTCCCGCTGGTGGGCGACATGCCTGCCGCCGGTCGCACCGCCGGCGAGGTTGAGCGTGACCTGACCCAAAGGCTTGGCGCACGCTACTTGCAGAACCCGCAGGTGACGGTTCAGGTTCGCGAATTCAACAGCCAGCGCGTGACGATCGAGGGTTCCGTCAAGAAGCCCGGCGTCTACCCGATCCAAGGGCGGCTGACCCTTCTACAAGCCTTGGCGACAGCCGGCGGGTTTACAGAGCTGGCGACGTCGACCGTGGTGGTTTTCCGCACGACCGATGGACAACGCGCTGGAGCTCGCTTCGATCTCGATGAAATCCGCGCCGGCACGACGCCAGACCCTGAGCTGAAAGCAGGTGATGTCGTCGTGGCCAGTGATTCCTCGGGCAAGGTGGCGTTCGAGAACTTTGCCAAGGTTCTGCCGATTGCCCGCTTCTTCATGCTGTTTTGAGGCAACCGGAGCTTAGCGCAGGCACTGCCGGCCTGACGGGATACTGCCCAACGGCTTAGCGCCTGTACGGAGTGCGCCAGGATGAGCAGCCAATCCGCGTTTGATGGAGCGCCGCGTGGTCGGGACAACCGCGCGGTGGCACCCTTGCCGGCGGGCGGCGAGCGCCTGCCAGATAGCCGCGAGAGCGGCCAGCTCGGATACCCGACCCAGGCCTACTCCGACCGCCCCGAACAGGGTGATGACCTCGCAGCGACGCTCTATTTCTATCTCCGCATCGTCAGCAAGCGCCGCTGGCTGATCCTTGCGGCCACTCTGCTCGCAACGACGATCGCAGCGCTCATCACGCTGATGCAGACCCCGCTCTACACAGCGACCGTCCGCATTCAGATCGAGAGCCAGTCGATCAAGGTCGTGGAGGGCGATGCTCCCGCCGACACACGTCTCAACACGGGCGCTGACTTCCTGCGCACCCAGTATGAGTTGCTCAAGAGCCGCGGGCTTGCAGAGCGCACAGCCTCCGCGCTGCAATTGCAATCTGACGACGACTTCCTGAAGCCAAGGAGCGTTTCGGCTTTTGGTCTCGTGCGCAGTGCGTTCGCGAGCAGTGATCCAGGCCGGATCGTCTCGCCGCTGGCGCTGCAGGCAGCCGCCATCTCAGTCGTCCAAACCAATGTTGCAATCCGCCCGGTGCCAGGATCCAGGCTTGTCGATATCATCTACAAGGACCCGAACCCGGCCCGCGCTGAACGCATCTCCAATGCCTACGCAGATGCCTACATCGCGAGCAATCTCGACAAGCGCTTCCAGGCCAACGCGTACGCGAAAACGTTTCTCGAGGACCAGATCGCGCAGCTCAAGATCCGGCTCGAGCAGGCAGAGAAAGCCATGCTTGACTTCGCCGAACGCGAGCAGATCGTAAGCGTCGGCGAGCGGGCTTCGATCTCCGAGACGAACCTTGCCGCAGCAAATACGACGCTCGGTCAGCTCGTGACAGAGCGGATCAAGACCGAACAACTCTGGAAGCAGCTCGAGGCGAGCGACGGCATCACCATCCCGCAACTCCTGTCGAACAGCGTCATCGACGGCCTCAGGGCACGGCGCAATACCCTGCAAACGGAGTACAAGGAAAAACTCGAGACGTTCAAACCAGACTACCCCGACATGTTGCAGATCTCGAGCAAGATCCGCGAGATCGATCGCCAGCTCGCCAGTGAAGTCGCAACGATCCGGCAATCCTACCAGGCGGCCTTCGAAGCCGCCTCCCGCCAGGAGCAGGAAATGCGCGCACGCGTCGAAGCGCTGCGCGGCGAAGTGATTGATCTCCAGCGGCGTGGCGTGCAGCACAGCATCCTGCAGCGCGAGGTCGAAACCATCCGGAACCTATACAACAGCCTGTTGCAGCGGCTGAAGGAGGTCGATGTCGCCTCGGGCGTCGGCACGAACAACATCTTTATCGTCGATCGCGCCCAACGCCCCGGGTCGCCCTCGGAGCCAAGGCTTTCAATCGCGCTCTTGCTAGGCTTCGCCATCGGTCTCGGCGGCGGGCTCGGTGCCGCGTATCTGATGGAATTGCTCGATGACCGCGTGCGCGTGCCCGAGGACCTCGAGGAACTCACGGGGCTTGCAACCCTCGGCATCATTCCAGCACTTGCCGACGAGGAGGCCGTTGCGCGCGAACTCGCAGATCCGCGGTCTGCCATCTCGGAAGCTTATCGATCCCTTGCAACTGCGCTCCAGTTCTCGACGGATAAGGGCCTGCCGCGCGCGATTTCCGTGACATCTGCTGGCGCGGGCGAGGGCAAGTCCTCGACGGCGATTGCGATTTCGCGCCACTTCGCGTCGATGGGGATGCGTGTCTTGTTGGTCGACGGGGACCTGCGGAAACCGTCGCTCCACACCAAGCTCGATCGCGACAACAGCATCGGCCTGTCCAACTATCTGACGGGCGCCATGACGCCGCCGGAAACGTTCCAGGATTCAGGTATCCCGAACCTGACGCTGATGGCTTCGGGACCCCTGCCGCCGAACGGCGCCGACCTGTTGGCCGGCACCAGGATCTTCTCGTTGGTGACCGTCGGCCTCGAGATCTTCGATCTGATCGTGATCGATGGACCACCGCTGCTTGGCCTTGCCGACGCGCAACTTCTCGCCAATGCGACCGACGCGACGATTTTCGTCGCAGCGAGCGGACAGCAGAGCAAGGGCCAGATCCGGTACTCGCTGCGCCGCCTGGCCATGACACGGTCGCGCGTCATCGGCACCGTCATGACAAAGTTCGACGCGAAGTCGGCTGGGTATGGTTACGGTTATGGGTACGGCTACCGCTACGACTACTCCGCCGCCTATGGTGCTGGGGCCTACCAGTATGGTGTTTCATCGCCCACCGACACGAAAGCGATCCAAGCCGGCCGGAAGAGCTAAACCTTGCGCGAGGACATGACAGCCGTTCAAGTCGCACTCGGGCTCGCAGCACATCCGACGCTTGTCGACAAGGCGCGGACGATGCAGCTCCCGAGCGGCATGGAACTACTGCTCGAAATCGCTGCAGGGCTCGAGGAGCCGACGGCACGCGTTGCGACAATCACAGGGCAATCCCGCAGGCGTCTGCGCCATGCGGCGCTGTTCTTCGTCGAGCAGGTTCTTCTCGCACCTGACACCGATCCTTACAGAACGCTCGGTGCGATGTCCGACACGCCCGATGCCACATTGCGCCGGCACATGGCTCTGATGATGCGCTGCGTCCATCCCGACGCCGCAGCAGCGCGCGCCTCTGATCCGGCGATGTCGCAACATGCCGTCTTCGCTGAGCGCGTGACGGCAGCTTGGGAAGCCATGAAAACACCCGCCCGAAGGGCGAACATCACTCGGGCCAACTCATCCCGTCCTGTGAATGGGCGCCACGATTCGGGTCAGCGCGCGCCACTGAACGGCACGGCCGATCCAATCCGGCCCCATAGCGCTGATAGGGTCCGCTGGTTGCAGCCGTCCCAGCGCGGCACCCGTGCCGTGGCGCCATCAGTTGGCCGAGCGCATCACGGTATGGCCAGAGGCTGGCTGCCTCGTGTTCTTGCGTGGTTGCGATGGCCGAGATGAATTCCGTGGCTCCGGGACCCGCGTTGAACCGGCGGAATAGCAACACCGCCGAGGGCAACACGGCGTCGCCTCTCTGTCGGCTGGTGTCCGTCGCGGCCGGCATCTCGATCACAGCAGCCGGCCTCTGGTTGCTGATGACGCAAAGCTTGCCATTCGCGCTCGCCCCGTTGCAGCCTGACCTCGCAGCGCTCTTCAATCCGAGCCATCCAGCGGTCCTGAAGGCGCGCGTCGAAAGCGTGCGGGAACGCTGGCTGCAGGGGCTGAACCCCATGCAGGCGGAAGGCGGCGTGGATGCTGGTTCCGCTCCCACAGTCGAGGACGCGGAACGCGCAGCCGAGATCGAAGCCGAGCGAGCAGCCCTCCGGCTCGAGCTTCGCGCGCTTGCCGAACAGATCATCGCCCAGACGCCACTCGATGCATCCGCCTTCCGGCTCCTCGGCGAGACGAGTGACGATCTCGACGTCGTGCGTCAGGCGATGCAGGCCGCTGCGGCGCGATCGAAGCGCGAATCGCCTGCCGTCTTCTGGCTGCTGGCAGATGCCTACGAGCGGCGCGACCACGCAGCTCTCGTCGAACATGCCGAAACCCTGTTCCTGACACGTCCCCAACTGGCCAGTGCCGTTGCCGCCTATGTGACGGCAGCCGCGCTCGACCCGACTGGCCGCCCGACGATAACGTCGGCACTTGCAGCAGGCGCGCGGTGGCGCGGTCGGTTTCTGGCAGCCTTGCCGAGGCTCGAGGTTCCGCCGGGGTTTGAAGCCGAGCTCGTCCTCGATGTGTTCAAGATCGCTCCGCTTACGCCCGCAGAACTGGCTCCGCTGTTCAGGCGCCTCGTTGGCCGCGGGGAAGCAATCGCCGCTTATGACCTCTGGTTGCAGACACGACCCGGTGAGCAGCTCGATGAACTGGGATTCGTCAACAACCCTGGTTTCGAGGCCGATCCTGAGCCGACACCGTTCGACTGGAGCATCGGCCGCGGTGTTGGGGTCTCCGTCGCGATCGGTGCCCTGCCGGACGGGTCCGGAGCGCAAGCGCTCGGTGTGACGTTCGGTGCCGGACGCGCGCAGTTTCCTGGTGTTCAGCAGACCGTTGTGCTCGGCCCTGGTCGCTACGCCATCTCGGGCAAGATCATCGGCACGCTCGAAGCAGAGCGGGGGCTTGTTTGGGGGCTCGCCTGCCTCGATCGCAAGCCGATCACGGAAAGCCCGATTCTGCTCGGAGCCTTTCCGGCTTGGCACTCCTTCACATTCGAGGCTGAGGTGCCGAACCGGCCGGGATGTCAGGCACAGACCCTCACGTTGCGGCACGCTGCGCGTTCGGCTTCTGAACAATTCGCGCGCGGCGAAGTCTGGTTCGACGATATAACAATCGCTCGCCTGCGGGCGGATTGAGCCGGCAGCAGGCGGCCTTCAGCGCCGATGCGCCTCAAGCTCGATCGCGCAAGATCTGCAGATCGGCGTGTGTGGCAGCACATCGAGGCGCGCCTCACTGATCGGATCACCACAGCGCACACACGTGCCATAGGTCTTCTCTTTGATGCGGACGAGCGCTGCTCGAATGGCTCGCACCTCGGTCGTCCCCGCATGACCGAGCCCCTCGAGCACTTCGTCCATCTCGGCTTCTTGGGCACGCTCTTGCCAGTCCGGGTTCGGCGTCTGCTCGAGGTGCCGTTCAATTCGCTTCAGCCGTCCGGTGAGCTCATCGAGCCTCGTTCGGAGTTGGTTCTCGCGCGTCGCAAGGTCAGCGGCCATGTCATCAGTCCTCCCGGCAATCTTATGGTCGATTATTGTGTTCGGCGGTCAGGCTCGTTGACCAGGATCAAGCCGCTGCCGCTTAGCGATCACTCGGCACGAATTTGGCTGAGCGTGCGCCTCGGCGTGATCGCCTCGGGGTCAATCGCGAGCTCGATGATCGCGGGCTTCCCGGAGGCCAATGCCCGCTCCAGCGCTGGAGCGAACTCTGAGGTTGCCTGAACGGTTTCGCCGTGGCCACCGAAAGCTCGCGCGAACGCCGCAAAATCGGGGTTGATCAACGTCGTTGCGACGACGCGGCTCGGGTATTCGCGCTCCTGGTGCATTCGGATTGTGCCGTACATGCCATTGTTGAACACGATCGTGACGACGGCTGCGCCATGTTGGACCGCGGTCGCAAGCTCCTGGCACGTCATCATGAAGCAGCCATCGCCCGCAAGTGCGACAACCGTGCGCTCAGGTGCTGCGATCTTTGCTGCAATTGCTGCCGGGAGCCCATACCCCATCGAGCCACACGTCGGCGCGAGCTGCGTCCGGTAGCCCTTGTAGCGATAATAGCGGTGAAGGAACGTCGCGTAGTTGCCGGCACCGTTTGCGACAACCGCCGTTTCGGGCAGCACGCGATCGAGGTGCGCGATCACGTCGGCCGGCTGGACGGCGCCCGGTGTCGGAAGAGGTTCCAGAACCTTCACGTAATGTGCGCGCAACGCCTCGATATGGGCCGCGCGGGCGACGGACGGCTTGGCCTCGACTGAGGCCAGGGCGGCGACGAAATTGGCAGCGGTTGAAGCGATCGGAATATCGGCGCGATAGACCATGCCGAGTTCATTGGCATCAGGATGAACATGCACCAGGATCTGCTGGGGGTTCGGACTGTCGACAAGGGTGTAGCCACTCGTCGTCATCTCTCCGAGCCGGGCTCCGATCGCAATCAGCAGGTCGGCATCGCGCACGGCCTCGGCCAGCGGGAGATCGATGCCGATGCCGACGTGCCCCACGTAATTGGCGTGGCGGTTATCGATATAATCCTGCTGGCGAAATGCGCACCCAACGGGCAACTGCAGGCGCTCGAGTTGCACTTGCAGGCTATCTCGCACAGCCTCGGACCAGCCGGGCCCGCCGCATACGACCAGAGGCCGCTGCGCCTTCGCCAATGCTTCTGACAGCGCCGCGACAGTCTGTGGGCTCGGAGCGGGCGCGGCAGGAAGGGCCGGCCGGTTGACCACCGGATGGTCGAGACTGCTCGAGAGCATATCCTCGGGCAACCCAAGCACGACCGGGCCGGGCCGACCCGATTGCGACACATGGAAGGCCCTGCTCACATACTCGGCGATGCGGCCAGGGTCACGGATCACGGTCGACCACTTCACGAACGTGCCGAAAACACCGCGCGTGTCGATCTCCTGGAAGGCGTCACGATCCTCATGGGCTGCTGGCGGCAGTCCGAGGAACAGGATCATAGGTGTCGAGTCCTGCTGCGCGATGTGCAGGCCGGCCATCGCGTTCGCAGCGCCCGGGCCCCGCGTGACAAAGCAGATACCGGGCCGCCCGGTGAACTTGCCCCAGGCTTCCGCCATCATCGAGGCACCGCCCTCCTGACGGCAGATCACGGGCTTGATGGCCGATGCATCGTGAAGACCATCGAGGGCTGCAAGAAAGCTCTCACCGGGAACGGTGAAGATCGCGGTCACGCCCTGCGCCTCGAGTTGCTGAATCAAGACCCGGCCTGCATGTGGCATCGATAGCTCTCCCGTTCTGGCAGTCTTTTAATCGCCGCAACACACGCCATTGACCCGGCGGCGATCGGCGCTCTGCGCTGGCTTGCCCACTGTTGTACGGGTCCTTGCGTTTGGGCAAGCAGGTCACACACCGCGCGAGCGCTCAAGGGGAAGGGTTCGCAGGATCGCAAAGTCGAGCTAACACCGCGTCGCGTCCAACTCGGCACTCCGTAGCCACAGCGTGGCGGGGGCCATTGTTACAAACGATGGGGACCGTGAGCGTAGACGCCTTCGCGTTGCCTTGTTGTGACGTGTGACCGATCCGCCTGATGACGACGCCACCGCGATCGAGGTTGAGACATGGCTTGCCGATGGGTCATCACGCGATGCACGCGCCGACACGCGCCCCTGACTGGGACTGCCCTGTCCAGGCAACGGACGATCAACCAGCGGCGTCCCGCGCCGAACCGCTTGGCGACACTCGCACTCGCACTCCTGATGTTGGGGTCGAGCGTGCCGACGGCTTTCGGGGCAACACTCGAGCCGTCACCGGACCTGGAGACGGAGAGTGGCCAGCCCTTGGGCACAACCGGCGCTCCTGACAGCCCTGGTGAGAGCGCACAACCAGAGGCGGTTGCAACGATCACCGGATTCATCGCCACCCACTGTCGAGCATGTCACGCTGAGCCAAGCACAACCAGCGTGCCGATACCTGGCGCAAGCGACCTTTCCGAACGCCTTGCGCGCCGCGATCCGACCCTGCTGATCGCTGGCGATGCCGACAGATCGCGCATATACCAGGTATTGTTCGAGCGCCACGGAGCACCGTGGCAAACGCTGCTTGACGTCGAACCGAAGCGGCCATCGGCGTCGAGCGTGGCCGACTTCAGGCGGGCGATCGAGGCCCTGCGCGGCGAGACAGGCGACGTTCCCTGCTCGAGCCTCCCTCGTCCAGCTTCCCAGCTCAGCCTCGCCGACCTTGTCAGCCGTGACGCAGCTGCCCACGGACATGCACCGTCCCGCCGGTACTTGTCGCTCGCCAACCTCACCTCGAGCTGCAGCGCACCACAGCGCCTCGACCGAGCACTCGACGCTATCAAGCATGGCCTCATGGGGCTGACGTGGTGGGGCCAAGGTTCACCAGACAACGAGGCCCGGCCCGTCTTCCGCGTTCTCTCTGCCGCCGATAGACAACCCGACGTCCTTGTGATCGACATCGACAGGCTCGGTTGGAGCGCCGAGATCTGGGACGAGATTGCAGCTTCGGCTAAGGCTCCGGTGCTGCCAGCCAGTCCACCGATCGAGACTGAAACGTCTGGCCCCGCAACGCCGAGCGACGGACGAATCATCGCTGCAGACGCGTTTCTGCGCGAGGCTAAGCGGCATGACGCGTATAGCCGACTTCTGAACCTTCCCGGTACGGTCGATGAACTTGCCAATCGGCTCGGCATCGAAGATTTCGACCTGAAGGCTGGCGTCGCAGCCACGATCGGCGACGCCCGAATGGTCGGTGCGCCGCGACGTGTCAGTCGCTGGCCCACACGTTATGGAGCCCTTTGGCTTGCCGAGACACAACCGCCAGCTGCGCCGGCCTCAGTCACGCCACCAGCCGCTGCTGCTGCGCCGGCTCGAGCCCAAAGGACCCAACGGGGGCGGGCGGTTCGCGATGAAGCAACAGATGCATGGCTCTCCCCCCCTACCCCCGCGGGGCAACGCGCGCTGCTCAGTCGAACGTTCGCCCACTTCCACCTGCCATCCGGAGTGATCGCATTCGCCATGTTCGAGCCGGATGGACGTCTTGCCCAGTCCGCTGCTGGTCGCGACTACGATGCGGACGCTCGGGCCTGCGCGACGTGTCACGCGCAGGGGCCCCGGTTGGGATCAAGACATGGGACAGAAGCGCAGCCGCCTCCAGCCGACGCCCTGACAGCAATGGCGGTCGCAGACCGTGAGGCGATCAACACGGCGCAATCAGAAGCCTTCGGCGCGATCGCGCGCTGGGCCGATGTCGTGCGGATGCTCAATGCGAGTGAGAGCGCGCTTTCGATCTCAGCGGTCGCAGCAAGCGCCGGCCTCACGGTCGATGAGTTGAGCGCGGTCTTGAGCGCTCGGGCGAGGGCTGGCGACAGACGGGCACACCACCTCGCAAGCGGCAACGTCCTCCCACGTCGGATCGGTGAACACTTTATCCGCGATCTCCTTGAGGACGGGCCGGTCGTGCGGAGCCGTGAACGAGAGCGGGCCGCGGGTGACACGCCGCAGGTCCAGCCACAGCCCAAAGAGGCCCGATCGGACTGGGAACGAAGCCGCGCACCGCCGGCCAGGGGCGATGCCTCCTTCGAGACAGGACTGTTGACCCTGAGACTTGTTCAGCCGGGCACAGGCACACTTGACCTTGCCATCGGCACCGAGGTCGCGTTCGAGATCGAGACCGACCGTCCGTGTTTCCCGACGCTGATCAACGTCGATGTTGACGGACGCGCCCGCGTTTTGTTCCCGAGCGCATTTGAGCCCGCGACACGCATTGAACCCGGCACCCGGCATCGGGTCCCGGGCCATGATGCGCCCTACGCGTTGAGAACCGACAAGGCCGGTCGCGATCGATTCATCGCCTTGTGCAGCGAAACAGAGGCTCCCATCCTTGCAATTCTCCCCGATCCCGATCGCGAAGTCTTCTCGCTACTCGGAGATTGGGTGGAGCACCTGGAACGGGCCTCCGTTGCTTTCCAGCGCGGCCATATCGTCGATCGCAGCACGCACCGCAGACCGGGAGGCGAGAGCCTCAGAATTGCGCCCGTTGCGCTGCTGCGAACATTGCTCGATGTCGACGTTCGACCTGGACCCATCCCACAGCCGAGATGAGGGCCTTGCCGCCCAAGCGTCTCACTGACACGAAGCTATCACACGACGCAGGTGTTATCCGAGGCGGGCTATCCGAGTCTGGGTATCCGAGGCTGGGATCGCCGGCGGCAGCATCATCTCAGGCCTGCCTTCGCAGACACGATCTTTACAATGGGTGCGTCACACCCTACGTGCGAGCGCCTCGCGGGTTTGCAGGCTGGCGGCACTCAGCGGTGTCCCACCCCAAGCCACACGGAGGGTTTGACCGATGGAGCGCTATGCCTCCGCAAAGCACTATCTTTCGCTCAACCGGCCCGAAAAGCCGGTCTTTGGCGTGCGGCCCCACGCCGCCGCAGTGGCGGCGCGCTGGTTCCTCTCCAATTTCCCGGGCGAAGTTGCGTACGCCTACAAGGCGAACAGTTCTGTCTTCCTGCTCGGCGCGCTCTACGGCGCAGGCATCAGGAACTTTGACGTCGCCTCGCTGCCAGAGCTCGAGGATGCGGCCACCATTCCAGGCGCCACGCTGCATTTCATGCATCCGGTCAAATCACGCGGAGCGATCCGTCGCGCCTACCACGAATTCGGCGTACGGTGCTTTGCTCTCGATAGCCTCGACGAACTCGATAAGATCGTCGTCGAAACAGGCTACGCGAAGGACCTTCAGTTGTTCGTGCGCCTTTCGGTGCCGGCGCGCAACAGCACGATACCCCTCGAGAACAAGTTTGGCATTGCAGGCACGCCGGCCGCCGAGTTGTTGCGCGCGACGCGGCAACGCTGCGACGAGTTGGGCGTGACGTTCCACGTCGGTTCGCAGACCGCAACGCCCGACGCCTACGTCACGGCATTCGAGACTGCGCGCCGCACCATCGTCGAAGCCGGCGTGGTCATCGACGCTGTGGATGTCGGAGGCGGGTTTCCGGCCCGTTACGGGGAAGACTTTCCCTCTCCGCTTGCCGCCTTCGTCGCCGTGATCGCGGAGCGCTTCGAGGACATGCCGGTCAGCCACGATTGCCGCCTTGTTTGTGAACCCGGCCGCGCGCTGGTCGCCGAAGCCGAAAGCTTGATCGTGCGTGTCGATGCGCGTCGCGGGAACGAGCTCTTCATCAACGATGGCGGCTACGGAGGTCTGTTCGATGCGACCCACTTCCGCTTTCCGTTCCCGGTCCGCCTGGTGCGAGAACAGATGAGTGATGCTGGCGATCTCATGCCGTTTTCCATGTGGGGGCCAACGTGCGATTCCGTCGACCGCATGGAGGGGCCGTTCTATCTGCCTGAGAGTGTCCGCGAGGGAGATTATCTCGAGTTCGGCAATATGGGTGCCTACGTCCGCGCCATCGCGGGCCGGTTCAATGGCTATGGCGACTATGACGAGGTCATTCTCGACGATCCGCCGATGTTCACGATGTTCGAGCCCGATGCGGACGCAGCCGTGCAACGCGCCTGAAGTCCCCAGAAGGCGGCAGGCGACGTGGTGGTGGCGCAGCGCCCGCCCGTGTTCACCTCATCCCCTGGACTGGCAAGTGCCGGCTCCCGTTTCGCGCCCGGCGCGCGATACCCGAAACCACTCAGAGGTGATCCTTGAAATATTTGACGGCAGACAAGGGCTTTCTCGAACCTGGCCGGCCAGACGCGGCCGCGCCAGATGCAGCGCGCGTGGTCGTCATACCCTTCGGCCTCGAAGCCAGCGTCAGCTATGGCGGCGGCACAGCGCGCGGGCCGCAAGCGTTGCTGCGTGCGAGCCACCAGCTCGAGCTCTACGACGAAGAGTTCGATTACGAGCCGTGTACCCGCTTCGGCATCGCAACCCTTGCTGCGCCCGAGCCTCCTGCAGGCATCGAGGCTGCGCTCGGGGTTCTCTCGAGCTTGGTCGAAGATGTTTGCGCATCAGACCGCTTTCCGCTGGTGATCGGCGGGGAACACAGTGTGACGCCGGGGGCTTTGCGACCGCTCGCTGCCCGCCACCCTGAACTCGTGATCCTGCAGATCGATGCCCACGCAGACCTTCGTGACGGCTACTTGGGTGAGCATTTCTCCCATGCATCTGCCATGCGCCGCTGCCTCGATTATCCTGGCGTGTCGGTCGTCTCGGTCGGTATTCGGTCGATCTCGCGGGCCGAGGCCGACTTTGCGCAAGCGAACGGCGACCGCGTCGCCCTTCATTTCGCTAAGGATCAGCACACTTGGTCGCTCGATGACATCGTCGCGCCGATCGCAGGAAGGCCCCTCTACATCACATTCGACATCGACGGGCTCGATTCAGCCCTCATGCCTGCAACTGGAACCCCAACTCCTGGTGGGGTCGACTATTGGACAGCCCTGGCGATCATGCGGCGCGCGAGCGAGGTCGCTTCCGTCGTGGTTGGCGGCGATGTGGTCGAACTCGCACCAATCGAGGGGCTGCACGCGTGCGACTACACGGCCGCAGCCGTCGCCTACAAGCTGATGACGTATGCTCTGTGCGCGCGCTGAGCGCGAACGACGACCGTGCGACTGAGCTTGGCGGCGGGCTCGCGAGCCACTAAGCACGGGTGGACTGCCCGAAGGCTACCTTGCGTTCTGCTGTCGACGGGAGCCCGGCGCCGTGGCCCAGCAACTTGTCCCACTGCTTGCCCTGTTGCTGGGGTCAGCTTTCCTCCTGATGGCAGGCGGCATCAACGCTCTCGTTCTGCCACTGCGCGGCAGCGGAGAGGGTTTCTCGACGTTCGCGCTCGGCCTCCTCGGCACGGGGTGGGCCGTTGGTTATGTGTTGGGCTGCCTCTACACGCCGCGCCTTGTCAGGCGCGTCGGGCATATCCGTGCCTTCAGCGTCCTCGCGGCGACCGCAGGGCTGGCCGTGCTATCCTCGTTGATCCTCATGACGCCCTATGCCTGGGTGCCGCTGCGGGCCGTTTCCGGGTTCAGCTTCGCCGGCGCAGCCATGATCGTCGAAAGCTGGATGAGCGAGCGGACATCGCCGCAGAACCGCGGCCAGACCTTCGCGGTCTACACGATGGTCAACCTCTCCGCGACGATGCTCGGCCAGATGAGCCTCGCCTTTGGCGACCCGATGACGGCGACGTTCTTCGCATTGGCCGCGATGCTGTATCTCCTGGCGCTCATTCCAACCGCGCTCACGACCTCGGCGACGCCAGGTCCTCTCGTTCAGGTCCGACTTGATCTCGCCGGATTGTACCGGAACTCGCCGATCGCGGTGGTGGCGGTCTTCTTCGTCGGCGTCTCGAACAGTTCGTTCGGTACGCTCGCTGCCATCTATGCTCAAGGCATCGGGCTTGATATCGCATTGATCGCACTCTTCACGAGTTTGCCGATTCTTGCGGGTGCGATCGCTCAGGTTCCCGTCGGCATGCTTTCTGACCGATTGGACCGGCGTACAGTGATCGTGGGCATTGCAGCCGCTGCCATCGTCGCCGACCTGATGTTCCTGCTCGTACCCCCTGGCTCGATCGGCATGACACTCGCCGTCGCAACGCTGTTCGGTGCGACGATTTTCTCCATGTATCCGGTGCTGATCGCCCATGCGAACGACCACGCGTCGCCTGACAAATATATTCTGACCAGTGGCGGCCTGCTGCTCGTCTTCGGTCTTGGCTCGATCGTCGGCCCGTTTGCCGCCGGCCTGCTCATGGAGCTGACCAGCGTACGCGCGCTCTTTTTTATCACCGCCCTCGCCCACGCTTTGATCATGGGCTACGCCATCTGGCGGATCTCGCAACGAGCTGCCGTATCGAGCATTGATAAGGTCATTTTCATTCCGGCACCCGTTCCGAGAAACTCCACGCCGCAAACGGCCGTTCTCTCGCCACAAGCACCGTCAAGCGATTTGCGAAGCGATGAGCCGGCGGCTCGGGACTCCACAGACCGTGATGACGCCGTCGACCGGGACGCGGGGGACGAAGCAGCAGCGCACGGCCAAGCCCGCGACCGATCCGGCGCTCCGGGGCTTTAGCTCCAGCCTGCTGAGGCTCGTAGCAGCTTTCCGTGGTTCGTCTGTCAGTCTTGTCAGGCGCCGAGACGAACTACGGAAAGCGGGGCGCTCGTGTTCCGTTCCGACACTTGGTGTCGTTTGCAGCACCCGATTGACCAAGTGTCGGAGACACAGGGAACACCAGCAACTTCACGAGTCTCGTGTTGCTTTGTCACTAACGCTTGGCAGGCAAGGCTGCAGAGGGCGGGGACCAAGCATTCGTGACGCAACACTGGAGCGATGGGACGATCTGGCTCAGAGGCTGCACGTGGGACCTCACGGCGCCTCGGCCGCATTCCTTAGCGCAGCCTTCACGCCAATCGAACGCCTCTGCGTCACGTCCCTTTTGACCACTTGCCATGCCCGAAGCCGTCCAAACCGTGACGATCGGAATGGATCGGGCTATGCTTCAATATCAGTCCACTCAACTGGGCGGCTTCACCTTGACGGCACACGACCGAACTCTTGGCACACAGCAGCCGACGGGCGCCGACGCGGTGCCGGATTCCTCAGGCCTCAATCTCTGGCGCGCTGACCCAGCTTTCGCGAAACTCTTGCCTCTCTACCTGCCGCATGACCTCTTCACCCACCTGGAGCCCCATCTCGATCGACTGGGCGCCCTCGCAGGCGCGCATCTCGACGAACTCGCCCGCATCGCTGACAAGAACCCACCCGTTCTTCACGTTCGCAACCGGCGCGGAGAAGACGACGAGCGGATCGAGACCCACCCTGCCTATCGCGAGATGGAAGCCCTTGCCTTCGGCGAGTTCGGGCTCGCGGCACTCAGCCACCGGGGTGATGTGCTCGGTTGGCCCGATCCGATGCCGCCAGCTGCAAAGTACGCACTGACGTTTCTGTTCGCGGAGGCGGAGTTCGGCCTGCTCTGCCCGGTCAACATGACGGACAGCCTGACCAGGACACTCAAGCGCTATGGTCGGCCGGAACTCATTGCGCGCTATCTTCCGCTCCTGACCAGCCAGGACCTCGATTGCCTGCATCAGGGCGCCATGTTCATGACCGAGCAGGGCGCTGGCAGCGACATTTCGGCGACGTCCGTGGTCGCCCGCGCCACTGACGAAGCCGGAACGTACTCCCTCAACGGCGACAAATGGTTCTGCTCGAACGCCGACGCCGAACTTGCGCTCGTCCTCGCGCGACTTGAAGGCGGGCCGCCCGGCCTGAAGGGCGTTGGCCTCTTCCTCCTTGCGCGGACGCTGCCCAATGGGCGCCGGAACAGCTATCGGATCGTGCGCCTGAAGGACAAGCTCGGCACGCGCTCAATGGCAAGTGGGGAAATCAGGCTGGAAGGAGCGACCGCTTGGCTGGTGGGCGATCCCCAGGCCGGGTTCAAGCAGATGGCAGACATGGTGAATGCCTCGCGTCTGTCAAACGCTGTGCGGTCGGCCGGAATGATGCGTCGCGCCGTCACGGAAGCCCTGTTCGTGGCCCGGAACCGCATTGCATTCGGTCGACGCCTCATCGACATGCCTCTCATGAGGCGCCAGCTTGCGAAGATGGTCCTTCGCGCGGAGCAAGCCCGCACGATGGTGTTGCAGACCGCGGAGGTCATGCGACGATCCGATGCCGGCGAGGCGTGCGCAAAGCCGCTGCTACGTATCCTCACCCCGCTCGTCAAGTTCCGAGCCTGCCGTGACGCGCGGGTCGTCACAGGCGATGCCATGGAAGTTCGCGGCGGCTGCGGATACATTGAGGAATGGTCTGATAGCCGGCTGCTGCGGGATGCCCATCTCGGCAGCATTTGGGAAGGCACCAGCAACATCGTCGCGCTCGATGTTGTGCGGGCGGCGCAGCGGGAAGGCGGGCTCGACGCATTGCGAGCCCACATCATCCGTCTCACGTCAGAAACACGTGAGCCTCTCGACGGCCTGATCGCAGATTTCGAACGTGCTGGAGCCGCCTTGGAGCGCGCGCAAGCGAACCCAGCACTCACCCGGTCGGCCGCGAGCGCGCTTTATCACGTCACGTCTGCAGCGGGCCTCGCCTGGGAAGCAGCCCGCGCCGACTGCCCCGAACGCGTCCACCTCGCCGAACTGGTCCTCGAACACCGCGTCAGGCCACGCGATCCCCTGGCGCCAGAGTCCCCAACCGCGCAAGAGCGGATAGCGACCATATTGTGTGTCGCCTGAGTCTTCGTTGCGTGACGCCAGTTCGTGTTGCACGGTTGAGTGCGCCAGCGCACCGTGCAGGCTCGAGCGTCACGCCCTCACCAAGGCGGCCCTGACGCGCGTATTCGGCCGCTGCTCGGTTGCGAGCCAACGCACGAGCCGTTACCAAATGTAGGCCCGTACTTGCTGTCCTAATCGGAAACGGTGGATGCGGGCCCGGCATGAGATGCCCAACCGAGGAGATACGATGACGAGACTTCGCACGCTCCTGCTCGCCACCGCTATTGCTGCAGCGTCTGTTTTGGCTGTCGCGCCGGCGAGCGCCCAGGACCTCTCGATCACCATCGCGACCGAAGGCGCCTACCCGCCGTTCAACAACAAGGATGCAGCCGGCAACCTCGTCGGCTTCGACGTCGACATTGCCAACGCACTGTGTGCCGAGATGAAGGCCACGTGCACGATCGTCGATCAGGACTGGGACGGGATCATACCGGGGCTCGTTGCCAAGAAGTACGACGCGATCATCGCCTCGATGTCGATCACGGACGAGCGCAAGCAAACCATCGATTTCACCGAGCGCTATTACTCCAACTACCTTCGCGTCATCGCCAAGAAGGGCTCAGGGATCGCCGGAACGGATGGCCTCGCTGGAAAGAGCGTCGGCGCCCAACGCGCAACGGTTGCGGCCACTTGGGCAGAGGACAACCTCGGTCGCGGATCGGACGTGAAATTGTACGACACGCAAACCGCTGCCTACGCCGATCTTGTGGCAGGCCGCCTCGATGCGATCGTGACCGACGTTTATCCGGGCTACGACTGGCTTCAGGAAAACTCCGAATACGAGTTCGTTGGCGACCGGATCGAGATCGACGACCAGATCGCGATTGCCGTGCGCAAGGGCGAAGACGCACTTCGTGAGAAGTTCAACGCAGCGATCCGCGCCATTCGCGAGAATGGGGTCTACGCGCAGATCAATGCAAAGTACTTCCCGTTCGACATCTACTGACGTTCGGCACCACGACAGACCCAGTCTTGGCTTGTCTCATCTAAATCGTCAGCAGTTGCGGTGAGCATCGCGATTGTGGCGCGACCTGAAGTCCACTCGTACCGCCGATCAGAAGTCCCTGCACCACCCGCAGCACCTGACTTCCAGGGCCTTCTGATCAAAGAGCGGTACGAGAACTCCTCGTGTTCTCGCATCATCACCCGAGGGTGTGACAAGCCCTCGGGACGGTGTGCGGGACAAATGCCGGGCCAGGTCCCACCCTTTTCACGCCTACGGTTAGGCATCGCATGATCGAAAGCATCGCATGACCGAGGTGTTCGCCCTGCTGTCCTACGGCGACACTGGTTGGGGCGATGAGCTGCTGGCAGGTGCCTGGATCACGATCCAGCTGGCGGTCGTCTCGCTCGCCGTAGGCCTGGCACTCGGTCTTGTCCTTGCTGCGGGACGCCTTTCGCCGATCTTGCCGGTGCGGCTCGGTGTCGAAGGCCTCAATGGGTTCGTACGCGGAACGCCGGAATTCCTCATTCTCCTTCTTGTCTATTTCGGCCTCGAGCAGGCGCTGCAATCCGGTGTGCTGGCGCTCGGATTCAACGTGCGTGTCGAGATCCCGAAGTTCCTCGCAGCTGTGCTGGGGCTTTCACTCATCTTCGGCGTCTACGCGTGCGAGGTATTTCGCGGCGCCTATCTCGCGGTGCCCCGCGGACAGATGGAAGCGGCCGTTGCGTGCGGCATGTCCCCCATACAGGCCTTCGTCCTGGTCCGGCTCCCTCAGATGTGGCGCTTTGCAATCCCGGGGCTCGGCAATCTCTGGATGGTGTTGCTCAAGGATACCTCACTTGCAGCGGTCATCGCGCTCGATGACCTGCTGCGTCAGGCCAAGGTCGCGAGCGAGACGACCCGGGCACCGCTGGTCTTCTATGTCGCAGCTGCCGTGATTTACCTCGTCCTGACGGGCCTTTCGGACGTCGCGCGCCACAAGCTCGAACAGCGGGCACGTCGCGGCATCGGGGAGGCGCGGTGATGGACCCACAGGCGCTCTACCGCTGGGCCAAGCTGCAGGTATCCGACGGGGCCTGTGCCCTCTTGAAACCCGTGACGCCAGACCTCTTCGCCCGCTCGTGCACGCGCTTCTTCGACGGCGCGATGATCTCGATCGAGTTGCTCGTGCTCGCGTGCTGCGCAGGCTTCGCACTGGCCGTGCTGCTGGTGCTTGCGCGCGTTTCAGGCAAACCGATCCTGGCTGCTGTGTCTTACATTTATTGCTATGTATTCCGTGGGACGCCGCTGCTCGTGCAGCTCTGGATCTTCTACTTCGGGCTCGGCGCACTTGGCGCGCAGGGGCTCGGACCGCTTTGGGCGTTCTTCAGGGACGGCTGGTGGGTCGGGCTCCTTGTTCTCACGCTCAACACGGCTGCCTACGTCGCTGAAATTCTGCGCGGGGGAATAGCGAACGTGCCCAAGGGACAGGTCGAGGCAGCCATTGCATCGGGTATGGGCTGGACGACGCGCATGCGGCGGATCGTATTTCCGCAAGCGCTGCAGATTGCGTGGCCTGCCTACGGGAACGAGGTGATCCTGCTTCTGAAAGGCAGCGCGCTCGTCTCGACGATTACGGTGATGGACCTGATGGGGCAGATAAGAACGGTCTTTTCGCGGTCTTACAGCCTCGAGATCTTTCTCTACGGCGCGCTCATGTACCTGGCACTGACCGCGATCCTCACGGGGTTGCTTCGGCTGATCGAGCGGCGATTTCCCGCGGCTGCGCGAACCTGAACTCTGGCGATCGAAGCCTTAACCGCTGGGCAGTGTGCCGAGTCTGTTTGATCGCTTCCCAACGGCTCCGCATCTGCCCAACGCGTCAACCGTTGGAATCCGGCTCCGACTTGGCCATGATCGCAACGCCGACTTGCACGCTCGCAAACGTCAGCCCCGTCGAGCCAACCAGCATGACGACCGCGAGGAGTGCGACGTCGGAGCCGGCAACCAGTGTGCCGAGACCGGCAATGTCAAATGCCAGCAGCAGCGCCACAAAGACTGCGGCGGCCGCAAATCCAATGGCGCTGTTGACGAGGATCAGGCGGATCAGTGACGACATGGTCGACCCTTCATGCAACACACAGAGCCCAGCGTGGACAGCTCCACATGACGCTGCCCACGATGTTGGAACGCCGCGCGCCGTCGGGCGGTTCACCGGCGACTGACCAATGAGGGGCGGGCTCCGGTCGATCAATCAATCACCTGATTGAGCTCGATCACGTTCATGGACGGATCGTAAATATAGATCTGGCGCACGCCCTTCATCGCGTAGGTGCCGGCATCGGAATACGGGATGCCGGCGGCTTCCAGGCGGCGCATGACGGCATTCAGATCCGGCACCGTGATGGCCACGTGCCCGCCGATGGTTGGATTGTGGATGAGACCATTATCACGCGCAAACGTTGGGATCGGCTTGACGATGTGGAGGCCGCGATTGTCATCGCCGAAGCAGGCGATGGTCTCATCGGTGTGGTGCAGCTGGCCGGGCCGATCGGGATATGTCCACTGCCCTTGAGGCAGACCGACGATGTCGCGGAGCAGGGCTGCCGTCGCTTTCACGTCGTGCGCCATGATGTTCACGTGGTGGATCGACCAGTTCACGGAGGGCCTCCAATGGTCATGTCGTCATTGAGGGCGCCAATGTGACGCTTGTGCTGGCGATTGTCCCGCACCATTCGCGCAACAGGGCCCGGCGAAGCGCGCAGCTCTTCGGTGGCCCGCGGCAGCAGTCATAATCGGCCGCAGGCTCACTCGATGCCGAGCTTGTCCCGCACGATCTTCTGGACCGCCTGCGGGTTGGCCTTTCCGCCCGTCTCCTTCATGACCTGACCAACGAACCAGCCGGCGAGCGAGGGCTTGGCTTTGGCTTTCTCGACCTGGCCCGGGTTAGCTGCGATCACCGCATCGACTGCTGCTTCGATTGCACCCGTGTCGGTCACCTGCCGCATGCCGCGCGTTTCGACGATCACAGCCGGATCGCCACCTTCGGTCCAAAGGATCTCGAACACGTCTTTCGCGATCTTGCCAGAGATAGCCTCCGACGCGATCAGGTCGACGATGCCGCCGAGCTGTGACGCGCTGACAGGTGAGCGCGCGAGATCGAGCCCTTCTTTATTCAATCGCCCAAGAAGCTCGTTGATGACCCAGTTCGCCGCGAGCTTGCCATCGCGCCCCGCCGCGACACTTTCGAAAAAATCGGCGCGTTCACGTTCGGCAACCAGAACGGAAGCATCATAAAGCGTCAGGCCGAAATCGGCGATCAGCCGCGCCTGCTTGGCATCCGGCAGTTCCGGTAGGGCTGCCTTGAGATTGTCGATCTCGGCCTCATCCACCTCGAGCGGCAGCAGATCCGGGTCAGGAAAATAGCGGTAGTCGTGCGCTTCCTCTTTCGAGCGCATCGCACGGGTCTCACCGGTTCTCGGGTCGAACAGCCGTGTTTCCTGGTCGATCGTGCCGCCATCCTCGATGATCGCGATCTGGCGACGCGCCTCGGCCTCGATCGCCTGACCTATGAAGCGGATCGAGTTCACATTCTTGATTTCACAGCGCGTCCCGAACGGCGTGCCCGGACGGCGCACGGACACGTTCACGTCAGCGCGAAGATTGCCCTTTTCCATGTCCGCGTCCGAGGTCCCGAGATACCGCAGGATGGTGCGCAGCTTGGTGACGTAGGCCTGTGCTTCCTTGGCCGATCGCATGTCCGGCCGTGAAACGATTTCCATTAGCGCAACGCCGGAACGGTTGAGATCAACGTAGGTGTAGTCGGGATGCAGGTCGTGGATCGACTTGCCGGCGTCCTGTTCGAGGTGAAGACGCTCGATGCCAACGCGTTTCGTCTCGCCATCAACCTCGATCATCACCTCGCCTTCGCCGACGATCGGGCTCTTGTATTGCGAGATCTGGTATCCTTGCGGCAGGTCCGGATAGAAGTAATTCTTGCGGTCGAAAACGCTGCGGCGATTGACGACCGCGTTCAGGCCAAGGCCCGTTCTGATCGCCTGGCGAACGCACTCCTCGTTGATGACGGGCAGCATTCCTGGCATCGCTGCGTCGACCAGCGAGACGTTCGAATTGGGCGGCGATCCGAATGCGGTCGAGGACCCCGAAAAGAGCTTCGACTGGCTCGCGACCTGCGCATGGACCTCGAGGCCGATCACCACCTCCCAGTCCCCGGTTGCGCCGGAAATCAGGTTCTTCGACGCCGCGGCCGCCTCACCAGCCAAACCCGTATCCTGCATGAATGCCCGCCTCCTCGTTCGAGGGTCTTCGTTAGCCGAGGCTGTCGAGGTCGGCAATCCGCGTTCGGCAGCTCGTGGCCCGTCGCGCCAAAATCGCTGCGTTCCCGCGACATCCGATCGATTTTGGCGCGACATGAGGGCCACGCCCACCAGCAACGACGGCGTGAGGCGTGCTCCAGCCTCTGACCAACGTAACCAAAGCGTCACAATAGCAGGTGCGAACAGCGCTCACGCCACAATCGGCCAACTTTGCGTTGCCCCGAGCAAAGCTCGCGGACTAACGTCAGGCAAGGTTGAGGGGTAGTTCCGTCTCCGACGCTTGGTTTCCTTTGCAGCAAATGATTGACCAAGTGTCCGAGACACAGGGAACACGAGCAACTTCGAGCAACTTCGTCAGTCTCGTGTTGCTTATGTCACTAACGCTTGGCAGGCGAGATTGTAGAAGGTCGGGGCCAAGCGTGTGTGACGCAACACTAGAGGCGCTCGTTCACTCCGAGACGGCTTGATCGTCGTGTATTCCATGTCTGCGTGGTGGGGGTTGCAATGGTTGGTGCGGACAGACGGTTCACGGCCAACGACTTTACGACCTCGGCCGCTCCTCAGTCCGCCGGCGCTCAGGCTTCAGCCTTGACAGGGCTGCGCGCACGCTCCGCAGCAATCGCGCTCGCTTACGCAATCACCGCTTTCGCAGCACCCTTTTCAAGCGGTCCGGCAGCAGCAAGTGACGCGCGACAGCCGCTCATGCTCGTCGTCGACTTGGCGGCTCAACGCATGGTCGGCTACCGCGGCACAGCGACCGTTCTTTCGACGCCGATCTCGTCCGGCAAGCGTGGGCATGAAACGCCGACTGGTGTTTTCAGTATCATTCAGAAGCGCGCGCGCCACTTCTCAAACCTCTATAATGGCGCGCCAATGCCGCATATGCAGCGGCTCACATGGTCGGGGATCGCGCTTCATGGCGGGGCACTGCCCGGCTACCCGGCTTCGCATGGTTGCGTGCGCCTCCCCTACGCCTTTGCGCGGGATTTGTTCCGGCAGACAACGATGGGAACCCGCGTGATCGTGACCCGAGGGATGCCCGTGCCGCGCCCGGTGGCGCACGCGCTCCTCTGGCAGCCGCTGCCAGAAGACAATGTCCAGCCGCAGCGCGATCCACGCGAACCAGGCGCCCCGACCGTGCGCGAAAACGTGCCCATGGCGGGTCCACCATCGCAATCCACGCGCCGCGCCAGCTACCGCGTTCGTGAGCGTATCCTCGGGGTAATGAGCGCCGAAGCGAGCGAACCGACGGGGCCCTCGGTTCCATCCGCCGGGCGTCCACCGGCGACCATGCGCGAGGTTCGCGCCCGCGATGAAGCGCGCCTTGCTGACCTTGCAGCCGATGCCGAGCGGCTCGAGGCCGAGCGCGATGAGGCTCGCGCACGCGCGAGCCAGATCGAGGCAGAACTCGTTGTGGTCGACGCCGATCTTGTCGACGCCCGCCGCAGTCTGGCGGCGCTCGAGGCCCACGATCACACGTGGAGGCTCAAAGCAGGACACGCGTCGGCCCAGTTGCGCAAGCTGATCCTCGACCATTCGCACGCAACTCCTGGCGAACCAGAGTTCGAGGCCGCCGTTCTGCGCGAGGAAGCGCTCGACGCGGCTCTTGCCGGGGCTGCCGCAGAGATCCGCTCCGCGACCGCTGAGATCGAGAGCCTTACCCATCAGGTCCGCGAACTGGTTGGCCAGAAGGCCGGTACTGAGGTGCGGGCGGAAGTCATGCGCAGCGCCGCTGCCGAAGCGACCAAGCGCTTGTCCGATATCCTGGCTGAGCGCGAGACGATCGAGCGTTCGATCGCAAACGCGGATCGGCCTGTGCACCTGCTTGTCAGCCGCAGCACCGGCATGATTCACGTCCGTCAGGGCCACCAGGATATTTTCAAACACCCTGTCGCCATCGAACGGCCCGACGAACCGCTCGGCACACACGTTTTCAGTGTGACCGGCAATGATCGCTCGGGCCAATTGACGTGGACTGTGGTCACAGTTCCTGACGGCGCGCGTGCAGAGCCGATCACGCGGTCCTCGCAAAGCCGCAGAGCGTCACAACAGCAGACCTCGACACGTGCACCTGCAGACCCGGATGCTGCGCTCTCCCGCATCACCCTGGACGAGACGACAACCCTTCGTTTGCGGGCCGTAATCAAGCCGGGATCGTCGCTCATCGTCTCCGACCGCCCACCGAGCCGCGAAACGGGCAAGGGAACGGACTTCATCGTCCTGACCCGTTGAACTCCGCTTTGGAGCGAGACTGGTGAAAGCGCAGCACGCGGCTGCAAACGTTCCGCAATCAGACCGGTCGCAAGCCCGAGCGGAACCGCTGCCAGTTGCGCTTGTAGCTTTCAGCACCAGCCGCAATGCGCGCGATATCTGCCTCGCTGAGGCTGCGGACCACCTTGCCGGGGGTACCCACGACAAGGCTCCCGTCGGGGATCTCTTTTCCTTCCGGAACGAGAGCCCCAGCGCCGATCAAGCAATTTCTACCGATCTTTGCGCCGTTCAGAACGATGGCACCAATCCCGACCAGGCTGTGGTCCCCAATCGAACACCCGTGCAGCATGACCATGTGTCCGATCGTGCAATTCGTGCCGATCGTCATCGGAAATCCCGGATCGGTGTGCAGCACACACCCTTCCTGGATATTGCTCCCCTCGCCGATCACGATCGGTTCGTTGTCGCCCCGGATCGTGGAGTTGAACCAAACGCTGACATCGATGCCAAGGTGGACGTTGCCGATCACGGCAGCCGTGTCTGCAACCCAGGCGCGATCCGGGTCCGCGACAGTTGGGGCGATGGTGTCGAGCATGTAGAGCGGCATGCGGCAGGTCCATCTCTCGTGTGCCAAGTCCAACGTTCGAGCGGCGCAAGCGGCACGCATCGAGATACTCAGCGCGGCGCGCTTGGCGCGTCCCGTCGCCGAGACTACTGGCGCCGCTCCAGCCAGCGCCGTCGATCAATCAGCAGCCCCCTCCTCGAGGTCCACGTCGAGAATGACGAGTTGCATCTGATAGCTGACCTCGCCGTCCTCCTCTTCGCGATACAATGGCGCGATAAACTCATCTCCGATGAAAACCTCTGCCATGTCCTTCTTCTTTGGGTGCGGTTGGACGCGGAGGGAGGGAGCATTGAAGCGCTTGCGCAGATAGGACGTGAGCGCCACCACATCGTTTTTTATCATGTCGGTCTCGCGGATGTCTTCGAAAGGTCAGGTGCGACGCATGCTGAGGTTCGCGATTGCGGCTCCATGAGCTGCACAGGTCCCAAGCCGTCTCGCACGCGCGCGCGCCGCGGTCGACCAACTTTTTGCTCTGAGCTGTTGGTGACCGATCTGGATGCGGCTGCGCAGGCCGATCATTATTTGCCCGAACCGGACGCCAGTTCACCGAGCATCTGGTCCATGCTGCGCGCGGGCTCCGGGCACCCCGCAGGCCCGACGACCCGCGCCGGAACCCCCGCAACCGTCACGTTCGCCGGAACGTCCTTCAGAACGACGCTGCCTGCCGCGACACGCGAGCAATGCCCGATCGTGATGTTGCCAAGGACTTTAGCGCCAGCGCCCAACAGCACGTTGTTGCCGATCTTCGGATGCCGATCACCCGTCTCCTTGCCGGTACCACCGAGCGTTACACCTTGCAGGATGGAGACGTTGTCACCGATCACCGCCGTTTCGCCGATGACGATCCCTGTTCCATGGTCGATCATAATGCCGATGCCAATCCGCGTCGCCGGATTGATGTCGATCGCGAAAATTCGTGACGACTGGCTCTGCAGGTAGAGCGCGAAATCGCGGCGCCCCGCTTTCCAGAGCGCATGCGTTAACCTATGGGTCGCGAGCGCGTGGAACCCCTTGAAGTAAAGGAGGGGCTCGATGTAGCGCGTGCAGGCCGGGTCTCGATCGAAAACCGCGGCCAAATCGGCGCGAAACGCGGCGCCTATCTCCGGCGACCGGTCGAGCACCTCTTGAAACGTCTGGTTGATCAGGCCCGCGTCGACATCGCGATGGTCGAGGCGTTGCGCCAGGCGGTGCGTGACGGCATCCTCCAGCCGATCATGGGCGAGGATCGTCGCGAACAGAAATCCGCCGAGGGCAGGTTCCGACCGGATCGCATCTGCCGCTTCCTGGCGTAGGGTGCTCCAGATCGGATCGAGGGTCGGCAAAGATGCGTCGCGCGCGGTTGCGAATTGTTCGGGCATCGGAGGCCTCCGGCTGGCGCGAGACGTTGGGGCATGCGGCGTCCCGCGCGCGAATGTCAGGTTGCCAGTACGATACCCGAAGTCACGGGTACTGGACCAGTCGTCTCAGGGTCAGGCAATCCCTCGTTGGGCATGGCAGTGTCGACACAGCGAGTCCCACCGCATAAGACGAACGTATTAAGTTATTTCAACACATTCGCGCCTGCCGTGAAGCTGCGTCTCCACCCGCGAAAAGTTATCTCGCAACGCAGCAATCGTCCGCTTGCCGATATGTAACCTCCCAGCAACATTCTCATCATCAGCAGGCGCCGGGTAACCTAACATCATGTTTCGCCGAGCTGTCTCAGCTCAGGCTGAACTGAGGGCCTTGAAAGCACCCGACAACATTCTTTATGCGCATAAGCGATGTGCGTTGTGCGCATGCCTCACCAGGGGCGATCGCGTGTTTGCGCCGCACAATCGAATGCACTTGTCGCGTGCGCAAACCGATGCTGCATAGACCGCGCGACTTGACCTTGAAGCGAGGAAACGGACCATGACCCTAACTCAGAGTTTGATCACGTTCGCCCTCACAACCTCGTTCGTCTTTGTTACGGCAATTATCGTCGGCCTGATCTGACGGACTTGAGACCTTCTGACGCCTCGCGATTGGCCCGTCGCGCCAAACTCGCGACACGGCCGCGGCGTCCGATCGCGTTTGGCGCGACAAGAAGGCTACTCACGAAACCATTGTGTGACTGAGGCCTTGCTCCAGCCTCACGCAACCTGAACCGGTCAGCGCTTGATCGCATAACCGATCACCGCGCCAATCAACGGATAAAGGGTCGTGTCGATCTTGACGACCTTTGCAACCGCTTGGGGCACGTCGGGGATCAGCGTTAGGGCCGCGAAGGCAAGGGCAACGCCCAGGGCAACAGCGAGCGTCGAAGGCGTCGGCTGCGAGACGTCCTTCAGGATGTAGTGGCCAAGAAGCCCGACAAGCCAGACCAGCAACGCGAAGATCAACGCAAATGCGAAAATCCTGAGGTCACCGAGCGGCGGCAGAAAACGTGCGATTTCCGGCATCAAGCGCCAGGCAAGCGCAACCTGAATCAGGATCAAGACAATGCGGCCGAGCATGCGGTGGTCCCCCATGAAGCGGCGACCCCCAAACGCGCCGTCCGGCGTGCAGCCTCAAGCAGCCACAACGCCCTCGAGTTCAGCGTCTTCCGATCGCGGATCGTAATTTAAAACTGGGCCGAGCCACCGCTCCGCCTCAGCAATGGACCAGCCCTTGCGTTCCGCATAATCGCGAACCTGGTCCTGCTCAACCTTTGCGACACCGAAATAGTGCGCTTGTGGGTGGGCGAAGTACAAACCGGACACAGATGACCCGGGCCACATCGCATAGCTTTCGGTGAGTGAAATGCCGGCCGCACGCTCAGCATCGAGGAGTGCGAACAGCGTAGCCTTCTCGGTGTGGTCGGGTTGAGCTGGGTATCCGGGCGCGGGCCTGATGCCCTGATAGCGCTCCGCGATGAGGTCTTCGTTCGACAAGGCCTCGTCGCGCGCATATCCCCAAAGCTCTGTCCGCACCTTCTGGTGCATACGTTCAGCAAACGCCTCGGCCAGCCGGTCGGCGAGTGCCTTGAGCATGATCTGGCCATAGTCGTCGGTGGCTGGGATGTGCGCGCGGATGGCATCGTCCTCGCCAATCCCGGTCGTCACGGCAAAGCCGCCGATATAGTCGGCAACACCACTTCCGATCGGGGCTACAAAGTCGGCGAGCGCGGTGTGTGCGCGATCCCGGCTCGGATCGCGGGCGATCTGTTGGCGCAGCGTATGGAGCTTTGCGCGCACCGTCTTGCGCGTCTCGTCCTCAAACAGCACGATATCGTCACCACTGGCAGCCGCCGGCCAGAACCCGACAACACCATTTCCGGTCAACCAGCGCTCGGCAACGATCCGGTCGAGCATTGCGCGGGCATCGTCGTACACCTTGCGCGCTTCCTTGCCGACAATCGGATCATCGAGGATCGCAGGGAACCGCCCGCGCAACTCCCAGGTCGAAAAGAATGGCGACCAATCGATCACGGGCACCAGATCGGCAAGATCGTAACCCGCAAACGTTCGCGAACCTGTAAACGTCGGCGGCGTCGGGCAGTAGGCATCAAACGAGGCAACGAACCGATTTGCACGGGCTGCCTCGATCGAGACGCGCGTCTTCTTGCGGTCCGCGGCCGCATAAGCCCGCCGCACCTTTTCGTACTCTGCCGCCGTTGCTGCGACGTAACCGTCACGCTCGGTCTCTGACAACAGCGTCGAGACGACGCCGACGGCGCGGCTCGCGTCCGTCACATAGATCGCCTGGTTCCGCTTGTAGTTCGGTGCGATCTTGACGGCGGTGTGGATACGGCTGGTCGTGGCGCCACCAATCAGCAGCGGGATGGTAAGGCCGGTGCGCTCCATTTCGGCTGCAACGGCACACATCTCGTCGAGCGATGGCGTGATCAGGCCGGACAGGCCGATGATATCCACGTTTTCGGACTTGGCAGTCTCGATGATCCGCGCGGCAGGAACCATCACGCCAAGGTCGATCACTTCGTAATTGTTACACTGCAGAACGACACCGACGATGTTCTTGCCGATATCGTGGACGTCGCCCTTGACCGTCGCCATCAGGATCTTGCCGGCTGCCGGCTTGTTCTCCAGACCTTGTGCGCGCTTTTCAGCCTCGAGATAGGGCTGCAGGTAGGCGACGGCCTGCTTCATGACCCGCGCGGACTTCACGACCTGCGGCAGAAACATCTTGCCGGCTCCGAACAGGTCACCGACCACGTTCATCCCGGCCATCAGCGGCCCTTCGATGACGTGCAGCGGTCGCTCAACGCGCTGACGCGCAGCCTCGGTGTCTTCAATGATGAAGTCGGTAATGCCGTGGATCAGCGCATGCTTCAGCCGCTCTTCGACCGGGGCGTCGCGCCAAGCGAGATCAGGGCCGGTCTTACCGCTTGCATGGCCAAGGAATTTGGCGGCTTCCGCGAGCAGCCGGTCCGTCGCATCGGGCCGGCGATTGAGGATGACGTCCTCGCAAAGCTCGCGCAACTCTGGCTCGATTTCGTCATAGATGTCGATCTGACCGGCATTCACGATCGCCATATCCATGCCAGCCTGGATGGCATGATAGAGAAACACCGAATGCATCGCTTTGCGAACGGGTTCGTTGCCCCTGAACGAGAACGACAGGTTCGAAACACCGCCAGAAACATGCGCAAAGGGCAGTGTCGCCTTGATCTGGCGGGTTGCCTCGATGAACGCGATCCCATAGCCGTTGTGCTCTTCGATGCCGGTCGCAACGGCGAAGATGTTCGGGTCAAAAATGATGTCTTCGGGCGGAAACCCGACGCGGTCGACGAGGAGCCGATAGGCACGGGTACAGATGGCAACCTTGCGCTCTATCGTGTCCGCCTGACCCTGCTCATCGAACGCCATGACCACAACCGCTGCGCCATACCGCAGCACCTTGCGCGCCTGCGCGAGGAACTCAGCCTCACCCTCCTTGAGGCTGATCGAGTTGACGATCGCCTTGCCCTGCACGCATTTAAGGCCCGCCTCGATGACCGACCATTTCGAGGAATCGATCATGAGTGGCACGCGCGCGATGTCGGGCTCCGAGGAGATCATGTTGAGGAAGGTCACCATCGCCTTCTCGCTGTCGAGCAGGCCCTCATCCATGTTGACGTCAAGCACCTGAGCGCCGGCCTCGACCTGCTGGCGTGCAACCGCAACGGCCGTGTCGTAGTCGCCAGCCTCGATCAACTTCCGAAACCTGGCCGAACCTGTGACGTTGGTCCGCTCGCCGATATTGATGAAGCTCGATGCTGCGCTGTTGGCGGCCATGGCTGATCCAGGTCTCATGCAAAGTTAGCGGCGAGGTTTGCGAACGAATGCTCGGTCGATGGGCGCTCGTTCCAGAACGTCTCCGGGCGACGAAGCCTCTGCGGGCCGGCGCTTTCCGTGAGGCAAGGGTGGCGGCAAGGGCCCTTAAGCTGCAACGAACGGCTCCAGTCCTGAGAGGCGCATGCGCGGTTCGAGCACCACGGGGCTGCGTGGCGCCTTGCCGTGCGTCAGGTGTTCCAGCGCTCTGATGTGATCCGGCGTCGAGCCACAGCATCCGCCGAGAATATTGACGAGCCCATCGTCAATCCAAGGTCCGATCTGGCGCGCCATGTCCGCTGCCGTCTCGTCATATTCACCCATGGCATTGGGAAGCCCGGCATTCGGATAAGCCGAAACGAGCGTGTCTGCGACAGCGGCAAGGTCGGCGAGGAACGGCCGCATGAGTTCGGCCCCGAGCGCGCAATTAAGCCCGATCGAAAACGGCTTCAGATGGCGCATCGAATACCAGAATGCCTCCGTCGTCTGACCCGACAGAGTGCGACCCGAGCGATCGGTAATGGTTCCAGACACCATCAACGGAATGTCGCGGCCGCTCGCCTCAATGGCCTCCATCGCCGCCATGCCAGCAGCTTTAGCGTTGAGCGTATCGAAGATTGTCTCGATGAGGATCAGGTCGACACCGCCCTCGATCAGCCCGTCGATCTGTTCTCGGTACGCGTCGCGAAGCACGTCAAACGTGACGTTGCGATAGCCTGGATTGTTGACGTCCGGCGAAATCGATGCCGTCCGATTGGTCGGGCCGACAGCACCTGCAACAAAGCGCGGATGCTCGGGGGTCTTGCGCGTCATCGAATCGGCAGCCTCCCGGGCCCTGCGCGCGGACTCAACGTTCAACTCGTGCGCCAGGGCTTCCATGCCGTAGTCCGCCATCGAGATCTTCTGGGCACTGAACGTGTTCGTCTCGATGATGTCGGCGCCCGCCTCGAGATAGGCCATGTGGATGTCGCGAATGATGTCCGGCTGGGTGATTGACAGCAGATCGTTGTTGCCGCCGACATCTTGATGCCACTCCTTGAAGCGCGCGCCGCGGTAGCCTGCCTCGTCGAGCTTGTGGCGCTGGCATCATCGCCAAAATCGAACGCGCAG
>JBHJOC010000028.1:0-10725 GCA_050330095.1 Hyphomicrobiaceae bacterium
TAGGCGCTCGACTGCTCAGCAAGGATGAAATGACATGATACAGATGCAGACTAATCTGGATGTCGCCGACAATTCTGGCGCGCGCCGGGTCATGTGCATCAAGGTTATCGGCGGCTCCAAGCGTCGCTACGCGCAGATCGGCGATACGATCGTCGTCTCGATCAAGGAGGCGATCCCTAGGGGGCGTGTGAAGAAGGGCGCGGTGATGAAGGCGGTCGTCGTGCGCACGGCCAAGGGTGTTCGGCGGCCCGATGGTTCGCTGATCCGTTTCGATGGCAATGCTGCGGTCCTGATCAACAACTCTGGCGAGCCAATTGGTACGCGCATCTTTGGTCCGGTGACGCGTGAGCTCAGGGCCAAGAACCACATGAAGATCATCTCGTTGGCACCGGAGGTGCTGTGATGGCGCTCAAGTTTCGCAAAGGCGACAGGGTGATCGTGATCACCGGCCGCGATAGAGGCAAGCAGGGTGAGATCCTCTCTGTGATCCCTAAGGAAAATCGGGCAATCGTGCGCGGCGTCAATATGGTCAAACGCCACCAGCGGCAGACGGCGCAGTCACAGGGCGGAATTCTGTCGCGCGAAGCGCCGATTGATCTGTCGAATCTGGCGCACGAGGACCCGCAGGATGGCCGGCCCACGCGCGTCGGTTTCAAGTTCGAGGGCGAAGGCGACAACCGTCGCAAGGTCCGTTTCGCAAAGCGCTCCGGCGAGTTAATCCCGGAAAGGACGTGAGCTGAGCCATGGCACGCCAGACGAAGAAGAAAGCGCCGCAGCCCACCGCGCAACGCAAGGGCAAAGGCAAAGAAGCCGACGCACAACCCAAGGCCTTGAGATCGTTCAAGCGCCCTGAGGGGTACGTGCCGCGGATGAAGACCCTCTATACCGACACGGTGCGGTCAACGTTGCGCGAGAAGTTTGGCTACGCGAACGTGATGCAGGTGCCGCGGATCGAAAAGATCGTCCTGAACATGGGTATCGGCGAGGCGGTGGCTGATCGCAAGAAGGTGGAGAACGCCGCAGGCGATCTCGCGCTGATCTCGGGCCAGCGGCCTGTGATTACCCGCGCACGCCGTTCGATCGCAACGTTCAAGGTGCGCGAGGGAATGGCGCTCGGCGCCAAAGTCACGCTGCGTGGGGATCGGATGTACGAGTTCCTCGATCGGCTCGTGACCATTGCTCTGCCGCGCGTCAAGGACTTCCGCGGGCTCAACGCAAAGAGCTTCGATGGACGCGGCAACTACGCGATGGGGCTGAAAGAGCACATCGTATTTCCCGAGATCGCTTACGACAAGGTGGATGAGATCTGGGGAATGGATATCATCGTCGTAACCACGGCGAAAACAGACGATGAGGCCCGCGAACTGCTGCGCGGCTTCAATTTCCCGTTCCGCAGCTGAGGAACCGCGGGGGCGCCCGGGTGGCGACCATATCCCGACAGGCCTCTGGAGGATGAGATGGCAAAGACGAGTTCGATCGAAAAGAATAAGCGCCGGCGCAGATTGGTTGCGCAGTTCAAGGATAAACGGGCCGCGCTCAAGGTGGTCATTTCAGACCGCGCAAAGCCGATGGAAGAGCGCTTCGCAGCACAGCTCAAACTTGCACAAATGCCGCGCAACTCGTCGAAAACCCGCATCCGCAACCGGTGCGAGGTCACCGGTCGACCGCGCGGGTTCTACCGTAAACTCAAGATGTGCCGGAACCAGCTTCGCGAACTTGCGTCGCTCGGTCGGATCCCGGGCATGGTCAAGTCGAGCTGGTAAGGAGAGACGCCCATGCCCGTCAGTGATCCGATCGGCGATCTTCTGACCCGTATCCGTAATGCGCAAATGCGGCGTCGCCCCAAGCTGGTGACGCCAGCCTCGACGCTGCGCGCGCGCTTGCTCGACGTGCTGACCGAGGAAGGCTATATCCGCGGCTATACGCGCACCGACCACGCCGGCGGCAAGTCGGAGATCGAGGTCGAGCTGAAATATAATGACGGCAAGCCTGCGATCCGCGAAATCCGCCGTATTTCCAAGCCTGGTCGCCGCGTGTACAGCCAGGCGAAGGATATTCCGGTGGTTGCAAACGGGCTCGGCGTTGCAATCCTCTCGACCCCGAAGGGGGTGCTGCCGGATTGGAAGGCGCGCGAAGAAAACGTTGGCGGCGAGGTGCTGTGCAGCGTGTTCTGATGCGCGGCATCAGGGCTCGCACCGCAAGGTGGAGGGGCCTTGGCCGCGCTGCAGGCTGGGGGCCCCGCTTGGAGCTGGGACTGGGGCGGGGTGAGCCGAGCTGGATCGGCCCATCGATCCGGTCGCCCCATCCGGGCTGCTATGCCTGTGGGACGGATTGAGTGGATGGCGGGCGCCCGCGCGCCCCAGGTTTGGAACGAGGCTATGTCAAGAATTGGAAAGAAGCCGGTCGCCGTTCCGGCCAGTGTCACCGCAACGGTCGATGGTCAGACCGTCAAGGTCAAGGGGAGCAAGGGCGAACTCTCGTTCACTCTGCCGTCGGAGATCTCGGTTGAAAAGAGCGGGTCTGACATTGTGGTCTCCATCCGTGAGGACACGAAGCGAGGCCGCGCGATGTGGGGCTTGTCACGCACGATGGTCGCCAATCTGGTGACGGGTGTTTCCGACGGGTTCTCAAAGACGCTTGAGATCCAAGGCGTCGGGTATCGCGCACAGATGCGCGGCAAGGATTTGCAATTGAACCTCGGGTTCAGCCACGAGGTTGTCTACAAGGTTCCGCAAGGCATCTCGGTGGCTGTCAGTGGTGCGAAGCAAGAAGTGATCACCGTGACCGGCATCGATAAGCAGGCGGTCGGGCAGGTTGCCGCGGAGATCCGCAAGTATCGTCCGCCAGAGCCATACCAAGGCAAGGGCGTGCGTTATCAGGGCGAGTTCATCTTCCGCAAGGAAGGCAAGAAGAAGAAGTAAGGACGCACACCATGGAACCGCGCAAACAATTCGAGCGTCGCCGGGCGCGCGTCCGTCGCGCTCTGAAATCCGTCGCAACTGGACGCCTGCGCCTCTCGGTGCATCGGTCGTCTAAGAACATTTACGCGCAGCTGATCGACGATACCGCGGGCATGACGGTTGTCGCGGCTTCGACACTGGATACCGGCTTGCGCGGTCAACTCAGAACGGGCGCTGACAAAGCTGCTGCCGAGGCCGTCGGGAAACTGATTGCAGAGCGGGCTTTGGCCAAAGGCCACAAGGATGTGGTGTTCGATCGTGGAGGCTACCTCTTCCACGGGCGCGTCAAGGCGTTGGCTGACGCCGCCCGCGAGGCTGGCCTGAATTTCTAGACAACATGTGAGTGCACATCCGAGCGGGTGTGTGCGGGCCGCCGTGGCGATGGTCCACGACGTCAAGAATGGAAAGGACCACTCCAGTGGCACGGACTCCAGGAAACCGCGATCGCGGGCGTGAACGAGAGGAGAGCGAGTTCTCCGACAAGCTCGTGCACATCAACCGCGTCGCAAAGACGGTAAAGGGCGGCAAGCGGTTCGGCTTTGCTGCGCTCGTTGTGATCGGCGATCTCAAGGGCCGTGTCGGATTTGGCCACGGCAAGGCGCGTGAGGTGCCTGAGGCAATCCGCAAAGCGAACGAGGCTGCGCGCCGGAACATGATCCGCGTGCCCTTGCGCGAAGGTCGCACACTCCACCACGATACCTTCGGTCGGCACGGTGCGGGCAAGGTCTATCTGCGGTCAGCCCCCCCGGGCACGGGCATCATCGCAGGCGGCGCGATGCGAGCCGTCTTTGAGATGCTCGGCGTCGAGGACGTCGTGTGCAAGTCGGTTGGCACGTCGAACCCCTACAACGTAATCCGGGCAACGTTCGATGCGCTGGAAGGCCAAGAAAATCCCCGCGCCGTGGCCGCGCGCCGTGGCAAGAAGTACGGCGATATCGTCGCCCGCCGCCGCGATGGCAGCACCGATGCCGAGCAGGCGACGGCCGCAGCCGAGGCCTAGCGGCAAGCCTGGTTTCGGCGCGGTTTGGGCGCGATCTTCCGCGCGAAATGTGATTGAGCTTCCGAATTGGCCCGTGCCTGACGGCCGGGCCACTGAAAGGACGAAGTTATGACTGGGACGACGCAGAAACCGACCGTGACGATCGAGCAGATCGGCAGTCCGATCCGGCGCGAGGCGTCACAACGAGAGACGCTGCGCGGACTTGGGCTTAACAAGCTTCATCGCAGGCGGACCCTCGAAGACACCCCTGCCGTGCGCGGTATGATCAGGAAGGTCGCGCACCTCGTGAAGGTGTTGGATTAGGACACGTCCACGGGTGCACCGAAGCCGCGCCCTGGTCACCCTCGAGGGAGTTAGACCGCTCGAGATCTGGTATTGGGAATTCTGCTGCGACCTGCGACGCGCGGGTCTTGCTTGTTGGATGAGGTTGGATCAGCCATGCGGCTCAACGAACTGAAAGACAATCCCGGGGCCTTGAAGCGCCGCGTTCGCGTTGGCCGCGGCATTGGCTCGGGCGTCGGCAAGACCGCGGGGCGCGGTGTCAAAGGGCAGAAGGCGCGTTCGGGTGTTGCCATCATCGCCTTCGAGGGCGGACAGATGCCGCTCTATCGGCGCTTGCCGAAACGAGGATTTACGAGTCGCAACCGCGCCGACTGGAACGAGTTGACGATCCGTGCACTCAACCGCGCACTCGAGGCCGGCAAGCTGGACGGCCTTGCGCAAGTTGGCATCGGCGAGCTTGTCGCCCAAGGTGTCGTCCGGCGACCGCTCGACGGCGTGCGGCTGGTCGGCAACGAGACCGTTGTGAGGGCCATCAACCTCACGCTCGACCATGCAACGGCTGGTGCACGGGCAGCTGTCGAGGCGGCTGGCGGGACCGTGACGATCATCGAGCCGAAGGCGAACCCAGAGGACGAGCGCAAGCGCGCAAAGACGGCCGCGAAAAAAGCTGCCGCCGCGAAGTAATCACGGCGTCGGCGCACGGGTGCGCTTGACGTTGGCTCATGGCGCGCCGTCGGCCGGTGTCTGAACGTGATGTGCCCAGTTCGCCCACGCCGGAGCGGCGCCCGAAGCTGGTCCTGTGACGCTGGTCACGCCGAGGCGCGTGGCAAGCTGATTTCGACAGTTGACCCGCGTGTGGCCCGTCAACTTGTGATGTGATTGACGCACGGCGGTGTAACACTTGAACTGCCCGGAGCCGCCTTGGGCCCGGCCGGCCGGCACACTGCGGCTGGTTGCGATTTGGCCGCACCGCAGGGCCCTCCGCGAGGGGGGCCGTGCACAGGGGCTTGGACGATAGTCGACCGCTAGAACGACGAACGCACACGACGGGAGTTGGCAGAATGGCCTCCGCAGCAGAACAGCTTGCAGCCAATGTCAGTTGGAGTGCCTTCGCCAAGGCCGACGAACTCAAGAAGCGTATTCTGTTTACGCTCGGCGCGCTCCTCGTCTACCGGTTCGGCACGTTCATCCCGCTGCCGGGTGTGGACCCGGCCGCGTTCGCCGAAACGTTCAATTCCAATGCCAGCGGCATTCTGGGCATGTTCAACATGTTCTCGGGCGGCGCCGTAGAGCGCATGGCGATCTTTGCCCTGAACATCATGCCCTACATCTCGGCGTCGATCATCATGCAGCTGCTGTCGAGCGTCGATAAGCGGCTCGAGGCGCTGAAGAAAGAAGGCGAGCAGGGCCGCAAGCAGATCAACCAGTACACGCGATATCTGACAGTGGTGCTGGCCGCTTTGCAGGCCTATGGGATCGCAATCGGGCTCGAGGCGTCGCGAGCATCTGTCGGCCCGGTCGTTGCCGATCCTGGCATGTTCTTCAGGCTGACCACGGTTATCACCCTCGTTGGCGGAACGATGTTCCTGATGTGGCTCGGCGAGCAGATCACGGCCCGCGGGGTCGGCAATGGCATCTCCCTGATCATCTTTGCCGGCATCGTCGCAGCGCTGCCAACGGCTCTCGGACAGCTGTTTTCATTGGCCGAGCAGGGCCGGCTCGACACCTTTGTTCTCCTCGGTCTGCTCTTGGTGATGGTCGTTGCGATCGTCGTAATCGTCTTCATGGAGCGCGCGCAGAGACGGCTGCTTATCCAGTACCCGAAGCGACAGGTCGGGAACCGGATGTTTCAGGGTGACTCCTCGCATTTGCCCTTGAAACTGAATACAGCAGGGGTGATCCCGCCAATCTTTGCGTCGTCGCTGCTGCTTTTGCCGATCACTGCAGCGCAGTTTTCGGCGGCGCCGGGCTCGGCTGCACCAGAGTGGTTGCAATGGATCACAGCGGCGCTCGGCTATGGCCAGCCCTTGCACATGGCCCTCTATGCGACCCTGATCATATTCTTTTGCTTCTTCTATACAGCGGTCGTGTTCAACCCCGAGGACACCGCGGACAATCTTCGCAAGTACGGGGGATTCCTTCCGGGACGGCGACCGGGCGCACAAACTGCGAAGTATATCGACTATGTGCTGACACGAATTACGGCAGTTGGGGCGATCTATTTGGCCATCGTCTGCTTGCTGCCAGAGGTGATGATTTCCTATGCAGGTGTGCCGGCTTCATTCGGGGCCGTGCTTGGTGGGACCTCGCTGCTGATCGCGGTCAGTGTGACCATGGATACGGTCGCTCAGGTGCAAAGCCATCTGATCGCGCAGCAGTACGAGGGCCTGATCAAGAAATCGAACCTCAGAGGGGGCGGTAAGCCACGCCGATGAATCTGATCTTGCTCGGACCGCCCGGAGCTGGCAAAGGCACCCAGGCAAAACTTCTGACCGAACGCCGAGGTCTCGTTCAGCTCTCTACCGGGGACATGCTGCGTGCTGCCGTGTCGGCTGGCAGTCCTGTGGGGCTGGAGGCGAAAGAGGTGATGGCGCGCGGCGCGCTCGTGTCCGATGATATCGTCATCCGTATCATCTCCGATCGGATCGCGGAGCGCGATTGCACAGGCGGCTTCATTCTCGATGGGTTTCCGAGGACGCTCCCGCAGGCAACGGCACTTGAGCAATTGCTAGACGCGCATGGTCGGGTCCTCGATGCAGTGATCGAAATGCGGGTCGACGACGCAGTTCTCGTTGAGCGGATCTCCGGGCGCTACACGTGCGCCAAGTGCGGGCGGGGGTACCACGATACGCTGGTGATCCCGCGCGTGCAGGGTGTGTGCGACTCCTGCGGCAGCACCGAGTTCGTGCGCCGCGCTGACGACAATGCCGAATCCGTCAAGACCCGACTGATGGCATACTACCGCGAAACGTCGCCGCTGATTGGCTACTATTATGCCAAGGAGCTGCTGCGGACGGTCGACGGTCTTGCATCAATTGAAGACGTCTCCCACTCGATTGATGCGATTCTTGAGGGTCGGTGAGGCTACAACTCGTGCTTCAGGGCCCAAGTTTGTGGTTCGGGGCCGCAGCAAGCGCGAGTACGAATTCGCATGGGGATGGGTTTCAGGTGGTCGTACGGTCGCTGTTGCTCGTCGGTCCGGCGGCAGGAAAAGGTTGAGGGGAAGTGGCCGGGAAGTGGCGCCTTGCCGCAGCGGCAAACGCGTTGACGGCTTGGGTTCGAGCGCGTATAGCACCGCGATCTCATGACGCACCCGGCATGTTTGCTACGGCGCCGTGGCCGTGCCGTTGTCTTTGCTGGCCCGCAAGCGGGCTTGGCGATATCGCACCTCTCACCGGACGTTTGATAACAGAAGAGTGAGCTCGGCCACGTGGCCAGCTCCGGATCAGGAGACGACTTTGGCTCGTATCGCTGGCGTCAACATCCCGACGCAGAAGCGCGTGATCATCGCGCTGCAGTACATTCACGGTATTGGTCCCAAGTTCGCACACGCCATCTGCGAAAAGGTTGGGATCACAGAAGAGCGCCGGGTCAATGAACTGAGTGACGCGGAAATCCTGCAGATTCGCGAGACGATCGACCGTGACTATCTGGTCGAGGGCGATTTGCGGCGCGAAGTTTCGATGAATATCAAACGCCTCATGGATCTCGGGTGCTACCGTGGCCTGCGCCATCGTCGGGGATTACCCGTTCGTGGTCAGCGCACGCACACGAATGCGCGAACCCGAAAAGGCAAGGCCGTGCCGATCGCCGGCAAGAAGAAGGCGACGCGCTGAGTGCTCGTCGCGTAGGTTAATTCGATCGTGGCAGCGCGACGCGGAATTGTCCGCTCGAGCGCGGCCTGTCTGGAAGCTGTGACACAGGGTACGTCAGCCGTTGCGATGTCTTTGCGCAATAGCGAACGACCAGAGCCTGGAAAGAGACGCATCACATGGCAAAGGACGCACAGCGGGGCAAAGTTCGCCGCCGCGAGCGCAAGAACATTTCGTCGGGCGTCGCTCACGTGAACTCGACCTTCAATAACACGATGATCACCATCACGGACGCGCAGGGAAATACGATCTCGTGGTCGTCCGCCGGTACGATGGGGTTCAAGGGCTCACGCAAATCGACGCCTTATGCGGCCCAGGTGGCAGCTGAAGATGCTGGCAAGAAAGCGGCTGAGCATGGCATGCGCACGCTCGAGGTCGAGGTTTGTGGTCCGGGTTCGGGCCGGGAATCGGCTCTCCGTGCGCTTCAGTCGGCGGGCTTTATGATTACGAGCATTCGCGACGTGACGCCGATACCGCATAACGGATGCAGGCCCCGCAAGCGCCGTCGGGTCTGATTGGCCCGTCGTTCTGCGGGTGGGAGAGCGACACGTCGCTCAGCCATCCGCGCCTGCCCAAGGACGTCCGAACTCAGCGACAACACGGATGGCTCACGGTCCGTCGCGAGGTGGGATCTTCTTGAAACGCCAGCGTTCATCCTAGGACTTCGCTGCCGAGAAACGCATTTTGGTAGCCGCGCGGTCTCTCACCATCGATCGGAGCGGCTCCTGCTTGTTCCGCCGTCCTGGTGGACCGACGTCCCTCACGAGAGGATGCCCATGCCCGAGACGAACATCATTCAAAAAAACTGGCAGGATCTGATCAAGCCCCCCAAGCTCCAGGTCGCCCCGAACGCTGCCAACCACTCGGTCGCGACGATCATCGCCGAGCCGTTGGAACGCGGTTTTGGCATGACACTCGGAAACGCCCTTCGTCGCGTGCTGTTGTCATCGCTACAGGGCGCTGCCGTGACGTCCGTAAAGATTGATGGCGTTCTGCACGAATTCTCATCGATTCCCGGCGTCCGGGAAGACGTGACCGAGATCATTCTCAACATCAAAGATCTTGCGATCCGCATCCACTCGGATGGTGTGAAGCGGATGGTGCTTCGCAAAGAAGGCCCAGGTCCAGCCCGCGCCTCGGATATTGAGACGAGTTCGGACGTCGAGCTGCTCAATCCCGATCATATCATTTGTCATTTGGACAAGGGATCGTCGGTGCGGATGGAGCTGACTGCAGCACTCAGCAAGGGATACGTCGTTGCGGAGCGCAATCGGCCTGATGACGCGCCAATTGGCCTGATCCCGATCGATAGCCTCTACAGCCCGGTAAAGCGCGTGTCGTATCGCGTCGACAACACGCGTGAAGGCCAGATCCTCGACTACGACAAGCTCACAATGACCGTCGAGACGGATGGGTCGCTGCGCGCAGAGGATGCTGTGGCGCTCGCAGCGCGGATCCTGCAGGATCAGCTGTCGGTTTTCATCAACTTCGAAGAGCCCAAAAAGCCTGTCGAAGAGCGCGCGCACCCGGAACTGTCGTTCAATGCGGCGCTGCTGAAGAAAGTCGACGAACTCGAATTGTCCGTTCGCTCGGCGAACTGCCTGAAGAACGACAATATCGTCTACATCGGCGACCTGATCCAGAAGACAGAAGCGGAAATGCTCCGCACGCCGAACTTCGGTCGAAAGTCCTTGAACGAGATCAAGGAAGTTCTGGCAACCATGGGCCTCCACCTTGGGATGGATGTGCCGAATTGGCCGCCGGACGACATCGAAGACCTCGCAAAGCGGTTCGAGGATCAGTACTGAGTGTGCCAGCAGGCGGTGACCGCTACGGTTCTGCCGATGTTGAGCGGCGACCGTGGCTTTCAGACTTGAAATGTCACACGCTTTGAGGGACGTGCTGCGGTGGGACGGCAGGTCAGCCCCACCCCACACTTACTCGACGTCCGATAGTCCGCGAGGTGAGGCAGCAGAACCTCCCCGCTAAACAACGTAAGGAACATCAGAATGCGCCATCGCAAAACGGGCCGCAAATTCAATCGCGACAGCGGTCATCGCCAAGCCATGTTCTCGAACATGGCCGCATCGCTGATCCGCCACGAGCAGATCGTCACGACCTTGCCGAAGGCCAAGGATCTCCGGCGCGTCGTCGACAAGTACATTACGCTTGCAAAGCGTGGTGATCTCAATTCTCGCAGGCTTGCAGCGGCCCGCCTGCGCGATGATGACATGGTCAAGAAGCTCTTCGACGTGCTTGGCCCACGCTATCGTGACCGGGCCGGCGGGTACACGCGCGTGCTGAAGGCTGGGTTCCGCTACGGCGATAGCGCACCGCGCGCCGTCATCGAGTTGGTCGACCGTGACGAAAGCGCGCGCGGAAAAGACGATATCGCGCGCGTCGAAGCTGAGCGCGCACTCGAAGGTGAACGGGCGAGCGCCTAACCTTTTGGGGCCTATGAGTTTGTGGTCATTGTGTCCGGCTCCTGGACCGCAACATCCTCAAGCCCCTGCGTTGGCGCTGGAGGTGCTTCTGATCGTACGCGGCCGCAATGCGGTCAAACGATCCGATAATCGCTTTTGAGCCAGTATGGTGTAGAGCCCTTTGCCTT
>JBHJOC010000029.1:0-18544 GCA_050330095.1 Hyphomicrobiaceae bacterium
GCATTCCTGACCCGGACCTGCTGATCCGCACGAGTGGCGAACTTCGCCTGTCGAACTTCTTGCTGTGGCAGCTCGCCTACGCCGAGCTTGTATTCCTGGACGAGTATTGGCCAGATTTCGATCAGGCACTTCTGGTCAAAGCCATCGGCGTCTATCAGGCGCGCGAGAGGCGCTTTGGTGGTCTTGGCGGGCTCGACGCAGAGGACTGATCGCTCCGCGCGTGTCACGACGCTCGATCCGAGCCGCGCCGATCCTTGCGCGCCACGCCGATTGTCGTGGTTGCGAGCGCTAGCATTCCGGCTGTAGCACACACAAGCGTCGTGGGGTCGACGGAGCCCGGCGCAAGCTGCTGGCCGCCGCGCCGCAGCTTGATCGGTCGAGGACCCGGAAGCCTTGAACAAATTGACGAAGCGTGTCGTTTCAGCAGCGGTGCTGATGGCCCTCGCCCTTTGGGCCACCGTGAGCGGTGGCGCCATCTTCGCGGTCCTCGTTGCGGCGGCAACGTTACTCATGTCCTGGGAATGGCACCGAATGGTGCGGGGGACAGGCGCCGACGTGTTTGCCTTCGCCTCGGCTTTCGTCGTGCTGGTCGCGCTGGGGATGGCAGCCGCGGGCCTTTTTGGCAACGCGGTCCTGGTCCTAATCGTCGGTGCCGGCATCGTTGCGAGCCGCGTGCGACCGCGCGGGCTGATTGGGTTCGGTGTCCTCTACATCGGGCTTCCGGCCGTTGCGCTCATCTGGATGCGGGACAGCGCGGAGGGGCTGCTCGCGATCGTGCTGATCATGGGAACCGTCTGGGTGACCGACACGTTGGCCATGATCACTGGCAAGTCGATTGGTGGCCCGCTGCTCTGGCCTGCGATATCGCCCAACAAGACTTGGGCTGGCGCGACGGGCGGGCTCATTGCAGGAGCTGTCTTCGCAACCGCGCTCGTGGTCTGGTGGGTGCCACAAGCTCACTGGTGGCAGGGGACGGTCACGGGGATCATCTTGAGCATGGCAAGTCAGCTCGGTGATCTTGGCGAAAGCGCCATCAAGCGCCACTGTCGGGTCAAGGACACGAGCACCCTGATCCCGGGTCACGGTGGGGTTTTGGACCGCCTTGACGGGATCGTCGGCGCAGCATTGGTGGCGGCGGCCTGGGCTGTTGTTGTCGCGCCGGATGCGCCGGGGGCCGCTGTCCTGGTCTGGGCAAGGCCTGTATGAGTTCGAGCGATGGGGGTGGCGTGGCGATTGGTGACAGAAACATGAGGACGTGCTGGCGCGAGCCGGGTGCCAAGCCCTTTCGCCTCACCATACTCGGCGCGACCGGGTCAATCGGGACGAGCACCCTCGATCTCGTCAGTGAAGCACCGGATGCGTTCGAACTCGTTGCTGTCACGGCTGACCGCAATGCAGATGCGCTTGCTGCAATTGCGCGCAAGTTTGGCGCAAAGCGAGCGATCGTCGCTGATCCCTCTGCCTATGCGACATTGAAGTCGGCACTCGCTGGGACATCGGTCGAGGCTGCGGCGGGAGCCGATGAGATCGTGGCTGCGGCCGCCATGCCGGCCGACTGCGTGATGGCGGCAATCATGGGAGCGGCCGGCCTCAGGGCGAGCCTCGAGGCGATCGGCTGCGGAACGCGGCTTGCGCTCGCAAACAAGGAATGTCTGGTGAGCGCCGGACCCGTCTTCATGGAAGCCTTGGCTCGCTCGTCAGCCGAATTGCTGCCGGTTGATTCGGAGCATTCCGCGATCCACCAATCCCTCGTCGGTCATTCGAGAGCCGGCGTCGAAAAGGTCACGGTCACGGCGTCGGGCGGGCCGTTCCGAACCTGGAGCGCCGAAGCGATGACGGCAGCCGGACCCGAACAGGCCCTGAAGCATCCGAACTGGAGCATGGGCGCGAAGATCTCAATCGACTCGGCGACGATGATGAACAAGGGTCTCGAACTCATCGAGGCCCGCTTCCTGTTCGATCTATCGCCCGATCAACTCGACGTGGTCGTCCACCCGCAGTCGATCATTCACAGCCTCGTCTCATACATCGATGGGTCGGTCGTCGCGCAGCTCGGCGTACCCGACATGCGCACCCCAATCGCCTACGCGCTCGCTTACCCAAACCGGATGCCGGCATCAATCGAACGCCTTGACCTCGCCCGCCTCGGTCAACTGACGTTCGAGCCGCCCGATGAACGGCGCTTTCCGGCGCTGGCGATCGCGAAGGCTGCGATGCGGCGTGGCGCGGCTGCGCCCGCCATTCTCAATGCGGCTAACGAGATCGCCGTCGCTGCATTCCTTGCAAGGCGTCTCAAATTCGGCCACATCGCAACGCTCGTTGAGCGTGTGCTCGAACGCGCGGAAGGCTCAGGACTGATCGGAACGCTTGTCTCTGTCGAGGATGTGCTTGCGGCAGACCGGGCGGGCCGTCAGTTGGCACGAGACGTGATGGCGACTATGTGAAGGTCAAGCTTTTGTTAACGCCATTTGCGAGAGCAAGCCGGGCCAGTCGGGCGCCGCCGCCCGACACCACATGTCGCCCAAGGACACCAGAAGCATGAATCTCCTCACCTTCGTCGTCGAGCAACTGCAGCCGTTCGGGGCGTTTCTGCTCTACGCGACGGCATTCCTGTTCGTCCTGACGGTCGTCGTGTTCGTTCACGAACTTGGCCATTTCCTCGTCGCCCGCTGGTGCGGCGTGAAGGTCGATGTGTTTTCGATCGGGTTCGGACGCGAGATCTTCGGTTTCAACGACAGATATGGGACGCGCTGGAAGTTCTCGTGGATCCCGCTCGGCGGCTACGTGAAGTTCATGGATGATGACGATCCAACGAGTTCGACGGCGCACAAACCAGCCGGTCAGATGACGGCGCAGGAGCGGGCGGGATCGTTTCATCTGAAGCCGCTCTGGCAGCGCGCTTCTGTCGTTGCTGCCGGGCCGATCGCGAACTTCATCTTCGCAATCGTCGTCTTTGCGCTGATGTTCTGGACCTTCGGCGAGCGCGTCACGGCGCCCAAGGTGGATGCCGTCGTCGAAGGCCTTCCTGCGGCGCAGGCGGGCATTCAGGCCGGCGACGTTGTGCGGGAGATCAACGGCGCACAGATCAGAAGCTTCAACGACTTGCAGCGTTTCGTCGGGACGAGCATCGGCCAACCCTTGACCGTCGTCGTGGATCGCGGCGGCAGCCTGGTCACCTTGCAAATGACACCCGTCGGCCGTGAGATGGACGATGGCATCGGCGGCAAGATGACCCGGGGCGTTATTGGGATCCAGCGGTCTGCAACGCCCGAAAGTTACGTCGTCAACCAGCCTGGGCCCGTGGAGGCGATCGGGCTTGGCGTACGGGAGACGGGCTTCGTCATCACGAGCACGCTCGGCTACCTGCGCGACATCGTGTTCGGCCGCCAGGATGCCCAGCAGATCGGTGGCGTCATCCGGATCGCAGAAGCAACCCGGCAGGTGGTCGATCTGCGGCCGGAGATGCTGCCGCACTTTATTGCACTGATCTCAGTCAGCATCGGCCTCATCAATCTGTTTCCGATCCCGCTTCTCGATGGCGGTCATCTGATGTTCTACGCGATCGAGGCGGTCCGGCGCAGGCCACTCTCGGAACGAACGCAGGAACTGGCCTTCCGCATGGGCCTTGCTGTTGTGCTCGCGCTGATGGCGTTCGCGTTCTGGAACGACAGGTTCATTCCGCTGCGTTGGATTGGCGCCAGCGGCTGAAGCCCGAGCCTGGATGAAGCGGTCAAGGGCCCTGCGCGGTTCCATCTGCGCCCATGACGCGACGCAGGCGCGTCTCGCACCCTTCTGGTGGGCGAGGAATTTTTTGGCAGCTGGTCATAAAAGTTCAGTTAAATCAACGGTGGTGCAGCATTCTTGCCACTTCCAAGGTGCGTGTTGAATCGTTAAGGGTTTCGAGGGGCGTCCGTTGGGGAACGGATTTCGCGCGCGGCGATGGTTGCGTGCGACCTCATCGCGAAGCTTCCAACCAGTTTGCTGGTTTCGCGGTCTCGGGGGAATTCTGTAGAGGGGCAGGCGCGGGAATGCGTACAGCACTCAGGTTTGCGGCGGTGATCGCGATGCGCGCAGCGGTGGTCTGCGTGCTTGCGGCGGTGTTCGTCGCACACGTGCCTGGCTTCTCGATCCGGGCCGAAGCCCAGGTTGTTCGCTCCATCGAGGTCGTTGGAAATCGTCGCGTCGAGGACGCCACGGTTCGCTCCTACCTTCAGATCGGTGCCGGCGACCGCTACGACCCTGCCGGTGTCAATGCATCCTTGCGGGCGCTTTTCGACACTGGGCTGTTTGCCGACGTGGCGATCGACCTCCAAGGCTCCACGCTTGTCGTCACGGTTCAAGAGAACCCGGTCGTGGCTCAGGTGGCCTTCGAGGGCAACAGCGAGATCGACGACAAAACACTGGAAGGCGAGGTGCGCCTCAAGTCGCGCTCGGTTTTCACGCGGGCCCGGGCCCTTGCTGATGCTCAGCGGATCATCGAAGTCTATCGCCGTCAGGGTCGTTTTGCGGCCTCGGTCGAGCCCGTCGTCATCCAGCTCGACGAGAACCGTGTGAACGTGGTCTTCGAGATCACGGAAGGCGCGAAGACGACCGTCAAAGCCATCAATTTCGTCGGCAACTCGGCGTTCTCCGATAGCCAGCTGCGGGACATCATCACGACCATCCAGTCGGGCTGGTTCGATTTCCTCAAGGGAACGAACGTCTATGACCCCGATCGGATCAACCTGGATCGCGAACTCGTTCGACAGTACTACCTGCGCAACGGCTATGCCGACATCAATGTCGTGGACGTTAACGTCGAGTTGGATCGCGACGGCTCCGGCTTCTTCATCACGTTCGTCGTGGATGAGGGTCCACTTTATCGGTTCGGTGATGTGCGCGTTGAGAGTGCGCTGCCGGACTTGGCGCCGAGCCGCATCCAGGGTGAGATCCTGACGCTCAGCGGAACGACCTTTGACGCCTCCCAGATCGAGAAGTCTGTTGAGCGGCTGACGCTTGCGGTGTCTGAGCAGGGTTTTGCCTTTGCCCGCGTCCGTCCACAAACGGATCGAGATCCGATCTCACAGGTCATCCATCTGACCTACCTGATCGACGAAGGCCAGCGCGTCTACATCGAGCGCATCGATATCGTCGGCAATGAGCGCACGCGCGACTACGTGATCCGGCGTGAGTTCCGTCTCGCCGAGGGCGATGCGTTCAACCCGTTGATGGTTGATCAGGCTGAAAAGCGCCTCAAGGCGCTCGGCTTCTTCAAGAATGTCCAGGTTCGCCGGCGGCAGGGCTCGGCTCCTGATCGGGTCGTTCTTGATGTCATTGTCGAAGAGCAGCCAACGGGCGAGCTCACTTTAGGTGGTGGCTACTCTACGGTTGAAGGCGTCATCGCAGATATCGGCGTGACGGAGCGCAACTTGTTTGGCAGGGGCCAGTTCCTGCGCCTCAAGCTGTCAGGTTCGCTCGAGCGGTATCAGATCGATCTGAGCTTTACGGAGCCTAGGTTCCTCGACCGGAACCTCTCTGCCGGTTTCGACCTCTTTCACAAGGAAGTGGATGCGTCGAATACGTCTGGCTATAAGAGCCGCAAGACGGGTGGGTCAGTTCGCCTTGGCTTCCCGCTCGATGAAAACCTCTGGATGACGACGGCGTATACCTTGACCCGCGACGAGATCTTCGACGTTGCCGCGGGCGCGTCGGCTGCAATCCAACAGGCGACGGCGGATAGCCCCTATTGGACGTCAGCCGTTTCATCCCGGCTCCGCTACGACCAGCGTAATCACCCGACGAATCCGAACAAAGGGTATTATATCGAGGGCGGTACCGACCTCGCTGGCCTTGGTGGCGACACGCGCTACGTTCGCTTCAGTGGCGAAATTCGTGCCTATTACCCGATTGTGAGCGATGTTGTCTTGGTCGGCCGCGCGGTCGGTGGCCACATCATGGGCTGGGGCGGCGACGATCCGCGTTTGCTCGACCTCTATTACAAGGGCGGTGAAACCATTCGCGGGTTTGCGCGGTCTGGCATCGGTCCACGGGACCTGGATGGGCGCAGGGACTCCCTCGGCGGCACTACGTTTTGGGCCACCACAGCTGAAGTTCGCTTTCCCATGCCGCTCGTACCATCGGAACTCGGCATGACGGGCGCCGTCTTTGCCGATGCCGGATCGCTGTTCGGTGCGACGGACGATGCCAAGAACTTTGCAGTTGACCTGGCAGATGACGCCTCAATCCGGGCGTCCGCTGGGGTGTCCTTGCTGTGGTCGTCGCCGGTTGGTCCGATCCGGTTCGATTACGCTTGGCCGCTTGCGAGAGAGTCCTACGACAAGGTTCAACAGTTCCGGTTTGGTGCCTCGACGAACTTCTAGTCCCGCCGATCAGAAGTCCTTGCACCATCCGCAGCGCCCGCCTGCCAGGGACCTCTGGTTGGAAAGCGGTGTTAGAAGAATGTGTTCTGACGCAATCGCGGGTGCAATTTGCCGGGCGGATGGGACCTTCGTCCTCAAGACTGTGAGCGCGTTTTCTTTTTTTGAAGTGGTGGGCGTCGAGCGCGGGGTTGGTTCCCCAAAGCCTACGCTTTGTGTTTTTGCCTGTCTGGCAGTCTGACGATTTCGTTGGCACCCGCGCTTTGGTGCAGGGTTCGGCGCGAGTGTCAGTGTTGGAGTCCACTCGTACGGCCAATCAAAAACCCCTGCACCCTCGGCAAAACGCGCCTGCAAGAGACTTCTGATCGAAAAGCGGCACGAAAGTCATCATGTTGCTCGCACCGTTTGCGTTTCGTCGTTTGCTTCGGCGTCTGACGAGGGTGAGGCACGAACCACGGAACGCGGGTACGAGTGGCGCTCGGTCTCCGCATTGCGCCAAGGCCTCGTTTCTCCACCGCCGAGAGTACCGCCGTGGCTCAAGGCTCGGGACGAGCCAGCGCGAGATCTGAAGCTCGGTGCGTGGATTATGTAATCTTGTTCGGAGCTGCGGGTATCAGGACTGTACGCCAGCCGCTATAATTATGAAGATCGTCCGTGATGTCACCGACAGGCAGACCTATGGCGCACAGCTTCGATGCCCAATTGAGCCATCCGGGTTTTTTTGATCGTGCCGGACCGTTTCCGTTGGCAGAGGTTGCAGCGCATGCGCGCGTTGATCTGCCTGCCGGCGTCGATGGTGAGCTCCTGGTCGAGAACGTGCGGTCATTGTCCGACGCGACCGCCGCGTGCATCTCGTTCCTCGACAATGCGAAGTATCGCGAGGCCTTGCGCAAGACGACCGCGGGCGCCTGCTTCGTGCGCTCAGACGCGGTCGAACTGGTCCCGCAGGGCACGGTGGCCCTGGTGACTGCACAACCCTATCACGCGTTCGCGCGTACGCTTGATCTCTTTTATCCAACGGCGCGGCACGTCATGGTTCACGAGCCAGGCGCTCCACCGATTCACCCAACGGCTCGGCTCGAGGCTGGCGTCCTGATCGAGCCCGGTGCGCTGATCGGACCTGAGGCCCAAATCGGTGGCGGCACGCGGATCTGCTCCGGAGCGGTGGTCGGCGCACGATGCACCATCGGACGTGACGCATATATCGGAGCGAACAGCGTCGTTGTCTGCGCCCTGATCGGCGATCGCGTCATCGTTCATGCCGGTGTTCGGATCGGACAAGATGGTTTCGGGTTCGCGATGGGTCTCAGGGGGCACGTGAAGGTGCCGCAGGTTGGTCGCGTCATTGTGCAAGATGATGTCGAGATCGGCGCCGGTTCAGCGATCGACCGCGGAGCCATGGGCGATACGGTGATTGGCGAAGGGACCAAGATCGACAATCTGGTTCAGATCGGTCACAATGTGACAATTGGGAGACACTGCGTGATCGTTGCCCAAGTTGGGATTTCCGGATCGACGACATTGGGCGATTTTGTGGTCATGGGAGGTCAGTCTGGCCTTGTCGGTCACATCGTGGTCGGCAGCGGGGCGCAGATCGCTGGGGCCTCGCACGTGAAGGACGATATTCCGGCAGGTGCGCGGATGGGAGGCACTCCGGCACGACCTTTGCGAGAGTGGGCAAGAGAAATTGCGGCTCTCAGGCGCCTGGCCCGTTCCGGCGGGAGTTAACGGCGCTGCATGTGGGCCTAAACCGGCGGCAGAGCGTTGAGCCCTCGTTCTGGCACGCTGACTTTGACGGGACCGATACCATGAACGACATGAGCGAGACGCCGGCGGCCAAGACCCTCGCAACCGCGGATATTGCCCGTGTGATGAAGCTGTTGCCGCACCGCTATCCGTTCCTGATGGTCGATCGCATGTACGATATGGACGGTGATGCGAGCTGTGTCGGTGTCAAGAACGTGACCTACAATGAACCTTTCTTCGCCGGGCATTTTCCGCAGCATCCGGTCATGCCTGGCGTCCTGATCATCGAAGGCCTGGCGCAGACGGCGGGTGCGCTCTGTGTCCACAGTCTCGGTGAGGGCTATCGGGCGGAGCTCGTTTATTTCATGGGTATAGACAAAGCGAAGTTTCGCAGGCCCGTTCTCCCGGGCGACGTGTTGCACTATCATGTGCGCAAGATCAGGAACCGCGGGCGCGTCTGGCGCTTCTATGGCGAGGCCAAGGTCGACGGCAAGATCGTCGCCGAGGCCGAAATCAGCGCCATGCTTGCCGATACCGCGGAAGCAAGGGCATTTGCATCCCAACATGGCTGACACATTGATCCACGCGACGGCTGTTGTTGAAGATGGTGCCGTCGTGGGGTCAGGGGTCAAGATCGGCCCCTATTGCTGTGTCGGGCGAGAGGTCGTCCTGGGCGAGGGGGTGGAGCTGATCAGCCACGTCGTCGTTGCCGGGCGCACCCGCGTCGGGGCAGGCACCCGCATCTTCCCGTTCGCCTCGATCGGACATCAGCCGCAGGACCTCAAGTATCGCGGTGAGCCTTCGACGCTCGAGATCGGTGCGAACTGCCTGATCCGTGAAGGCGTTACGATAAATCCCGGGACCGAGGGCGGCGGCATGACAACCGCCATCGGCAATGACTGCGCGTTTCTTGCCAATAGTCACGTCGGCCATGATTGCCGGGTTGGGAACAACGTCATTTTCTCGAACAACGTCATGCTTGCCGGGCATTGCACGGTCGAAGATTATGTGATCATCGGCGGCGGCGCGGCGGTCATCCAGTTCGCACGGATCGGCGCGCACGCGTTCGTCGGCGGCATGTCTGGCCTCGAGAACGACCTCATTCCTTATGGAATGGCGCTCGGCAACCGCGCGTACCTCTCAGGCCTCAACATCGTGGGACTGCAACGCCGCGGCTTCGCGCGCGATGACATTCACACGCTGCGGCGTGCCTACCGGCTGCTCTTCGCCAACGAGGGAACACTCAAGGAGCGTATCGACGATGTCGCCGTTGAGTTTGGCGACAATGCGATCGTTCAGGAGATCATCGCGTTCATGCGGATCACAGGCAAGCGTTCGCTGTGCACGCCGCGCGATGTTCACGCGGCCGGTTAAAGTAGACCCGGCACCGATGGCCGCAGGGGAGAAACTCGGCATTCTCGCTGGCGGTGGCGGCGTGCCCATCGAAGTGGCAGAGCAGGTCACCCGCACTGGACAGCCGTTTCACGTGATCGCGCTTCGCGGGTTCGCGGATCAGCGCGTGGAGCACTTCCCGCATACGTTTGTCGGGCTCGGCCAGCTCGGCGCTTTGCTTGCGACGCTCGAGCGAGAACGCTGTAAAGAACTCCTGATCATCGGTAGCCTCGCGCGCCCGGACCTGACGAGCCTCCGGTTCGACCTCGGCGCGCTTCGCCACTGGCGCGCCATTTATAGTTTAACACGTGGCGGTGACGACCGCTTGTTGCGTCGTATCGTTCGGTTTTTCGAGGGGCAGGGCCTGTCGGTTGTCGGTGTGCGGGACATTGCGCCCGAGCTTGTCGCAAACGCAGGGCTGATTGCCGGTCCGACACCCCGGGCACCAGCACACGCTGCAATCGCTGCCGGGCTGTCGGCCTTAACTCAACTCGCCGGCCTCGATATCGGCCAGGCTGCGATCGCGACGCCCAATGGCCTTTGCGCGTGTGAAGATGGGGCAGGTACCGCCAACCTCCTCGCGCGGTATGCGCAACGAGCCCAGCGTGCGGCAGACGCAGTCGTTATCAAATGTGCAAAGCCCGGCCAGGAGCTCAGGGTCGACATGCCGACCATCGGCCCCGAGACACTTGAGCAGATGGCGCGCGCAGGCCTTGCAACGCTCGCGGTGTCGTCAGGCTCGACCATGATCGCCGATCGGCCTGGTCTGCGGGCGCGGGCCGAGACCTTAGGGATCAGCGTGATCGGACTTGGCGATGGTGCAATCCCCTCCCCAAGACCTGGACAGCGGGTGCCGGCGCCAGCGGCGGCCGTCCCGGTCGACGACAGTGCCGTCGCTGAGGCGACCGTGCGCGTTCTCGCTGGGCACCTTGAGCCTGCAATCGGGAATTGGGGTGCTGTTGTCCGGGAGGGGCATGTTCAGGCGATCGAAATGGGCGCTGAAGACCTCGACGTGTGGACGGCGAGGGTCGAGCGATTGCCAAGGGGCTGGGGCCTCTCACAGCTTCTGCCATGGGAGACATCGGGTCGGTTCGCGTTCGCAGTCCGCGGCACGGGCAGCGGCGGTCTCGCGTTGGAGCGTGACAGCATGCGAAGGCTGGCAAAGCTCCTAAAGCGGCGCCGCTTTTCAGGTGTGACGTTGATGAGTGATCGGGCATCGAAGGTCCTCGCGGCAGGAGACACCTCGGGCACGCTCGCTCAGCTCCGTGACAGCTTGCGCCTAGCGGGCCTCGACGTCAGCGAAGCCGATCTCAACGGGAGTGGCGACCATGGCTGCACCTGACCGGCCGGTCGACGCCGCGCTTCGGGTGTTCCTTGTGACAGGTGAGCACTCGGGCGATGCGCTCGGGGCAAGCCTGATGCGGTCGATGCGGTCCATAGCGCAGCAACCCATCGTGTTCGAGGGTCTTGGTGGTGCCGCCATGCAGGCCGAGGGCCTCGAGTCGCTCTTTCCACTCGATGAAGTGACGGTGATGGGCCCATTGGCGATCCTCAAGGCCTATCCGCGATTGCGGCGCCGCGCCCTCGAGGTCGTCGCAGCCGGCATCGCGGCCGATCCTGATGTTATCGTGATCATTGACGCCCCAGAGTTCACCCATCCCATCGCAAAGCGCATCCGCAAGGCGCGGCCCAGGGTGCCGATCATCAATTACGTTTCGCCGTCAGTATGGGCTTGGCGATCGGGGCGCGCGAAAAAGATGCGCCCGTACGTCGATCATGTTCTGGCGCTGTTGCCGTTTGAGCCGGCTGCGCATATGCGCCTCGGTGGCCCGCCCTGCACGTACGTGGGCCATCCGCTGGTTGGTCGGCTTGATTGGATTGATGCGCTCGATCCGAGTGTGCTGGCGCACCGGCTGAGCCTTGCGGCGGGCCGCAAGCGCTTGGTCGTGCTTCCTGGCAGCCGGACGAGTGAGGTCTCGCGTTTGATGCGGCCGTTCGGCGAGGCGGTTGCTCGCGTTGCGGCGGATGTGCCGGTCGAGGTGCTGATCCCTGCGGTTCCGAGGCAGCGTGATGCGATCGCGGTTGCCGCGCAGGATTGGCCGGTCCCGGTGCATCTTGTCGATGGCGAGGAGGACAAGTGGCGCGCCTTCAAGCTCGCGGACGCAGCGCTTGCGGCTTCAGGCACGGTCACGCTCGAACTTGGCGTTGTGGGTGTCCCCATGGTCGTCGGCTACAAAGTGGATGCGGTGGCGGCGCGGCTGCGATTCCTGTTGAACGTACCGTCGGTGGTGCTCGCAAACCTCGTGCTCGGTGACACTGCGTTTCCGGAGTTCATTCAGGAAGCTTGTGAGGCGCCTGAGCTTGCCGAAGCTCTCGCGCCGCTTCTGTCCGACACAGATCAGAGGTCGGCTCAGAAAGACGCTCTCACACGGTTGCGCAGCGTCATGCTTCAGCAGGGCGCCGATCCGAGCGAGGCGGCGGCCCGCGTCGTCATGGACCATTTTGCACGTGCGGCAAGTCCGAGGTGAGACTGCCGGTTCCGCCCGGCAGCGCTTCCATCGGTTCTGTCCTCGCGCGTGCTATCTGCACGCCTCGAGTGTTGTCGGCAGTCGCGTGAGTTGCCAGCGCGAGGATCTGGCCGCACCGTCGATGGCGTTTGACCAACTGAGGGTCAAGATCTCGTGTTCCTCCTGAGCGGCTGCGCGCATGAGGGCCTCGAAGTCATGCCCCGGCTCGCCGCGCAGCGACGCTCTTGATTCGCTATCGAGCAATAGGCATGGCGCTTCGCCGCCGGGCTCTCCTGCAGCCGTGTGCCCGAACCGTCGCCCGTCATCGAAGTACTGCGGTGGTAACGCCAAGGCGACAACCTGCAGTTGGGGCAGATGGGTGCGTAAATTGCCAGCGGTCGTCATGTCATCCGTGACGATGCGCGCCCGGTCCATGCCACGGGCGACGAGTTCGCGTGCGAGTTTCCGGATCGGCATCGCATGAGTGCACTCATCGCACAGCGGACGGCCCGGGATCCCATAGGTCGCTGCGCGGATCGCGAGCAGCCCCGCTTGCAGGCCGACGATCAGCAGAACGAACGCCGCGAGGTTGCGCGGCGTGAAGCGATCGGCCCGCGCGGCCCATGCAATCAGCAGTCCTGCCATGATGACGCCGATCAGCACGTGCCGGGATGGCACGCGCATGGCTCCCGAAGCTGCGACGCTGATCGCTGTGACGACAATAATCAGGGCGAGCGCGATCGCAAATGCTCCGAGCACGTCGCGTCTCAAGCCTGCTGCGACGGCCTCGTTTGCCACCCGCACGACACTTGCGACGTCGCGTCCGCGGCCATCCGGCAGCATAAAGGCAGTGGCCAGCAGCAGCGGCAACACGAGGATCATGATCCCGCCTGCCAGCGATGCGAGCCCGCTCAGGCGGCCGGCGAGCCAGTGTCCCTCGGGCTTGATGCGAACGGTTTGCGCCAGATGCTCGGAGGCATTCGCCCAGTTGTCGATCATGAACAGGGCGAGCGGTGTGATGAGTGCCATGAACACGAGAACAGCTGTCGCATAGCGCCAGGACAAGACGCGCGCCCGCAAGCCGGGGATTGCCAAAAACGCGACCGGCAGTGCGATGACGACGAACCATCCTGAATGCTTGGCCAGAACGCTGACAGCGCTGCCAACGACAACGAGCGCAAAGCTCGCCACGTCACCCCGCGTCGCGAGCCGCGCGTAGCCTGCAAACAGCAGTCCGAGCCCTGCAAGCAGCCCCACTGAGTGTGTGCTTTGGTCGTGAATGGTGAAGCCGACATTGAAGATGAGCAGCACCATTAGGGCGCCGATGGCGGCCCGAATGCGGTCCCCAGTCGCGTACCACCCTGCGGCCAGAAGGCCAGCAGCAGCAACGAGCATCAAACCATACTTGGTGACCTGCACCGCTAGCACGCTCGGGCCCACCAGGGTCGTCACACCATAAAGAACCCACGTGTAGAACGGCGGCTGGCGGGTCCAGTAGTTGAGTTCGAACGTCTGGCTCGCGACCAGCGTCAATGCATCAGCGTCACCCAGCGCCACATCGAAGACGAGCCGGACAGCCGCATGAAGGATCGCAAAGGCAATCCAAACTCCGACCGCGATGGAGATGATGTGTCGCGGTACCCAGGATGCGGGGGCAGGATCATCGGCGATCGGGTGTGGCCCTTGGGTCAGCGTATCGATTGTTCTTCCTCATCCGATGCAGGTGCCCGAGGGCTCGGTGTTGCGCGTCGCCGTTGATTGAATTGCAAAGCAAGCAACCCCGCCACAACGATAAGTGCAGTTCCCCCAAAGAATTTCAGCGTGAGTGTCTCGCCAAACACGAAAACACCGATTGCAGACGTTGCTGCAAGTTGGAGGTAGGCGAATGGTTGCAGGCTCGCAGCCTCGGCGGCCTCATAGGCCTTGATCAGCAGAAAGTGTCCCGTGGCGCCTGTCACACAGAGGGCGGCCATGAATGCCCAGTGCTCCATCGCCATTGGTTCAGCGAAGAACGGCCCGATCGCCGTCATGCCGATCGCGCCGCCGATCCCCGTATAGAAGAAGGACGTTGCCGGCTTGTCGCTGCGGCCCACCCAGCGGGTCAGAATCTGGTAGGCGGCAAACATGAGGGCGCAAAGCAAGGGTACGGCGGCGAACGGGTCGATGACGCCGGCGCTCGGGGCGAGCAGCACCAGGACGCCAGCGAACCCGAGCGCAATCACGGCCCATTGCGCTATCGTCACGCGCTCACCGAGAAACACGGCCCCGAGAATTGCCACGAGCATCGGGTTGACGGCCATGATCGCATGCGTTTCGGCAAGGCCCAATCGCCAGAAGCTGTAGGTGACGATGCAGATCTGGAAAGCCAGCATCAGTCCGCGAAACATCTGCACCATCGGCCTGACCGTGCGCGCGGCACCGCGGATGCCGCCCGGACGTGCCGCAGACAGCGAGAGGACGAACAGGGCAAAGGCCCAGTACCGAACCATCACGATGAAGATCGGCTGATAATGCTCTGCGAGATAGCGGGTAAGCCCGTCCTGAACCGAAAACACTGCCATTGTTGCAATCATCAGTGCGACGCCGCGCAGCTGATCGGTCTCGGCGGTTCGCGGCGCGGTCACGGACATTGTCTCCGCTTGAGCCTGACTTCGGCTCCTGTGAGGCCATCCATGCAGGACTGCGTTGGCCTCGCTTGGGCGCAGCACAGCCCCCGGGCAGGACCACAGCAAAATGCCCGGGACGGACGACCCCGGGCATCGCGGACGATAGGCGATCGACAGAGTACGCAACAGGGCGCTGGTGCGTCAGCTGCGTTGCTCGATCGGAATGAATGGCCGCTGCGGCGCGCCGACATAGAGCTGACGGGGGCGACCGATTTTCTGCTCTGGGTCTTCGATCATCTCTTTCCACTGGGCGATCCAGCCGACCGTGCGGGCGACCGCGAACAGCACTGTGAACATGGACTTCGGGAAGCCCATCGCACGCAGCGTGATGCCGGAATAGAAATCGATGTTTGGATAGAGCTTCTTTTCGACAAAGTAGTCATCCTGCAGCGCGATTTTCTCGAGCTCCATTGCGACTTTCAGCAGCGGTTCGTCGCGCACGCCGAGCGCGTCGAGCACCTCATGGCAGGTCTTCTGCATCACCCGGGCACGTGGATCGTAGTTCTTATAGACCCGATGGCCAAAGCCCATGAGGCGGAACGGGTCGTCCTTGTCTTTTGCGCGCGCGACATACTCCGGGATGCGGTCCACGCTACCAATCTCTTCGAGCATGTTGAGGGCGGCTTCGTTTGCGCCGCCGTGGGCCGGGCCCCAGAGGCAGGCAACACCGGATGCAATGCAGGCAAAGGGGTTTGCCCCTGACGATCCGGCAAGGCGGACCGTCGACGTTGACGCGTTCTGCTCGTGATCGGCATGAAGAATGAAGATGCGATCAAGCGCGCGCGACAGGACGGGGTCGACCCGGTAGGGCTCGCACGGGACGGCAAAGCACATCTGCAGGAAGTTTGCCGTGTATTCGAGATCGTTCCGCGGATAGATGAAGGGCTGGCCGATCGAGTACTTGTACGCCATGGCCGCGATTGTCGGCATCTTTGCGATCATGCGATGTGACGCGACCATCCGCTGGTGCTCGTCTGTGATATCAGTCGAGTCGTGATAGAAGGCGGAGAGTGCGCCGACGGTGCCGACCATCACCGCCATTGGGTGGGCGTCACGACGGAAGCCGGTGAAGAACCGGGTCATTTGCTCGTGCACCATCGTGTGGCGCGTGATCGTGTAGTCGAACTTCTCGAACTCCTGCTTCGACGGCAGGTCGCCGTGCAACAGCAGGTAGCAGGTCTCGAGGAAATTGGATTGTTCTGCGAGTTGCTCGATCGGATAGCCACGATAGAGGAGAACGCCGGCATCTCCGTCGATGTAGGTGATTTTCGACGAACAGTTCGCGGTCGAGGTGAAACCGGGGTCGTACGTGAAGCATCCGGTGTCGCGATAAAGGCGCGAGACGTCGACCACGTCCGGGCCGATCGTGCCGGAGCGCACCGGCATGGCGACCGATTTCTCGCCAAGTTCGAATTGGGCTGCAGGCAGGGCTTTGGGATCGTGTACGTTCATGGAGCTGCTCCTGCTCGGGATTGCTCGGTTGGCATCGGAGGCGGTTTCGTCGGCCTCACGCCGATCGCGGCTCGTGTTCCGGTTCTGACATTGGCCTCCCGGTTGGGCTCGGTTCCGAGCAACTGTCAGAACCAGAAGGAACACTAGTAACTCTATGATTCTAGTGCTGCTTTGGTCACTGACGCTCGGTCACGATCCAAGCCACGAAAGGGGACCAACCGTCAGTGACGCAACACTAGAGCCGGACACCGATGCGCGTGGAGTGGGCCTAGACCAGAACCAGCGCTGTCACAAGCCGGACCAACGGTGGAATTTGCTGATTTCGAATGCATGCTGAAATCCTAGGCGAATGTGGATTAACCCACTGACGCGGCGTGAGAATGGTGCGTATTCCCCCGGTCGCTAAACCGCGAAGTTGTGACCGGTCCTGGACTTTGGCCAGAGAACGCTGGGCCTCGTACCGCCGATCAGAAGTCCCTGAGCCATCCGCAACACGCACCTGCCAGGGACTTCTGATCGAAAAGCGGTACGAGATCCAATATGTTGCTCGTACCCTTTGCGTTCCGTCGTTCGTTACGGCGCCTGACGAGGGTGACAGACGAACGACGGAAAGCGGGTACGACGCGTCAGCATTGGCCAGCCGGCATGTCTGATGAAGTGCGAGCGCGACCTGCGATGGATACCATCTGAGGAGAGAGTGAATGGTCATGAACCAGCCGCCTGAGACGGGCAAATCACCCATTGCCAAGCCCGGCGACGGACGAAGCCTGGGTGCCGCGCTCGGTGATATCGTCCAGGTCCTGACCCTCACCGAGGGCCTCAATGCCTTCGCGCTCAAGGATCTCGAGTGGCTCGTGATGCCGGGGCTCCAGACGGGGCAGTTCGCAATTGCCCACGGCGATCCACGCTCGCGCGCCGACATCGAAACCGCGGGCGGCCAGCAGGTCACGATCCCGGTTGCGATCGTGCTTTGGGCGCTGGTCGCGCCCGAAGTCGACGCGCGGCTGCAGAGCCTGCAGGATGCAGACCCGGTCGCCGAGGTCGTCAGGCTGGCGCCGGACGAGTGGCGCTCTGGCCAGATCCCTTGGATTGTCGTGGCTGCCGGGACACCCGATGCGCTGCGCGCGACCTTGACGCGGCTTGCCAGTGTCGTCTTCAAGGGCGAACCCGCGCGCATGCTCGTCAATGCCGACGGTAAGCTGAAGGTCGAGCTGCTCCGCAGGCCGCCGCCTGTGGCGAATGATGCCGAACGGGCCTGACATGGACAACCGGTCCCGCATGGCTCAGGTCGGCCACGCGCACAGCGAGCTGCAGACCAAAGCAGCCTTGCGTCAGACCTTTCGTGCCCGGCGTGCCGCGGCGGTCCAGGCGCTCCGCGAGGCCGGTATCGAGCCCGAAGGACCAATGGCGCGGTGGCTTTCGCAGGCGGGCCGGATCAAGCATGACGCCGTCGTCGCGCTCTACCGGCCGATGGCGGATGAGCTCGACCCTCTGCGCCTCGTTGCTTCTGTCCGCCAGCCGCTGGCGCTTCCCTGCGTCTTTGCAAAGGCCGCCCCGCTCCTGTTCCGCCGATGGTCCCCCGGCGCGCCCCTGCGGCGCGGCGTCTGGAACATCGAAGAGCCCGAGCCCACGGCCGCCGCTGTCGAGCCGGATGTTCTGCTCGTGCCATTGCTCGCCGTCGACGCGCAGGGCTTCCGGCTCGGCTATGGCGGCGGCTACTACGATCGTACGTTGAGCGGTCTCAGGCGACGCAAGCCCATCTTTGCGATCGGGCTTGCGCTCGACATTCAGCGGGTCGACGTGCTGCCCCGGTCGGATTATGACGAACCCGTCGATGCGATCCTGACGCCGAGTGGACTGTTCGCAGCTCAATCCTGACGTCTGCGTGCCGTCGGCCGCAGGTGTCAGCCTGAGCAGAACGTCATCCCGTTGAGCCTTCGCCGGGCCTGCGTTCAGGCCGCGATCCATTTGAAGGGCACGCATGCGCTTTCTCTTCGTCGGCGACGTCGTGGGCCGCTCCGGCCGCAAGATCCTGCAAGACCTCTTGCCAGACCTTCGCCGCCGCTACGCACTTGATTTCGTTGTCGTAAATGGCGAGAACGCGGCCGGCGGCTTTGGCATTACCGAGGCGATCTTCGAGGCGTTCCTCGATGCTGGTGCAGATGTCGTGACGCTCGGCAATCACGCATTCGACCAGCGAGACACGCTCGTCTATATCAACCGCCACGAGCGTCTTCTGCGCCCGCTTAATTTTCCTGAAGGCACGCCTGGCCGCGGTGCTTGCCTCGTGCGCGCGCGCAACGGTTCTGATGTGCTGGTTGTCTCAGCCATGGGCCGGGTGTTCATGGGCAACCTGGATTGCCCCTTCCGCGCCATCGACCGCGAGATCACCGCCTGCCCGCTCGGTGTCGGCGCTGACGCTATT
>JBHJOC010000030.1:0-70677 GCA_050330095.1 Hyphomicrobiaceae bacterium
AAGGCGCCTGCGGAGGGCCTCGACAGTCGGCGGAGGCGCCCGCGGATCAAGCATTCCGATCTCGCCAGACGGCAGCGCCGTTGCCCCGTTCGGACCGTTGTTCAAGCGCAGATCCAAGGCTACGGCAGCGATGACAAGCGCACTGGCCATCACGGGGCGGATCGGCGACAGCCATCGCCAGGCGCCGAGCACGACGAGCGCTGCAGCAAAGGTCACTCCCATCGCGGCGAGCACTGGCAGAGCCTGCCCTGTTCGTTCGCGCCAGATCGCGATCGCGACTGCGAGCGAACAAACGACGAGTGCGGCAACCACCAGCGGCTTGAGCCTGACGGACGAGCCTGCCCGCAAGCGCTTATCGACCTGTGTCATGGCAGCGCCGACGATGAACGCGAGCATCGCGTTTAGAATAAAGGTCGCATCCGCTGGCCGGCGGAACTTATCGACTCCCGGAAGCAGGTCATACAACGTCGCAAACGCCGGCGTGAACCACCCAAGAGCGTAGACGAGGGCGAACGCGGCTGCTGCCACGAAGAATGCCGACGCGCGCGCCGGCAGCGAGCGGTGCAGAACCGCGGCGATGATCACGAGCAATGCGGCGGCGCTGATATAGACGACTCCCATGTTCTGGGCAGTGAATAGGCCGGTGTCACGCCATGCAAAGCTCGGTGGCCCCCAGAAGTTCGCCATCTCGCCTGCCGAGCCATAGAGATTGGCCGCTGCAAGCGTTGCAAGCAGCGCTGGATGGAGTGAGCCAGCCGCGGCACCCGCATAGTCGATCGTCGGGCGGTTTGAATGTTCGGCGAGAGCGAGGGTCAAGCCGAGCGGCACCGCAACGATTAAGATGAAGATCGAGGCGCCGATGATCAGGGCCGGCAGAGCAAGGCGAAACTGATCGGTGACGCGCGCGCCGGTCAAGAGCAGCGTCAAGCCGAAGGCTGCAGCGACATAGACGCCGAGCAAGGCGACCTGGTCGCGACCAAGCAACATGAAGGCTGCGAGCACTCCGGCGCCAAGCCCAGCGACGAGGCGGGCGTCGCGGATCGCGAGATGAAGCAGCAGCAGCGTCCATGGCAGGTAGGTGAGGCTGATCACCTGGCCGAAGTGCTGCAGCCGCCACGCCATCGAACCACCAAACATGAAGACGAGCGCGGCGATCACGGCGGCCGTCAACGTCCAGCCGAGCCGATGTCCGAAGGCGATGACACCACCGCCGCCGAACAACACCATGGCAAGGACCGTGACGTCGATCGCCCACGGAGAGGGCGCAGGGTCGGCGAGCGCGAGCAGGATCATCGGGGGAACGAACAGCATCGCTTGCGGGTCGGCAATCTGGGGGTGGCCTGCAAAGACGTAGGGGTTCCACCAGGGCCATTCGCCACGCCCGATGCTTGCTGCCATGAACTGGACCTGGGGAGCAAAATGCGCCTTGCCGTCCCACGGGATTGAGACATCTCCTGAAAGCCACGGCCAACACCACAGCGCCCAGATGCCTGCAAGTGCCGTGAATGCGGACCAGCGGGACCAACGCGCCGCGCGATCGTCGGCATCGTCTTCGGATGTGATGAGGGCTGTTGGTTGCCGTCGGGTCATGATCGGATCTCGCGGCGCACCTTAGGAGCAGGTTGCGGTTCGGGCGCCGAGCATGGCGCCAGCGGTAACGGGCGGCTCGTTAGGCTCAGCTTGCGACCGATGCAAGGCAGAGCGAGTCTTGGCATGTCATTGTCGTGCGAGCTTTCTCACGCTACCCACTCCGCCGCGCAGTCCGGCCCGAACCGGCTTCCAAGCGCACGGGGGCTGATCAGCAGATGAGCGTTTTGGCGATGGATCCCTTCGAACCGTTTCGCTCAGCCCCGTCCGGTCGTCCCTTCGTGGTCGCTCAGCTCGGCCAGACGCTCGACGGTCGCATTGCGACACGAACGGGCGACAGCAAGTGGATCAACGCTCCCGCCGCACTCGATCATCTCCACCGTTTGCGGGCACACGTCGATGCGGTCATCGTTGGCGCCGGAACGATCGTGGCCGATAATCCGCGCCTGACCGTGCGGCGATGCGCGGGCCAGAGCCCGGCGCGCATCGCGATTGATCCGTCGGCGCGCCTGCCCGACGCGATGACGTGGCTAGCCGAGGACGGCGTTCGGCGGTTGGTGGTCACGAGCACGCAGGCTGACCTGAAACCTGGTCGGGCAGTCCTGGCCCGAGGGGTGGAGATCGTTCGCCTTGAGCCGCGTCCAGATGGGCGCATTGCGCCGCGAGACATTGTCGCGGCGCTTGCCGAGCGTGGTTTCGCCAAGTTCCTGATCGAGGGTGGCGCTGCAACCGTTTCAAAGTTCATCAGCGACGAGGCTGTCGACCGCTTGCACGTGCTGGTGGCGCCGGTCATCATCGGGTCCGGGCAGGCTGGTCTCGTGTTCGAGCCGATCGACCGGATTTCAGAAGCGCTGCGGCCTGCAACGCGCGTGTTTCCGTTTGCCGACGGTGATGTTTTGTTCGACTGCGACCTGCGCACCGCGACACCACCGCGCCAGGAGGCCTGAGCCATGCAGCGCGCACATTCCGCATCGGGCCGTCCGGCGAGCTATCCGCCATTGCTCAGGGCGCTCCACTGGATCACCGTCGTGTTTGTCGTCGCGCTGTTCGTGTCCGGGCTCGTGATGACCAACCGCGCGCAAGCCAATATCTGGGATGCGACGACGAACGCGCTCTACTCAGCCCACAAGCTCGCGGGGTTCGTCCTGTTGTGGCTGATCACTGTCCGACTCGTCGTGAAGCTCGCGTCCCGTGCACCGGCACCGCCTGCGATCGCGCCGTGGCAGCGTTTTGCATCGACAGCGGCGCACGTGGTCCTCTACGTCCTGCTGATCGTCGTGCCGATGCTCGGCTGGCTCGGCGTGTCGCTGTTTCCAGCGCTCACGATCTTCGGAGCCTTCGACCTGCCAGCTCTTGCCGGCCCCGACCGGGAATTGTCCAGGCAGGTGTTTGACGTCCATAAGCTGCTGGCGATGGTTCTGATTGCAGTCGTGCTCCTCCACGCAGGCGGCGCGCTGATGCATTTGTTCGTATGGCGCGACGGCGTCTTCCAACGCATGTGGCCGTCGCGCCGACGCTGACCGCACGCCCGCGACGTCGTTGCAGCTTCCATGCGAGCGCGGCGGTGCGTGCCAGTGGGGTTCAGAGGCCGTAGACATCGGCGAATGCCGGGTCCCGGGACGCGACCGCGCGGGCAAGGTCCAGGATCACGCGGGCCTGTTTCCAAGTGGCATCGTCCTGCATCTTCCCGTCGATCATAATGGCTCCGGTGCCATCCGGCATTGCCTCGACGATCCGCTTGGCGAACTCCACTTCTCCGACGTCGGGTGAGAAGACGCGTTTTGCGATTGCGATCTGCGTTGGATGCAGCGACCAAGCGCCCATGCAACCCATGAGGAAGGCATTGCGGAACTGGACCTCGCACGCCTGCGGATCCGAGAAGTCCCCGAACGGACCGTAGAACGCCTTGAGGCCGTTCGCCTGGCAGGCGTCAACCATCTTCGCGACCGTGTAATGCCAGAGATCTTGCTGGTGGAACGCACGCGTCGGTGCGGCGGGTTGCGCATCTGCTAGCACGCCATAAGCCGGATGGCCGCCACCCACGCGTGTCGTCTTCATGCCTCGCGAGGCTGCAAGATCGGCCGGGCCCAGGCTCATGCCGTGCATGCGCGGGCTCGCCGCTGCGATCGCTTCGACGTTCATCACGCCCTCGGCGGTTTCAAGTATGGCGTGGATCTGGATCGGGCGCCCGATGCCCGCCCTTGCTTCGAGTTGAGCGAGCAGCTGGTCGAGATAGTGGATGTCCCACGGGCCCTCGACCTTCGGCAACATGATCACGTCGAGCTTATGTCCGACGGCTGGCACGATTTCCATCAGGTCGTCGAGGACCCATGGCGAATTGAGGCAGTTGATGCGAGTCCAAAGGCCGGTGGCACCGAAGTCATGCGCGCGCGCCATCTCGATGAATCCCAGACGCGCTGCAGTCTTTTCGTCGGCAGCGATCGCATCCTCGAGATTGCCGAGTACGACGTCGACCTGCGTGATCATGTCGGAAAGCTTTGCCCGGATCTTGGGATTATGAGGCGGCACGAAATGAATCATCCGCTCCAGGCGGGCGGGTGGCTTGCGGTAGGGCTCAGGCGCACCGATCGCGAGAGGGGTGAAGAATTTCGCTGGCGTCCGGCGCGCGGCCATGTTGTTTGCTCCCGGCATTTGCTGCACTGCAACATCCGTTTTGGCCGCGCGGCAGCCGACCGTCAAGTTGGTGGCGGGCGAGCTGTCTCATTTCCTCCATGGGATTGGCAGAGTAACTGGGCAGAGCAACTGGACGAGTGCCTGACGGACGAGCGAGCAGCACAGTGCGGCTGCCGCGACCCTGGACTGGCGGCGTTGAGCGCTGTGTGAGAGTTTGGAACTGACGCAGGTCGGTGCCTCGTGCGTGCACCATGGCGGCGCTTGCCGGCCGCTGCTCTGGCAGCAACGTCGCGCTGATGCCGAGGTTATCGTGACCGCGCCCTCCCGTTGGACGGTTAACTATGCCCGAAACAGCAAACGACCTCGCTCTGCTGACGTGCGAGCAAATGGCCGCAGCCGATCGAGCGGCCGTTGTTGCGGGCGTCCCATCTCTTGACCTGATGGAGCACGCAGGCCGCGCCGTCGCAGATGTTGCGGAGAGATTGCTCAGCCCTGGTGGCAGGGTGGTCACACTGTGCGGACCAGGCAACAACGGCGGCGATGGGTTCGTCGCGGCCAGGATCTTATCGGAGCGCGGATTTGATGTTCGTGTGCTGAGCTTGGGACCTGTCAGCGAACTGCGGGGCGATGCAGCGCATATGGCCGCGCTTTGGGCTCAGCGCGGCGTGTCGGACACTTCTGCGCCGATTCTGGAGAGCGAAGCCGAAAGGCTCGGCGACGGGCTCCTCAACGCCGATTTGATCATCGACGCTCTTTTTGGGGCGGGGCTCTCCCGTCCGCTGTCTGGGCGCGCGACCGAGGTTGTCGAAGCGCTCAACGCGCGCCGGCACTGCAGCCTTGGCGCGCCGATCCCGGTGATCGCGGTCGATCTGCCCTCCGGTCTCGACGGAGACAGCGGCAGCGTCAGCGGCGACTGCACAAGCGGTGTTGCAGTCAACGCAACGCACACTGTGACGTTCTTTCGCAGGAAGCCGGCACATCTCTTGATGCCAGGTCGCCGCTTCTGCGGCGAGACAACCGTCGCTGATATTGGCATACCTTCGCGTGTGCTCGATCACCTGCAGCCGACGACGTTCGCCAATCACCCCGCACTCTGGCGCAACGCCCTCCCGGTCCCGAGGCCGAGTGATCACAAGTATGCCCGCGGCCATGCGATCATCGTTTCAGGAAACATCGAAATGTCGGGTGCGGCACGCCTTGCAGCTCGGGCATGCCTGCGCGTCGGCGCGGGGCTCGTTACCATCGCAGCGCCGGAGGACGCCCTTGCAGCCCACGCTGCGCAGTTGAACGCCGTGCTCCTGAGACGCTGTGAATCTGCGGACACCATCGCTGCCATGCTGGACGACCGCCGCGTGACGTCTGTGGTGATCGGCCCGGGGCTCGGGCTCTGCGACGCTGCTTGCGCGATGCTCGACGTTGCTGTCTCGAAAGCAGCGGGGCTCGTGATTGATGCCGATGCCATTACGCTTGCAGCGCGCTCAGCCGATGCATTCAGTCGCGCAATCAGAGATCGGAGCAGCGACGGTCCCGTCGTGCTGACCCCCCACGAAGGCGAGTTTGCGCGCCTGTTCCCGGACCTTGCCGCCGACGCCAGCCCGCATTCGAAACTCGAGCGCGCGCGTCGGGCAGCCGCGCGAACGGGCGCCGTCGTGGTCCTCAAGGGGCCAGACACTGTGATCGCCGAGCCATCCGGGCGCGCCGCGATCAATGACAATGCCCCGCCGACGCTTGCGACGGCTGGCTCAGGCGATGTTCTCGCGGGCTTCGTTGCGGGTTTGCTTGCGCAAGGGATGAGCGGCTTTGAGGCGGCGAGCGCTGCCGTTTGGTTGCACGGTGCGTGCGCGGGGCAGTTCGGGCCGGGCCTGATAGCCGAAGATCTCGCGGACCAATTACCGTTTGTGCTTTCCGGGCTCTGAGATCGCCATGGCAGTCGCTCTCGCCCGCGTGTCCCTGATGCACGGCTGCGCGGTGCCGCCCGCATGACAGCCCCCTTGATTTCACGGTCCGGTCGTCTGCTTATGGGGGTGCTGAACAGACGTTGAGGGGGGATATGGCGAAGGACAAGTCGAAGGCGAAAGCCAAGAGCGAAGCAAAGCGAACCGAAGCGCATGGGCGCACGTCGTCGAGCAACGCCATGAAGATCGCCGTTATCCCGGGAGACGGCATCGGCAAAGAGGTCGTGCCCGAGGGGCTTCGCGTTCTCGAAGCCGCCGCCCGCCGGTTCGATCTGTCTTTTGAATTCGACGACTTCGACTGGTCGTGCGAGCGCTACAAGAAGACGGGCCGCATGATGCCTGACGATGCGCTCGATCAGATCCGCCACCACGACGCGATCTACCTTGGCGCGGTTGGCTTTCCAGGCGTGCCGGACCATGTCTCACTCTGGGGGTTGCTGATCCCGATCCGCCGACAGTTTCAGCAGTACATCAACTTGCGCCCCGTGCGGCTGTTCAAGGGGCTCAAGAGCCCGCTTGCTGATCGTGAGCCTGGGGACATCGATTACTGGATCGTGCGCGAGAACAACGAGGGCGAATACTCCTCGGTCGGCGGCCGGATGTACGATGGCACGCCCGAAGAGATCGTGTTTCAGCAAGCCGTCTTTTCGCGCCGTGGCTGCGATCGCGTGATGCGCTACGCGTTCGAGCTCGCGCGCAAACTCGGCAAAAAGACCGTGACATCGGCGACGAAGTCGAACGGGATTTCGATTTCGATGCCCTATTGGGACGAGCGCTTTGCGGCCATTTCGGCGGACTACGACGGCATCGACGTAGCACAGTTCCACATCGACATTCTCACGGCCCACTTGGTGCGCAACCCGCACTGGTTTGACGTGATCGTCGCCTCGAACCTGTTCGGCGATATCCTGTCGGATCTCGGTCCTGCGACGACGGGCACGATTGCGATTGCGCCGGGTGCCAACATCAACCCGGAACGTGAGTTCCCCTCGATGTTCGAACCGGTGCATGGCTCAGCGCCTGACATTGCTGGCAAGGGCATCGCCAACCCGATCGGCCAGATCTGGTCCGGCGCCATGATGCTCGAGCATCTCGGCCACACAGAGGCTGCCGACGCAATCGTCTCGGCCATTGAGCAGGTGATCGAAAGCCGCACCGCATTGACGCCGGACATGGGCGGCAAGGCGCGCACCAAGGACCTCGGCAAGGCGATCGCAGAGATCGTTGCGGGTTGAGCCGAACGCTGTCATCAGGCTGTGCCAATGAAGCGGCGCCATGGGTACTGCGAAGCGTGATGAGGTCGAACGCCCGGGCGCTCCGCGCCTCAAGAATCGAACCGTCGTGTCTCGACCGTTTGCGGCCGATCACCGGAGCAGGCCGGTCAAAACGTCGGTCACAGGCTCGCAGCATCCGGGCGCTGCCCGTTCGAAGCTGTCTAGAAGGGGGCGCAGGTGCCAGGAGATGTCGCCAGTCTCGCAAGGCTGCCGCGGGCGTGCCCAATTGCTGCTGTGACGTTTGTGATCGTCCTGCTTCTCGGTATGCTCTGGTCAAGCCTTGACGCACCGAGGGCCTCCGCCCAGCCCCTCAGCCGCGACCAGCAGCTCCAAGAGGCGGCCCGGGCTCATGCGCGCGGCGACGTGCGACGCGCCATCGAGATTTTTAGTTCTGTGCTGAGTGAGAGCGGACTTCCGGCGGATCGGCGCGCCCTGATCCTCAATGACCGCGCCGTCGCCCATGCGCAAGCCGACGAGATCGAGCTTGCCTTTGCTGACTTCAATGAGTCTGCGCGCCTCTATCCCGAGAATGCCGCACTCTACAACAATCGAGCATCCGTGCTGCTAAAGCTCGGGCTCGCCGATGAGGCCCTCAAGGACCTCGAGCGAGCGATTGTCCTTTCACCGAATTACGTCGTCGCTCTCGCTAATCGAGCCATTGCGTTCAAGGTGCTCGGCCGTCCGATCGAGGCGCTTGAGAGCCTCACGAACGCCGTCGCAGTCGACGAGAAGGCGAGCCAGGCGCTCGTTGCGCGCGCGCGGCTGGCGCTTGAACAGGGCCGTCCGCGGGCCGCTCTGCGTGATATCGAGCGCGGGATCGTTCAGGATGCGACGAACCCGCTCCTTTATCGCCTGCGCGCCGAGGCGAACCTCGCCGTTGGCGACATCGAGCCTGCAATCAAGGACTTCAGCCGCGCCCTTGCGTTTCTTGGCACCGACATCGAGCTTCTTGCACAGCGAGGTTTTGCCTACATGCGCCTCGGCGAAACGGCGGCAGCCGAGACTGATTTTACCTCGGTTCTCGATGCCCGCCCGGCCGATGTGGCGATCCTTCGCGAGCGGGCTCATGCGCGCATCCTGAATGATGCGACGGCGGCAGCCGAAGCCGATCTTGTGCGCGCACTCGAACTCGTTCCACGAGACCCTGTCTCCTTTGCCTATCGCGCTCTGCTTTACAAAAAGCTGGGCCGTCCGGGCGATGGCCAGCGGGAGGTTCAGCTCGCCGAACAAATCGATCCAAAAAACCCGGTCGTACTCTGGGCGAAGGGTGAGACCCTCGAAGCGCTCGGACGCACCGAGGCGGCGGTCGCGGCATTCCGCTCGGCCTTGGCACTCGACCCAGCGCTCAATGGGGCCAGGTTGGGTCTCAGACGGCTGGCACCTGACGATGCGATCCTCGCCGATGCGGTCATTGCCGAGGGGCCAGAAGATTGGAGCGTTGTAAGGCGGGCAGGCACCTTTCTGGCGGTAAACCCGTCCCTGACCATGACGGGGGTGCCGCTGGAGGCCGTTCCGAACAAGGTGCCCCGGCTACTGTCTTGGGAACCGAGAGACGTCGCGGGGCGTCGGTTTGGCGTTCTCGTTTACGATCAGGGTGGCTTCGATGTTCCTGCCGGCGACGCGCCAGCGCGTTCGGTTGCGCTCGAAGCAGCGGTTGTCTTGGATCTCGATGCGCGCGCGGTCTTGATCGAAGTCCCTGCTCGGTTCGGGGACAGTGTTGCCCAGTGGGACTGGTCGGCATCGGAGATCCGAATCGCGGCTGTGGACGGCTTGATGGATATCGTCCCTCTTGCGGCCCAGCGAACCGCTGCAGGGCCGGCAGGCACCCGCGCACCCCGCTTCTCGGAGCGCCGCACTACGACGGCTGCATCCAACCGCCCACCGGCTTGGGCGCCATGGGCCGATCCACGGGATGTCTCCCCCCGCCAAAGGTCTGCGAGGCCGCGACAGAACCGAAGACCACGGACTTTTTTCGATTTGCTTCTCGGCAACTGACGCGGGCGCCGGTCGCGACGTTCTGCTCATTGATCCATACAGTGCTTGCGACGCGTTCCAGCATCGAACGTGAGCTTGCCCCCCCGCTTGAATTGCAAGCCCCATGAATTGCAATCCTAGTACCGCCGACCAGGCGTTCCTGAACCATCCGCAGCACGCGCCTGCCAGGGACTTCTGATCGGAGAGCGGATCCGAGATCCAATATGTTGCTGGTACCCTTTGCATTCCGTAGTTCGTTTCGGCGTCTGACGAGGGTCACGGACCAATTACGGAAAGCGGGTCCTCGCGCTCTGCGCGGCGGCCGTGGGTCCAGCCTGGCGCTTGGGCATCGGCTGCTCCGGCCGCGACGAAACATCATGTGAACGGATGAGGCCACAGCGTGTCAGCCCCGCCAATTATTCTATTGCTGCATCGCCTGCTGCGTGTCGACGATCACCCGGCACTGCGCGCTGCGTGCGACACGGGGCGTTCGGTCATCCCGCTTTATGTGCATGACGACACGTCGCCGGGGGCCTGGGCGCCGGGCGGCGCGAGTCGCTGGTGGCTGCACCATTCTCTCATGGCGCTTGCAGAAGACCTCGAGGCACGCGGTGCGCCACTCATGGTTCGGCGCGGGGAGACGGTCGAGACCGTGACGGAACTCGCCGGAGAAGCGGGCGCTTCCGGCGTTTATCTCACACGCGGTCACGAGCCATGGGTGCGTGAGATGGAGGTGCGCCTCAACACGAGCCTCTCGCGGCGCGGGGTCGAGGTCAAGCGCTTCACGGGCCGGCTGCTTGCCGACCCCGACACTGTTCGCACGAAATCGGGTGACGTCTACAAGGTCTATACGCCGTTCTGGCGCGCGTTGCGCAGTTGCCCGATCCGAACACCGGTCGATCCGCCGTCGAGGATCCAAGCCTTTGAGCCCGCCCTTGTGACGCTCACCGTCGCAGAGCTCGGCTTGCTGCCGACGAGACCCGACTGGGCCGGCGGCCTTCGCGACGCGTGGATCCCAGGCCCAGCTGGTGCAAACGCTCGTATCGCACGGTTCATCGAGACGGCGCTGGCCGGCTACGACGAACTCAGGAACCGGCCCGACCTCGAGGGGACGTCCAAGCTCTCGCCGCATCTTCATTTTGGCGAAGTCAGCGTCGCGCGTCTTTGGCACGGGATCGTGGCGCGGCTCGAGGCCGACGGGCGAGGCCCAACCGGCGCAGAGACATTCCTAAAGGAACTGGTCTGGCGTGAGTTTTCCTACCACCTCCTGCATCATTTTCCGTCGCTACCCGAGCACCCCTTCCGCGATGCGTTCCGCGCCTTTCCCTGGCGGGAAGATCATTCTGCGCTCGCTGCTTGGCAAACGGGCCTGACAGGTTATCCCATCGTCGACGCAGGCATGCGCGAGCTTTGGCACACGGGCTGGATGCACAACCGGGTACGGATGATCGTGGGCTCGTTTCTAGCGAAGAACCTGCTGTTGCCCTGGCAGGCTGGCGAAGCATGGTTCTGGGACTGCCTCGTCGATGCTGATCTTGCCTCGAATGCCGCAAGCTGGCAGTGGGTTTCGGGCTCGGGCGCCGATGCTGCACCTTATTTTCGGATCTTCAATCCCGTCACGCAGGGCGAGCGCTACGATCCGCACGGGGCCTACGTGCGCCGCTGGGTGCCCGAACTCGCAAGACTGCCGACCCAATTCATCCACGCCCCCTGGTTGGCGGCGAAGAACGTTCTTTTGGAAGCAGGCGTCGATCTCGGGAGCACTTACCCCGCCCCGATCGTTGATCATAAGCAGACGCGAACGCGTGCGCTCGAGGCGTACGAAGTCGTCAAATCTGCGCGCTGATGCAGGTTCTTGTCCGAACGTGTTGTTTCGCGTGTGATCCGGAATGGTTAACGTTCACTTGCTTAACGGGTGAGTGGAGGTGTGGATGATGTTGCGTGGACTTCTTACTGCGATCCTGGCGCTTGGTCTGTTGAGCGCTGCAAGTCTGGGCGCTCTAGCTCGCGTCGATGTGCGGATTGATCTCACAGCCCAGCGCATGAACGTCTCGGTCGATGGAGTTCCCCGACACAGCTGGCCGATATCGTCGGGCCGCCGCGGCTTCCGGACGCCAACGGGGTCTTATCGGCCGACCGTGCTGCGCCGGATGCACTATTCGAGCAAGTACAACAACGCGCCCATGCCGTTCTCGATCTTCTTCAGAGGTGGATATGCGATCCATGGGACGACGGAGGTGCAAATGCTCGGCCGGCCTGCGTCGCATGGGTGTGTGAGGCTTGCGCCTTCGAACGCACGCATGCTGTTTGAGTTGGTTCAAGCCCGTGGTGCAGGGCAAACGCGGATCCGCGTCGCTTATTGATCTGGCCGATAACAATTTCGCCAACGCGGGCGCAGTGTTCCTGACCAGAACCTTGACCTAACCGTTCGACTTGCACCCCCACAATTCAGCGGACTGAAGCCACACCCTGCTAGCGTTGCCCAATCCAAGTCTGTTGATCAGGCCCCAACGGCTCTTTGTGCGCGCGGCGCGCTGGCTGCGGGCTGAGAGTCAGATGCGCTTATTGGGGGTTGGCCGATGCAGTTGCGCGTGAAAATGGCCCTCGCGGTCAGTTGTGGAGCATTCCTCACAACAGTGAGCCTGGCGGCGGCGGATGTTCCACCCGTCACGCCGAGCGTTGTCCTCAATTCCAGTGGCGGCGAGGGGCCAGCGCTGCGAGGCAGCCGCGTCGAGCGCCTTGGCGGCTTGGCGGAGACGGCCCGGGGACTGGAGGCGGCGCGGGATGCATCGGACGTGCGCCAGCCTGAGTCAGCCGGCGGGACAGATCGCCCAACGCCTGTCGATCCCACGGATGCAGCGTCTGCCCAACGCTCCAAGCCGGACGCCATCGACGTTGCCGCGGTCGCGCCGCCAGAGCGTCCCACCCGTCCGGCGGCACCGGCGCGTCCGCCAGAGCCCGCCGTGATCGCGACGATCGATCTGACCAGTCAGCGCATGACGGTTGCGATTGCCGGAACCGCGACACATTCATGGCCAATCTCGTCGGGTCGCCTGGGTTATCTGACACCGACCGGCACCTTCCGCCCGCAATGGATGGCGAAGATGTGGTACTCACGTCAGTACGACAACGCGCCCATGCCCTACGCGGTGTTCTTCAACCGGGGGATCGCGACACACGGCACTTCGGCCGTCGGCATGCTTGGCCGGCCGGCATCGCACGGCTGCATTCGGCTTCGTACGGACAATGCGCGGACGTTCTACGAACTCGTCAGCAGGCATGGGAAGGCCAACGTCCGCATCATCGTCAAGGGTACGACGCCTCTCCCGGCGCCAAGAGTCACCGGAACCACGACCCGGCCGCAAGCCAGACGCCGGACGCACGGATCGCCGCAGGCCGCGCCGCGAGTTCCAGCAGCACGTGCGGCGCAACGGGAGCGCGTCTATCAGGGCTACGTGCCACGCAACGTCACGATGTCCCAGCCGCGTCGGCTTCGGTTTCCTGGAGATCCTCACTGACGCCTGGTGTGCCGTCTCCGACGCTTGGTTTCCTCTCCGGAAACCAAAGGGTACGAACAACCTATCGGATCTCGTGCCGCGTTCCGATCAGACGTCCCTGGAAGGCGGATGCTGCGGATGGTGCAGGGACGTCTGATCGGCGGTCCTCGTGCGGCCGTCGTGACGATCGGCAGGTTCGCCGAGTGCACTCGCGCTTGCGCCTCGCTCGTGCGCCGTCGCGCCCAATGGCCTAAGGGCGGCGACAGCCTGCCGATTCTGGGTCCAAATGAGGGGCATGCGCACCACAAAGCGATAAAGCAGACCTGATCTAAGACCGCTGCGTCCAGGCTGCGGGTCGCTTCTCACGGAACGAGGCAAGCCCTTCGCGAGCCTCGTCCGATTGGCGCTTTTGCCCATGTGCTGCAATGAGCTGGTGCAGGTGTTGGGCGCTCATGTCGCCGTGTGATTCTGAAAGCACACAGCGCTTGGTCTCGGCAATTGCATCCGGACCGTTGGCGAGCAGTGCTCCAACGATGGCAGCGCCACGCGCATCGAGGGCTGCCTGATCGTCGACGATTTCGTGAACGAGCCCGATCGCGCGGGCCGTCTCGGCATCGAACGTCTCACCCGTCAATGCATAGCGGCGCAGTTGGCGCACACCGATCGCGTCGACGAGTTGCGGTACGATGATTGCGGCAGTCAGGCCCCATCGAACCTCTGAGATCGCGAACGTCGCAGCAGCGGTTGCAAGAACGATGTCGCAGGCGGCAAGCAGACCGGTTCCGCCGCCAACGCAGGCTCCGTGGACCAGCGCAATCGTCGGCACTGGCAAGTGGTTCAGGCGATCGACGGCGCGCGCCGTATCTCGCGACGTGTCGTAGTTTCCCAGTGGTCCGCTGTCGCGCACCGAGAGGAGCCATTCGAGATCGGCGCCGGCCTGGAAATGGCGCCCGGCGCCACGGACGACGACGGCACGGAGGTCCGTTGCCCGCTCCGCTTGATCGAGAATGTCGTGCAGGGCGCCGATCAGTGCGCCATCGTAGGCATTGTTGCGATGCGGACGATTGAGTGTAACCGTGGCCACTCCACGATGATCGATCGATACCAAAGCAGCAGGTTCAGACATGGTTCTTCTCTCGATTGTCTTTTTCGGGGGGCGTTGTCGGAACGCACCATCGCGCATCGGATGTCTATGCTTGGAGCACGCACAGTCGTTGTAGTGCCCAGCACTGGTGAGTTTAGCGGCGCAGCAGCTCCGGCACAGCGCGCAACGGCATGGCTGCTTGTGCGCAGCCGGGCAGATCTACGGCTCGCGAAAGCGTGACTGAATCGTGAGCGCACCTGAGCGATTTGTCATAGGACGCAGGTGGCGTCTTGCCAAGTTTTCGCCACAGCTACGACGCACTGCGGACCCGAGAAAAAAGTCACGGTCTGGTGCTGCGGCGTTGGTGCGGCCCTTCGAAAACACTACGGCGGATCATGACGCAGAACGATCGAGCGACCGGCAGACAATGCGATGCCGAGACCAAGTGCGAAACACCAGGGGGCGCCGTGCGCAGCCGTCGCGACGTGCTGCGGCTGGCGACTGGCGGTGTTGCGGCAACCGCAGGCGCCTCAGCTGCCTTCGCGCAAGACGGAGCGTGGTGGGAGCGCGTCTTCAGTGACCCCGGTCCGCGGCAGCGCGCGGCTTCGCTTGACCGGTCCAGTGCGCAACAGGCCTCGCTGCAGGACTTGCGCCAGAACAACCTGCCCTGGCGCAGCGAAGAAATGCTCCGGCTGATTGAGGACGCGGTCGACAAGTACGAGCGCGCTGCGCGTGAGCGGTCGTGGCGCATCATCCAGCAGGGCAACCTCCTGCGGCCCGGAGCTTTCGACGAGCGCATCCCTCTCATTAGATCGCGCCTCGTCGTATCAGGCGAATTGAGCGAGCGCGACGCCAACGCCTACGGCTCCTCGCTAGAATACGACCCCTTCATGGATCGGGCGATCCGCCGGTTCCAGAGTATGCACGGGCTCACGCCGAGCGGTACGATCAACCGTTCGACGCTCGCCCAGCTCAATATCTCGCCGAGCGATCGACTGCGTCAGCTTCGTGTGAACCGCGACCGCATCGCGCGGCTCGTCGAGACCAGTATCGAAGAGCGGTATGTGCTCGTGAATGCCGCAGCCTACCAGCTCGAGGCTGTAGACCGTTTCGAGGTCGAGCGTCGCCATCGCGTGATCGTTGGCAAACCTGACTCCGGCCGCCAGACGCCCGAGATCACAGCGGTGATCGAGGGCATGAACTTCTTCCCGTTTTGGCGCGTGCCGCAAACGATTGCCGTCCGCGACATCATCCCGCGCCTGCGCAAGGAACCGGAGTATCTCGACCAGGAAGGGATCGTCGTGGTCGAGGATCACTTCAACGGCCCTCTGATCGATCACCGCTCGATCGACTGGCATACGGTCGATCCGACGCGGTTGCGCTTTCGGCAGGAGCCGGGCGACCGCAACGCGCTTGGCCTCGTCAGGATCAACATGCCGAACCCGGATATCGTGTATCTTCACGATACGCCGATGAAGGAGTTGTTCGGCCAGGGCATGAGGGCGTTCAGCGCTGGCTGTGTCCGCGTGCAGGACGTGTTCGACTTGGCGGCGTGGCTCGCGCGCTACGAGCCGGGATTCGCCTCGGGTCGCGATGCCGTGGACGCGATCATCGAAGCCCGGCAGCCTGTCGACATTACCTTCACGCGGCCCGTGCCAGTCTATTTCAGCTACATCACCGCGTGGGCCGAACCCGACGGATCCGTCGTCTTCAGGCCAGATATCTACGGTCGAGACGGTTCGGATGCGTTGCGTGGCGAGCGTGATCCAGACGCCCCTGTCGTCGAGACGCTCTCACCCTGAGCCTCTGCAGGCCGCCAGCCCGGCACGCTCGGGCTTGACGTTGACGTCAGAACAATCGGCGTCACACTCCCGCGGGTCACGTGATCGAGGGAGCCTGCTATGACGCCACTTGCAGCCTATGCCGATCGCCTTTCCGTCAGGCCGGGCGAACGCATCACATTTCACGGCAGAGGCAGCTGCGGGGTGTTGCCCATTGCTCGGATCGTCCGCGTGATCAACGCGGATCCCAACCCTCAGCTTGGTGGTGTGCGAACCGTCCCTGTGTGCGATCTTGCAGGTGTCACGCCATTGACCGAGGCGCCGTTGGCAACGGGCAGTTGCGCCGTCGTCGAAACCGCAGCGCAACTCGGTGCTCTTGATTGCGTGACGATCACGGCCGTTGTCTGGCTCCGCAAGGAGGATCGCAAAGACCGCGCGGTCGTGTCGGTGATCGGGACGTCGCCAGAGCCGACTGGCGCGGGGCTCACGTTGGGGATCAGCGTCGAGGGCCGCCCCTATCTCTCGCTGGCCGCGAATGCGACGGCGCATCGCCTCGATGGCGCGCTGGAGATCGAACCTCTGCGATGGCATCTCATCTGGGCCACTTACGACAGCCACTCCGGCGCGGCTGAGGTCGGATGTTGGCCCATCGGTCATGGACGAAGGGCGTCGACTGGGCCCGTGGTCACCGGCAGTGAACTCGCGCGTTGCCCGCTCACGGGGCGCGATCGGATCGTCATTGCTGGCACATCGCCGGGCGTCGATCCCCTCAGGTTCACGGGCAGGATCGAGCGCCCGGCGATTTTCGACCGTGTCCTGTCCCTTGCAGAGGTCATGCACTTCGACGATGGCGGCGTGGTTGAGGGGCTGGTTGCGGCCTGGGATTTCGCGCGGGACATGTCGAGCGATCGCATTGTCGATAGGGGGCCGAACGGCCTTCACGGACGGCTCATCAATGCACCGACGCGTGCCGTTCGCGGCCGCCACTGGACGGGGGCCGAAATGGCGTGGCGCCACGCGCCGGACCACTATGCAGCGATCCACTTCCATGACGACGACATCGAAACCTGCGACTGGCCGGAGGTCGTTGCGTTCGACGTCCCACAAGCGTGGCCGTCTGGACAGTATGCGCTGACGCTGGAAGCCGAAGGTGTGTTCGAGAACGTGCCGTTCTGGGTTGTGCCGCGGGCCGGCGCTCCCACGGCCAGGATCGCCGTTCTCGTCTCAACGTTCACCTATACCGTCTACGGCAACCACGCCCGGCCTGAATGGATGCTTGATCCTGCATGGCGGGATGCATGGCGCGCTCAGGTTGCGGAATGGGCGGCGTATCCACATAACCCGGGGGACCACAGGGAACTCGGGCTTTCGACCTATAACGTTCACGCCGACGGCTCCGGGATTGCGATGGCATCCTGGCATCGGCCGATGTTGAACCTGCGTCTCGGATACCTGACCTACCCCTATCCCGCGATCAGGGGGTCGGGGCTGCGCCACTATCCGGCAGACAGTCACCTCACCCAGTGGCTCGAAGCTGAGGGGCACGAGTATGATGTGATCACGGACTGGGAGTTGCATCACGAAGGGTTCGACCTGCTCAGCCCCTACAGCGTGCTGCTCACCGGAACACATCCTGAATACCACACGCGCGAAATGCTTGACGCCCTCGAAGCCTACCGCGACGGCGGCGGTCGCATCGCCTATCTCGGCGGCAACGGCTTCTATTGGAAGATCGCGTTGTCGCCGACCAGGGATGGGGTCGTCGAAATCCGGCGTGCGGAGGGCGGCATCAGGGCTTGGGCGGCCGAGCCCGGGGAATACTACAATCAGTTTGATGGCGAATACGGTGGGCTGTGGCGCCGCAACGGCCGCGCGCCCCAGGACTTGGTCGGCGTCGGGTTCTCGGCCCAAGGCAACTTCGTCGGCTCACATTACCGCATCCATCCAGGAGCCCGCGCAACGCGGGCCGGCTGGATCCTAAACGGTGTAAGTGGGGACACCTTCGGTGGCCATGGTTTCTCGGGCCACGGTGCTGCAGGTTTCGAACTCGATCGTGCTGACAAGATGCTTGGAACTCCGGCCCACGCCGTGACGCTGGCAAGCTCGGAGGGCCACGAGCCCGAGGCGCCATGGGTGCTCGTCCCCGAGGAGCGCCTCACGCATCTGACGACGGTGCCCGGCCAGAAGGACAGCGAATTGATCCGGGCCGACCTTGTGTTCTTCGAGACCGCCGGCGGCCGTGGCGCTGTATTCTCGACCGGTTCGATCACGTGGTGCGGGTCGCTCCCAACCGATGGGTTCAACAACGACGTTGCCCGCATCACCGGCAACGTCGTCCGCAGGTTCCTCGATCCCGAACCGTTCGTCTAACCGGTCGGCGATATCGACGGCCGGCTGTCTAGTGTGATGACCGAGAAGTCCGCTGCATACCTTTCGGCTAGGCTGGGAGGCGGACTTCTCGGTCTCAATCACACTAGGATTTCGATAGTGCTAGTGTCGTTCAGACCTCGAAATTCGTTCCGAGCGTGCGGAAGAATGAGACGAATTTCGCGGTCACGACACTAGGATCCGCTTTCCGTAGTTCGTCTGTCAGCCTTGCCAGACGCCGAAACGCATTGCGGAACGCAATAGATGCGAGCAACGCCATGAATCCCTTGCCGCTTTTCGATCAGAAGTCCCTGGAAGGCGGGTGCAGCGGATAGGGCAGGGACTTCTGATCGGCGGGACTAGAGTTTTGCCACCACCGGTGGCACCGCGCGCTCGTAGGCCGCGCCAAGCGTGATGAGCGCTGCCTCGCCGAACGGTCGGCCGACCAGTTGAAACCCGTTCGGCACGCCGTCGTGCCACGTGGCGTACGGGATGGTGAGTGCCGGCAGGCCGAGGTAGTTGATGGCGCGCGTGAACAGGATAACGCGTGCAATACCCGCCATCAGTTTGGGTCCGCCGACAAGATCGAGTTCTGCGATCGTTGGAACAGGGTCTGCAAACGTCGGAAGCAGCAGCGCATCGCAGTCACCGAATACTGTGTCGAGCACCTCCCTCAGGATGCTTCCTCGTGCGCGGACGGCCGTCATGTGATCGACGCCCGAGATGAAGTGGCCGAACTCGATGCGAGCGCGAACCTGCGGTCCGTAATCGTCGGCTCGGGTGCGAAGAAACTCACTATGGGCCGACGCGACCTCGGGGAGTTGGAGAAGTTGCGTCAGATGATCGATCTCACCCCAATCGCGGAAATGGCCTGAGGTGAAGGCCGCACCTGCGCGCTCGAGCTCAGCTTTCGCTTCGGCGATCTGGCCCTGAACCCCAGGGTGGGCTTGCGCGAGCAGGTTTTCATCGATCGCGATCCGCAAGCCGCGTGCGGGTGCCGCGAGGGCAGCTTGCATGTTGGGCGGAGGCAATGCTGCGCTCAGGCCGTCTCGCGGATCATGCCCGGCGATAATCTCGAAACCGAGCGCGATGTCCTCCATGTGGCGAGCGATCGGACCAACGCAATCGAGCAAGCCTGACAGTGGCATGCAGCCCGCCCGGGACACCCGCGTCCATGTCCCCTTGAGGGACTTGACCCCGCACGCAGCCGCCGGGAGGCGGAGAGAGCCTGCCGTGTCAGAGCCAAGCGCCATCGGGACAGCGCCGGTCGACACCGAGATTGCGGACCCCGATGACGATCCACCGGTGATCCTCGTCTGGTCGTAAGGGTTGCGCGCATGGCCGTGGATATAGTTGTGACCCGTCGGCCCGAAAGCGAACTCCGTCAGGTGCAGCGCTGCGATCTGATGGCTGCCCGCGGACTTGAGCCTCGCGATCACGGTGGCATCAGCGGCTGCCGGGGTATCCGCCCTGATGCGTCCCCCCCACGTGGCAACCTTCCCCGCCCGATCGAACATGTCCTTGTGTGCGAGCGGGACCCCGTGCAGCGGTCCAACCGCGTGGCCGGCTGCGATTGCCGAATCTGCGGCGCGGGCTGCTGCGATGGCCGCGTCATCCTCGAAGACCAGAACCGCATTGCTTGCTTCGTGGACCGTCCGGAGGCGGGCAAGAGCGGAACGCGTCAAATCTTCACTCGAGACCCGTCGCTCGGCGAGCGCGCGCGCGGTCTCAACCGCCGACGCGGTCGCCGGATCGAATGCCGTTGTCATTGCGTGGCCTCCTTCGACTCGCGTGCGGCGACATCGGCTGCCATGACCGCAAAAACGTCACCCGTGTCGGCGCCGAGCGGCAGGCGCCGGGCGACGACGAGGGCGGTTTTCGACAATGCGGCGACGTGGCCGGCGATGGTCTCGAGGCGCTCGTCCGGCACGATATGGCCTGATAGGCTCGTCGTTGGGATTTGACCCACCTTGGGAGCTTCGGGACTAGGGTTCGGCATGGGGATTACTCCGGTCGCGAGAGGTGCACCGTTTGACGGGAACACGTCGAAAAGTCTCGCGCGACTGGGCTTCCAAGTCGACAGGGATTGTGATGATGGCAGGCAGCTCTGGGCTGCGGCGTTCGCAGTGCAGGAGCCAGTGCAGGGGCCAGTACTGGACCAGTGCAGGGGCAAAGACGGCACCTGCTGGTCAGGTGGCGCTGGGTCGTCACGCGACGGCGCCGGTGCGGTCAGGCGGTCGACTTCACCCGGTCCAGGCGCTTTCGCATGAAGACGATCGGCATCTGCAGGCGACCGAGTGACCTGACGCCGTGGGAGGTCACGTCGAAGCCGAGTTGCTCGAAGAATGCAACGGCATTGACGGTGCTCGCAGTGGTCAGCACGGCGAACCCGGCTTGGCGTACAAGCGTTTCGACCTCTGCGACCAGCGCGGTTCCTACGCCTGAGTCACTGAACATCGGTCGGACATGAACCCAGCCGACGCGCGCTACCGGATCTGGGCCGTCGACGACGGTCCAGCCTGCCGTGCCGACCAGTGAATCGCCGATCCTCGCGCCCAGGATCTGGCCCTGGCGCATGGCCCGAATGAGGTCCTCGGTGTAGCGTTCAGAGAGGACAGCTTCGGTGAATGCCTCGACTTCGTCGCTCGTCAAAACCTGGCCAGTGGATGTGCGAACTGACGATGCGTGGACGTAACGGATGTCTGACATGGCTTCGATCGCCAGTGGTGCGATCGACATAAGCTGCTTCAGCTCCATCCTGGGACCCGAACCGATCTGTTCATTGGTGAGACTTCGTGCACGATGCGCTGCTGCCGTGCCCTTCGTGTGAACCGGAACCCGAACACCCACGATAGGAGTGTGTGCCCATTCGGTTACGGGCTCATGACAATGCGAGGCGCTCCCGAATTTGTCTATAATTCTATACAACTCAGAGTGCCCGACGCCGATCGGCACGCCAGGGTGCTACACCGCCCGCGTCGCTGACGCTGCGCAGCTCGACGCGCAGCAGCGATGCCCGCCAAGTTTCAGACGCAGGTGAAACTGCACCAAGCCCGCGCAAGCGGTCCGGCGCGTGCCGCCCGCACTGTTCGGCCTTGCCGCAAACTGGGCGCCGTGAACGGGATCACTCAACTGGTCCGGCCGACGGCGGAGGCTGTCCAGAACGCCACCCGCTCAGCGCATGGGCGAGAAGCGCCGCTGCTGCGGTTCGGTGGCTGTCGGGCCGGCTGAGACTGCTGTCCCCTCTGGAATATACTCGGAGGGCTTGCATGAGCATCCCGAAACAAACGTCTTGCGATAGCGGAATGCGGTTGGAAGCGCGGTATACATTGAATTGTCGAACGCGGACTGCATCTGCTCGATCGAGCCACCCGGATTCTGATGATAATACAGCGTCGTTGGAGCGGCGCATTGAGCTTGGCATGTGTCTGCGTCGCGCTGGAAATACGTTGGCAGCGTCGAGAAGCTCACCGGGAAGTAATAGCCGTCGCAGAGCCTGACACACAGCGTCCGATAGGTTGCGAACGGTAGCCCGCGGTAGGTGTTGCGGAAGCGATCCGAGGGCGACTCCTCATCCTGGAAGAAGCCTGAGAACGGGTTGGGGTTGGTACGCCGTGCCTGCTGCTCGTAGGCCGCCCCGCACCCGTTGCGCGCCAGGGCGGCGATAATGTCTTCCTGGAGACGCTGCGAGCGGTCCGCGGAAAAGTTTTGCAACTCGGATTGCGCATCCTGGAGCTGCTGACGCTCGGACTCGAGCGTGCGATACGCGGTCACGCAGGCGCGCGTGTTCCGCAGCGTGCGTTGGAAGAAGAACTGCTCCCAGCATTCGCCCCGTTCAAGCTGGAGTTCCGCGCGACGCACGTTCCGATCGAGCTGGGCACCGCGCTGCCGCAGCGCTTCGCGCTGCTCACCACTGCCAGCAGATCGGTTGACTTCGGACGCCAGGCGGCGCTCGAGATCGAGGCAGATGTCGCCGCGATCGGCAGGCAAGGGGGCGGCCTGCGCGCCGAAATCGGTACGTGGCTGCAGTCTTGGATCGGGTGCCCGGCTCGGGTCGCGATACGGCTCGCGACGGGGTGCCCGCTCCTGGGTTTCCCAAGGCCAACTCCAGCCTTGTGCGGCTGCGGGCTGGGCGCCAGCGCCGAGGGTCAGGAGGGGTAAAACCACCAGCAGGCCAGCGCCGAACAGACTTCCGGAGCGCCCCCGTTTCCGCTGCCGTTCGAGACCTCGGTAGCGCCCCTTGAACGCGAGGATATCAGCTCGGTCCGGCACGGTATCACACTCCACTGCGCTGGGGTCGTCCTACGCGGCCATGCGGTACGAGATCCAATAAGTGGCTCGCAGCCTCTACTTTCCGTCGCTCGATCCGGTGTCTGACGAGGGTGCGTGACGAACTACGGAAACCGGCTCCTAGGGCCGCAATTGAGCCGAAATGCGGCGACAGGCAAGGTGCCCTGGACCTGTTCACCACAGATGCACACGCTGGCGTGCGCTGGGCGATTGCGCTGCCCGTCCGGCTGGATGAACATGACCGCCCTGGTCGGGTATCGTCTCTGCCTTTAAGTTCATCACCGCCTTGACGCCCGCGCGCCGGCTTCCGATAACCCGAGCGGCATGCGCCAACGCCGAAAGCATCGTGGATCGCTTGGCTTCACGCAACGTCCGGGCCCAGACGGGACGCGCGATTTTCAGGTCGCATCACGTAGCGCGCTGACGACAACCGGAGACCTGCGTGCAGATCACTCTCTACAACACGGCAACGCGCCAGAAACAGGCGTTCACACCGATTGATCCTGGCAACGTGCGCATGTACGTGTGCGGCCCGACTGTTTATGGCGAGGCCCACATCGGCAACGCGCGTCCTGTGATCGTCTTCGACGTTCTGTTCCGGCTCTTGCGCCATGTCTACGGCCAGGATCACGTTACCTACGCCCGCAACATCACCGATGTCGACGACAAGATCAACGCACGGGCGGCCGAGGAGGGTGTCTCGATCGGAGAGATTACCGCGCGCACAACCGCGCAATTCCACGCCGATGTCGCAGCGCTCGGAGCGTTGCCGCCAACGGTCGAGCCACGCGCGACCGATCATATCGATGACATGGTGGACATGATCGAGCGTCTGATCGCGCGGGGCAACGCCTACGTCGCAGAAGATCACGTCCTCTTTCACGTGCCCTCCATGCCGAGCTACGGCCGGCTTTCGCAACGCAGCCTCGAAGACATGCAAGCCGGGGCCCGCGTCGAGGTCGCTCCCTACAAGCGCGATCCCATGGACTTCGTGCTCTGGAAGCCGTCCCGGGATGGCGAGCCCGCATGGCCCAGTCCGGCTCGGATCAACGTACAAGGGCGCCCGGGCTGGCACATCGAGTGCTCCGCAATGGCCGCTCGGCATCTTGGTGAAACGTTCGACATCCACGGTGGCGGGATTGACCTCGTGTTCCCGCATCATGAGAACGAGATCGCACAATCGTGCTGTGCACACCACACTGACATGATGGCCGCGATCTGGATGCATAATGGCTTCGTCCAGGTCGAGGGCGAGAAGATGTCGAAATCGCTCGGCAACTTCATCACGCTGCAGGACTTGTTGGCGCGCGACGTGTTCGGCAACAGGAGTTGGCACGGTCGTGTGCTGCGGTTCGCGATGCTCGCGACGCACTATCGCCAGCCGTTGGACTGGACCGCGGAACGCCTTGTTCAGGCGCGCGCAACGTTGACCGAGTTTGCAGAACTCATCGAGGGTGCCGAAGCCGGGGATGCGGCAGAGGCCGGCGCAGCGGTTGGGACGGGCGGCGTCCGAGCAGGCAGCGAACCAAGCCCCGAGGTTCTCGCTGCCCTCGCCGATGACCTCAATACGCCGCGCGCGATCTCGATCCTACATGCCCTGGCCAAGTCCGCGCGCCGCGACAATCCTGACAAGCTGCAGCAGTTGAGGGCAAGCCTCGCCTTCCTTGGCCTCCTCGAAGGCCAGACTGCCGCTGAAGTTGCGGGCCCAAGCACGGCAATCGCTCTGGCACCTGAGGCGATCGACGCGAAAATCCGTGAACGACTTGATGCGCGCGCCCGAAGGGACTACGCGACCGGCGACAGAATTCGCGATGAGCTTGCCGCGATGGGGGTGCGGTTGAAAGACGGGAAGGACCCGGTGACGGGCGCGGTCATTACCACCTGGGAGCCGATCGACTGATCTGGCTCCCTCGATACCCCCGCGGCTCCGCGGCCGGTGTCGAAGCCTCGTCTCACACGGGCGCACCGGTGCGCCTGTGCCTCGTCGCGGGTGGCACAATGCATCAATCTTTCAAAAGCCACAGCCACTGATCGTTTCAACAGACCCCAAAGCAGTCGCCACCGCGGGAAATGCAAGGTCTGTGATGTCAGAGCCAGTCAGCAAAGAACGTCTCTACCTGTTTGATACAACCCTTCGGGACGGCGCACAGACGACGGGTGTCGACTTCACGGTTGCCGACAAACGTCGCATAGCAGCGGTGCTCGACAGCCTTGGGATTGATTACATCGAGGGTGGATATCCCGGCGCCAACCCGACCGACACCGAATTTTTTGCCAACCGCCCGGAGCTTGCGACATCCCGCTTCGTTGCCTTCGGCATGACGAAGCGATCAGGGCGCTCGGTATCGAACGATCCTGGGCTCCAGGCGTCCGTCAATGCCAACGCGGATGCGGTTTGCCTCGTCGCGAAGGCGTGGGACTACCACGTGCGCGTGGCCCTTGGGACGACGAACGAAGAGCACATCGAGGGCATCCGCGAGAGTGTCGAGGCCATCGTTGCTTCGGGGCGCGAGGCGATCATCGACTGTGAGCACTTTTTCGACGGCTACAAGGCGGAGGCCCAGTACGCGCGTTGCGTTGTCGAGACGGCCTATCGGGCCGGTGCTCGTTGGGTTGTGCTTTGCGACACGAACGGTGGAACGCTGCCGCACGAAGTCGAGCGGATCGTAAGTGAGATCGCAGCGGTCGTGCCGGGCGATCGCCTCGGCATTCATACCCACAACGACACCGATAACGCGGTTGCTAACACGCTGGCCGCCGTGCGCGCCGGTGTTCGCCAGATTCAAGGGACACTCAATGGTCTTGGCGAGCGTTGCGGCAACGCCAATCTGACGTCGCTCATTCCGACCCTGCTCCTGAAGTCAGAATTCGCAGACCGCTTCGACACGGCCGTCACGCCGCAGCGGCTTGTGCGTCTCACACAGGCGAGCCGCATGCTCGACGACGTGCTCAATCGCAATCCGTTCAAGCAAGCGCCTTACGTCGGTGCGAGTGCCTTCGCGACCAAGGCAGGTATCCACGCATCGGCGATCCTGAAAGCACCGGAGACTTACGAACACGTTCCTCCAGAGCGCGTAGGCAACGTTCGCCGCGTGCTCGTGTCCGATCAGGCCGGACGCTCGAACATCCTCGCAGAGCTCGAGCGTCTTGGTATCGCCGTCGATAAGTCGGATCCGAGGGTTGCTCGACTTCTCGACGAAGTGAAAGAACGCGAAGCCCAAGGTTACGCATTCGAGGGCGCTGACGCGTCGTTTGAACTGCTTGCGCGCCGGATACTCGGGCAGGTGCCGCGCTATTTCACGGTCGAGGGTTTCCGCGTGATGGTTGAGCGCCGCCACAACGCGCTCGGCGACCTCGTCACGATCTCCGAGGCTTCCGTTCGGATATCTTTTCCAGACAGCGACGAGACAGCCTGGTCGATCGCGTCGGGCAATGGACCAGTGAACGCTCTTGACCATGCCCTGCGCAAGGACCTTGGTCCCTATTCGCGCCATATCGCCGACATCGAGCTTGTCGACTACCGCGTCCGCATTCTGACTGGCGGGACCGAGGCCATTACCCGTGTGCTCATCGAGACGCGCGATCACTCGGACGGCAACTCTTGGTTCACGGTCGGTGTCTCGCCGAACATCGTCGATGCAAGCTTTGAGGCCCTTATCGACAGCATCAAGTTCAAGCTGTTCAAAGCTGGCGCCAAACCGAACGAGATCGTGGCGCGCGACCGCTCGTGAGTTTCATAGGCGGGGCTTGCTCTGGCCATAATGGCTGAGAACAACGGGGTGCCACTTTCGCGGCGGTGGCAGGATCGTGCCGGGGTGCCGCCGGGTCAGGTGAGGCAGGATGCGGGCGTCGCGCAAATCGCAAGAACGCGGGGGCGTTACGGGTTCGGCACCGTGGACGCTTCGCGTGCTTGCAGGCGCAGTTTCAACACTCGTCTTGGCAAGTTCGACCGTGAGCTTTGGCGGTTCGGGCCGACCGAGCGACGATGTGCGTCCAGCAACCTCCTATCGCGTCGCAGAGACGCTGGAGGTTCCCCGACCGGCGCAGGACCCGTCCGGGGCCCGAACACCACGTCAGCCTGACGCCGCGACAACGCCACCAGCGCAGCGCCGGGTCGAGGCTGGCTGGAGCGGCGTTCAGCGGCACGCAGACGCCGAGCGCTGGGACGACGCGCTCGAGACCGCGCTGGAGACGCTCGCCCTGTCGCAATCCGCGCTTGGGGACGACATGCCGCATACGATCGTCAGCCATCGCATCGTTGGTGATCTGCTGATGCGCGCAAGTCGTCCCGCAGAAGCGATTGCGCACTACTTCGACGCGTTTCAAGCCTCCACACGACGCTACGCCGCAGACACCCCGAACTTCACCGAGGCCGTGCTGCGCCTGCGCGATGCATACCTCGCAGCAGGGCAGGTCGGGAATGTCGATGCGCTTCTGCGCCACGTGATCTCGGTTGGCGACGCAAACATCGCGAACGAAAGCTCAGAGCTGCTCAGGGTGCGGCGGGCCTATGGACAGTTCCTGCGCCAGCAAGGACGGCTGCAGGAGGCCGAGACGCAGTTCCTGAGGATCGTCAGGGTCCGTGAGCGTCTCGGAAACGGTGACGATGATCTGGCGCTGGTCGTCGCCTTGACGGACCTCGGGGGGGCGTTGCGCGTGCAGGGCCGCTACTCGGAGGCGGAAGCGAGCTACACGCGCGCGTTGGCGCTTGCGCGCGCTGCCCGCGGCGACAGTGACACGACTGTTGGGATCCTGCTCGACAATCTCGGCGGTGTGTTTCAGGAGCGCGGCCAATTCTCCGCTGCTGAAAAGGTTCGCCGCGAAGCGCTGGCGATCTTTGAGGAGGTCCTCGACGATGACCATCTGACGACGGCGCTCGGTCGCGCGAACTTGGCCGCTCTGTACATGGAGCAGGGGCGCCTTCGGGAGGCGCGTCCGCTCTATGAGCGGGCACTCGCGACGTATCAGGCCAGGCTCCCTGAAAGCGATGCGCGTCTCGGCGTATTGTTGGACAACTTCGGCGGCCTTGCACGGATGGAAGGCAAGCGCGATGAGGCGCTCGCGCTTTATGAGGCGGCGTTACGCAGCCTGTCGGCAGCCTATCCCGAAACCCATCCTGCGATCGCAACGTCGCTCAACAATATCGCACTCGAAGAACAGGTCCGCGACAATCATCCCCGCGCCGAGGCATTGTTCCGTAGGGCGTTAGCAATCAATGACGCCAGCATGGGACCCAACTACCACGCCAACGGGATCGTCTGGGGAAACCTTGCCGACACCCTCATCGCGCAGAAGAAGGTCGATGCGGCGCGCGCTGCCCTCGAGCGTTCAGTCTCGATCCTCGAAAGCGCTCTGGACGCCAACAGCCCGCAACTGATCCGCCCCTTGAGGGTTTTGGCCGGCCTGCTGTTCGGTCAGGGTGATATCGATGCAGCACTCGAGGTTGCGCGCCGGTCGGTGCGGCTCGAATCCTTGAAGCGCGAGCGGCTGCGTCTCGACCCCGAGGGCATGATCGAGACGGAGGGCACGGATAACGCGTTCCTCGGTGCTCTTTATCTCTTTGAACGGATCGTCGCTGAGCGTCCCGAACTGAGAGATGGCCTCGCGGCTGAGGCGTTCGACCTCGCCCAGCGCGCGGCCTCGACGGCGGCTGCGCGCTCGATCGGACAGATCAGCGTGCGTCTCGCAGCGAGTGGCCGTGGTGCTGGCGTGCTCGTGCGCGAGCGTCAGGACCTCGCAAAGGCCTGGAAGGCGGCAGATGCGCGATTGGCTTCGGCAGCAGGTGGCGTGCGAGCGAGCGATACGGCGTCGGGCATTCGTCGTGAGCTTCGCGACATCGAAGCGCGGCTCGAAGCGCTGGACCGGCGGCTTGTTTCAGAGTTTCCCGACTTCGAGCGCCTCGACACGTATGGGCCGAAAACAGTCTCAGACGTTCGCGGCGTGCTGGCACCGGATGAGGCGCTCGTGTTCGTCGTCTCCCGCGGCGAAGCTCTGCATGTGTTTGTCGTCACGGCGGTGTCGATGGCTTGGCGGACTCTGGAGATGACGGCGTCGCAGGCGGCAGGGCACGTTCAGGCGCTGCGCTGCGGGCTCGACAGCGCTGAATGGACCGGCGAGACCCGGCCGCTTGCGTGTCTCGATTTGCTGGGCCGGACGCCCGATGGATCAGGTGTGTTGCCGTTCGACCTTGCCCGTGCGCATGCACTCTACCGTGGCCTTTTCGACCCGGTCGGCGATCTGATCTCCAATCGCCGGCTCCTCCTCGTGCCCAACGACGTCCTCGGCCGCGTGCCAGCACATGTGCTCCTGAACGCACCTCCGGTCGATGGTGCGCCATGGTCGAAGCAGCCTTGGCTCGCGCTGAAGGCTGCGGTCACCGTCGTCCCATCGGTGTCCGGCATCGTCACGTTGCGGGCGGTCGAGCGGATTTCAACCGACGCACGCCGACCGTTTCTTGGCGTGGCCAATCCGCTGTTGATTGGGGTGGATGGTGTCGATCGGTCGGCGTTCACGGTGCGATCGTGTTCCACTGCAACCCGAGCCCACCGCGCTGCCGGCCAATTCGCGCTTCGCAATTCTGGTGTCGAGAGCGTCAGACCAGCCATGCGGGGCGGCGTCGCCGAAGTCGAGAGTGTCCGGCGATTGACACCGCTGCCCGAGACCGCGCTCGAAGTCTGCGAAGTGGCGCGTACGGTCGGCGCGGATCGTGATGCCGTCATTCTCTCCGGTCGTGCGACGGAAAGGGAACTGCGCCGGCGCAACGCGGCGGGTGATCTCTCACGATATAGGGTGCTGCACTTCGCAACGCATGGGCTCGTCGCGGGCGAGGTCGATGGTCTGCCGGAGCCGGCTCTGGTCTTGACACCTCCCGAAATCGCAACGCCAGAAGACGATGGGTTGCTGACCGCATCGGAGGTTGCCGAATTCAAGCTCGATGCGGATTGGGTCGTTCTTTCGGCTTGTAACACGGCCGCTGGTGCAGCGCCTGGCGCTGAAGCGCTGTCTGGGCTTGCGCGCGCGTTCATCTATGCTGGCGCACGGGCGTTGCTCGTCTCACACTGGCCGGTCGATTCCGACGCTGCAGTGCGCCTCACGACGGCGACAACGGTTGCCCTCGCCGAAGATCCGACGCGCTCGCGAGCCGAAGCGCTCAGGCTTGCGATGGCCGGTCTGATCGATGGAGGTGCAGGGGAGGCCTACGCGCACCCTGCGATCTGGGCACCGTTTTCCGTCGTCGGGACGGACTGGAGCGATCTCGGCCAAGGGCGGCGTGCACCTCTGGCCGATGGAAGGGTCGATGCCGGCCCATCAGGGACACAAAGGGCGACGGGCGAGGGACTTGGCCCAGAGCGCCTGCCCGCGACAGCCGATCCACAACGGCCCCTTGGCACCACGCGGTCCGGCACTGGCGCACCGGCGACCGGCGAACCGCCGTTGTCGCAATCTTCGGCGGCGCAACCTTCAGCAACACGCCCGGCGCAGCGATCGCGGCAAGCCCGGACAACGCCTGCGCCCAGGCCTCAGCCAGTGCCAGTTGCCCCCGCTGCGCCCGCCGTGCAAGGCCCCGTTGCCGAGGATTGGCGAGACGATGTGTTCGCGCGCGATTGAGGTGATGGACCCGGCGGCGTGAGTACCGCTGATCAGAAGTTCCTGATCCATCCGCAACATCCGGCTTCCATGGACGCCTGATCGAAGAGCGGTCCGAGAGGCATTATGTAGCTCGTACCCTTAACTTTCCGTAGTTGGTTTCGGCGTCTGACCAGGGTGACAGACGAACGACCGAAAGTGGGTCCGATTGGCCCGTCGCGCCTTACTTGACCGATGCGTGCGGCAGGCCACTCGTCAATGACCTCACGCGATCTCGGCAATGGCAGCGAGCGCGTTGCGCACACTCAGTTCACCCGTCGAGACCTTGTCTGCGATCGCAGTCACTTGGGCACGCATAGCGGGCTCGTTCAGAATTTGGTCGAGGCGGCGGACGATCACTTGGCGCAGAATATAGCGCGAACGCTTTGCCCGCCGTGCCGTCGGCGGTTCGGTTTCGATCGCGCGGATCCGATCGCTCACCGTGTCGGCAAGTTGGTCGATCCCGAGGCCCGTCGCGCTGGAAACCGTCAGCACCTCGATGGGTGCGCCGCGGCTTGGAGCGCGCAGCGACAAGGCGCCGACAAGCTGTTGGCGGGTCTCGGCGGCGCCAGGCCGATCGGCCTTGTTGACGACCATCACGTCGGCGATTTCAAGGAGGCCCGACTTCATGGCTTGGACGTCGTCCCCAAGGCCCGGGGCGGCAACGACGATCCGGAGGTCCGCAACCGAGGCAACGTCGATCTCGTTCTGTCCGGTCCCGACTGTCTCCAGTATGACGAGGTGGTAACCGGCTGCATCAAACCCATCGATCATCCGCACCGCGGCGGGGCTCAATCCTCCGACATGGCCAGACGCCGACAGAGACCGCACGAAAACGGCATCGTCCATGGCGGCCGCCGTCATGCGCAGCCGATCGCCGAGAATCGCGCCGCCCGACGTCGGGCTCGACGGATCGACGGCGATGACCGCGATGGGGTCGAGCCGGCGTCTGAGCGAGAGGATCAGAGCGTTGACGAGCGTTGATTTTCCGGCGCCCGGCGGCCCCGTGATGCCGAGGACTGGGACCCCGCGAAGCAGAGGTGTCAGCGCAGTCTGGAGCCCGCCAGCATCCTGCGTCGTCCGCTCAAGGGCAGTGAGCACTTGAGCGAGGGCACGCCGGTCGCCGCGTCCAGCGCGCTCGACGAGACCTGCGCCGGCGGTTGCTTCCGGGTCGCCCTGAAGCCGCGTCGTGTCGTGCATCGAGCACCTCCGAGACCGATGTGAGTCAAACTTGACGGCCCCCAGGTTGCTGCCGTCGAACACGCGCAGCAGGCTTTGAGGTCGGTCGGACCCGTCAAAAGAAAGCGCCCGGAAAATGATAGCGCGGCCGACCCGGTGCGGCGAAGACCCGCGTGAGGAGAGCTGAAGGCGGCAAGACGTCCGGTCGCTCGAGCTCTCGCCCGGCCAGCATCGACAAGCGCGCGATCCGGTCCTCGGTCTTTGGGTGCGTTCGAAGCAACGAGGGTTGTGGCACGCGGCGGCCCGGCATGGGAAAGGCGAGGTCTTCCCAGAAATGTCCAGCAATCCGCTCGATCTTCAGGAGCGCGCTTGCGAGCCCCTCGGGATCGCCGGTGAGGAGGGCCGCTTCGAGATCAGCGTCATATTCGCGCGCGCGCGACAGCGCGAGCTGCAGCAGGCTCGAAAGCGTAGGCATGATGTACAAGATGCCAATCGCGAGCCATGGCACGGGCGCCTCATTGGCCCCAAGCACCATTGTTATGACGTTGGCGAGGCCGAACGAGACGCCGATGAAGCTCAGCGTCGCCGTCAGCCTGCTCAAGACATCGGCAAGTCCCATCACCCAAAGATCGTTGTTGCGGATGTGGCTGACCTCGTGGGCGAGGACGGCTGCGACCTCGCGCGGGGTCAACCGGTCGAGCATCGCGGACGTGATCGCGATCGCCGGTGCCTGTCTCGTGCCCGTCGCAAAGGCATTGATCGTACCGCTCGGGATCACGAAGACGCGCGGCATTGACGGCAGTTCCGCGCGTCGCGCGAGGTTTTCCGTCAGAACGATGAGGCCGGAGCGGCCGCCCGGCTCGACCTCGCGGGCCTTGAAGAATTTCATGATCATGTCGGTCGGCACACGCGGCGCAAAGGCCGCGAGCACCAGCATGGTCGTTCCGACGATAAAGAGGCCGCTCCAGCCGCTGATCATCACAGCCGGGATCGCAGTCAGTAAAGCCAGTCCCCCGAGCAGGATGACGGAGTGAAACCAGTTTCTAAGCTTGTGTGCACGCCGCGCGTGCTCGTCGAGACCAGCCATGACTGAGTTCCGCCGTTACAGTGCCGAAGCGCCAGACAGGATTTTCTGCGCCGCCGCCGTTGAGCGCCGCTGACACCTCGATGGTTCAAGCTAGCACTTTTGCGGGCCGTTGGATGCACCATCCGCCGCGTGGTTCGCGTGTCTCGCGTGTCTCTCCCGTGATCGCCGGCACGGTTCAAATCCGCGCGTGGACCGCACCCGCCCCGCCATAGCGCCGCTCAGAACTTTTCGGAGATTTCTGTGTATTCGTCTTCTGCGCGCGCTGCGTCCGCGATGCCCCACTTCTGCTCGACCGTCGCGACCACGTCCTCGGCCCGATCGACGGTCGTCAGAGAGATTTCGAGGCCTGGCCTTATGAACAATTCGTCGCGCATGTGCGAAATGAGTTTCAGGTAGGGCTCCCAGAAGCTCGCGACGTTGCAGACGACGATCGGTTTGCGGTGGCGCCCGAGCTGTGCCCAGGTCTGCTGTTCGACCAGTTCTTCGAGTGTGCCCATCCCGCCCGGCAACGCGACGAATGCATCAGAGCGCTCGAACATCAGCATCTTTCGACGATGCATATCATCGACAACGATCAACTCGTCGACGTCGCGCAGCATTTTTTCCTTTTCCGACAGGAACGTCGGAATGATGCCGGTCACATAGCCGCCGGCACCGAGCGCTGCTTTCGCAGTTTCGCCCATCAGCCCGAGGCTGCCACCGCCGTAGACGAGTCCAATCCCGGCTTTCGCGATCGAGCGGCCGAGCGATCGAGCGGCCTTGACGTACACGGGTGAACGACCGGGCCCGGAACCGCAATAAACGCAGATGCTGCGCTCGGGTCTTGTCTTCTGGTGCATCGTGCTGCGGCTTCGGGACATCTGAACTCCTTAAGCGTGTCTCGGGCGTGCTGGCCCTTCGGCGCGATTAACGCCACACTAAGCTCATGATTTCTCGCAGGTCGCGGGCCTTGCTGGACGAGTGTGCCGGGACATGTGCGACGTCTGCTGAACGGAACGGCTGTAGCGACGGTCCGCGCAAGGCATGGCTAGACCGACATCGACGCGCGGCCGCAGGCCGAACTCGGAATGCATCGGCAGCGGCTTCTGGCGTGCCCAACGCGCAGGTCTTTCCCATCGCATGCCAAGCCACCCTCGAGATCATGTCCATGCGGCGAAGACTGAGTTTCGGCGCAACTTGGAAACCATCTGTCGTCGGCGGGATGCGCCACGTAATATAATGAAAGTCTCGTGTCGCGCTTAACCATAACGATAAAGCAGATCTCGCCTGTTGCAGCGATACGCCGCCGTTGTGTCGACACGGTTGCAGCGGCGCGTTACTCGAGTGAAGCACCGAGCAACAGATTTGGGGCGCGCGGGAGGCGTGCGCAAGCTTCGGTCTCGGGGCCCACATCTGCTGTAAGGGGCTCTGTGGTCAAGACCGCGTGTCGGACCGGTCAGGGCCGCTGGCAACTGTTTGGGAGTTCCGCCGTGTTTGCAGCTGACGTTCTGTCTTGAGAGAAGGCGCACGTTGGCAACAAAAGTCAGATGCTCAAGGAAGCCCGTGTCAGGCCTGATGCGGATCGACGTGAGTGTGGGTCCGCGGTCGCATGAAAGTGCGGCAGGCAAGGTCGGTTCGGAACATGCGGATAACTGAGAAGGCGTGACCAAGATGCCCCTTGTGCTGCGTCAAGTCGTGTTGGCCCTTCCGCTCGCTCTTGCCTGGTCGATCTATGCCGTGTTCGCGCTGCCGCACGATCGCGGTGAGCTTGGCAGGGAAACCGACGTTGTTCTGGCGGCTGTGACGCCGACGTCGGCCGAGCCGCGACACCTGGCTGCAATCCCGCCCTCTGGGTTGGATGGCGGCCGGAGATCGGCTGACCCGAGCCGGCCAAACCAATCATCTTTCCAACTCGCGCAAGCGAATGAGGACGCTTCAGCGGGCTTCTTTGAATGGTTCGACAGTTTCAGGGAGCGGTACACCGAAGAGGTGGTGCCCCGTCTCAGGCGCGGCGGCGGGCTTGCCGACCCTCGCGACGCCCAGGCGCCTGCCACAGAACGCCCTAATGATGCTGAGCCACGCGAAGCGGGTGCACCGGGGGAACATGATGTCTCCGATCCCGCTGAGGCCACAGATACAGGGCTATTCGGGCGTTTCACGTCATGGTTCAATGACACCGTGCGTGGTTATCGCCAGCAGGTCGTCCCGCGGTTGACGGGCGGGGCTCCGGGGGGGCCCGAACGAGATATGGATGGCAACGTCGATCCGGCAGCAGTGCGCGCTGCTGAGGCCGATGGTGATCGCCGGGCTGACGATACCGATCCACGCCTGTCGGCGGAACGCGAGCGACAGCAGCGAGCCGCAGAGGAAAGGGCCAGAGCCGAGCGTGCCAGAGCAGATCGGTTGGCACGTGAGGCGGAAGCCCGGCGCGTTGCCGACGAGCGCCTGCGGGCCGAGGAGCGGGCTCGGGCCGATACACAGCGGCTTGCTGAAGAAGCCGAGCGTGCGCGTGTCGCCGAAATCGAGCGCGTTGAACGAGAGCGCCGGGACCGTCAACGCGCCGAGGAACAGCGTCAGGCTGAAGCGCAGCGTGCCGAGGAGGAAGCTGCGGAGTTCAGACGGCGCGCCGAGCAGGAACGCGATGCGGTGCGCGAGCGTAGAGCCGAGATGGAGCGGCGGCTTGCCGAGCGTGCAGAGATCGAACGGCAACGGGCTGAGGAGGCAGATCGGCGCGCACAGCTGGCGAATGCCGACCTCAGTGCCCGCAAGCGCGACATCACGGATCGCATGAGCCGCCTGCGCGCGCTCGACGGAGACGTGGCAGCCATGCTCGGCCGGGTCGAGCAGGTGGAGCGGTTGTTTTCGGGCGAGGTGCAGCGTCTGCCAAGCCTGCGGTCGCAGATCGCTTCAGCACGCAGCAAGCTCTCCCAGCAACCGCCAGCGGCGAGCGAGCCTCGGGTGCGGGATCTTTGGCTTGACCTGTCCCGAGATATTGCAGAAGCGGAGCAGAGGCTGGCGGATTCTGCACGCAGCTTGCAGTCTGGAGCCAGCGCGACGACCGCGTTGAGGGTAGAGATCAGCCAGGCCCGTGCGCAATCCCGCGCTGCCCTGGCGCAGGCAGAGCAGGCGCGCCTGCGCCTTGACCGCGCGGCGACGGCGTCAGAGTTTACTGCGCAGCTTCCTGCATTCGAGCGCGCGGCCCAGGCGATCGAGGAGGCCGAGGACAAGGCCGCACGTGCGCTGGATCAATTGTCGACGCCTGAACGCGCTCCTGCATTCGATCTGACGGATTTCGAAGAGAGACTGTCCGGGCTCGTTCGGTTGCCATCGCGGCGTCCGGACATCGGCGATCGCAATGCGAGCGACCAATCACGCGGCGTGATCGCGCCGCCCGGGACGGCCCTCCCGGAAGCTGCAAATCGCGAGGCGCGCGCCCTGCCGCCACCGCCCCAGCGTGCAGCCGGACGCGAGGATCAGACGCCCCGTCAACCGCCAACCGCTCGGATTACAGTGAGCGAACGTCCCGCCGGACCGCGAGACGCCCGTGAGCAGCCCATGCGCGAGCGCGCGTTTGCCGTCGCGACGCCGCCGAGCGCGCGTGGTGGATCCGATGCACAGTCCACAGGCACGCGCTCGCGCGAGGTTGGGCCTGATGCGCGGCCAGCGCGCGGAGAGCAGGCGTCGGCCAGCCGGGACGCTCTTGCCACGCCTGGACGACGAGGCGCTGTGGTTCGCCTGGTGCGCCGGACCCGCGCCAAAGTCTCCCGTGCCCGCCGCTGGGCGGCGCACTGCGCAAGGGCTGGCGTTCGGGTCTCGGTGCCAGGCACTTATGTCGTCAAGCGCGGCGACAGCCTGTGGCGGATCGCGCGCTGGCACTATGGCCGCGGCGCGGCTTATCCAAGGATCGTTCGAGCGAACCGCCGCAAGATTCGTGTCGCCCGATTGATCTACCCCTGCCAGCGGTTCGTGATCCCGCGCCGGTGATCCTTGGCTCGCTTTGGGCCCGTCGTGCGGTTCGGAGCGCAGAGGGCCGTCAGCCGGGACGCTGGCCGCGCGTGCGGCTTGGGTCTCATCGTCGTTTCTTCGATCGAGGGGAGTGGGACGAAAAGCGCGACGCATGTCTGGTTTACTTCGGCGAGCACTCGTGCGCTCAGTCGCCGCTTTCTGCCGCACGCTGACTGCAGCCTGTGCGGCGCAGACCTGAGAGAAGGTCGCATGACCGACATTCAAACGGTGGGCCGCCACCGCGCAGACGCGGGCAACGACGGCAAGCCCAACGACATGGCGCGGTCCGATCACTGGGGTGTGTTCCTGGGCCTGATGCCGTTCGTGTGGCCGCAAGGTCGACCCGATCTGAAGACTCGCGTCGTCATCGCATTCGGACTCTTGGTCATCGCCAAGCTCGTAACAGTCGCGACACCGATCATTTTCAAGGAGATTACAGACGCGCTGACAGCAGCGGCGAGCGCCGACGGAACTTCGCTCAGCATCGCGGCTGAACCGGTCCTGGGTCTCGCGCTCGCAATCACTGGAATGATCGCCGTTTACGGTATCGGTCGGATCATGATGGTCGCGCTCAATCAGGTGAGAGACGTCTATTTCACAAAGGTCGGCCAACACGCGGTGCGCAGTCTCAACAACCGTACCTTCTCACATCTTCACGCCCTGTCGCTCCGCTTTCATCTCGAGCGGCGCACGGGCGGCCTGTCGCGCGTGGTCGAGCGGGCAACGCGCGCAATTGAACTCATCATCCGCATGGGGATCCTGAACGTCGCGCCGACCGTGCTTGAGTTCCTGCTCATCGCTGCCGTACTGCTGTACTTCTTCGACGTGAGCTATGTTCTGGTGATCACGGCCACGGTCGGGTGCTACATGTGGTTCACCCTCAAAGCGAGCGAGTGGCGGATCGCAATCCGCCGGGAAATGAACGATAGCGACAACGACGCCAACACGAAGGCCATCGACAGCCTTCTCAACTACGAAACCGTCAAATACTTCGGCAACGAGGAGCGCGAGGCGCGGCGCTTCGATGAGGCGATGCAGCGTTACGAGATCGCAGCCGTCCGGACCTATACCTCGCTCGCGCTCCTCAATACCGGTCAGGTCATCATCTTCACGCTCGGGATGACGCTGTGCATGTGGCTGGCAGCGCGCGGTGTTGCCGGTGGCGTGCATACGATCGGCGACTTCGTCATGGTCAACGCCTTGTTGATCCAACTCTATATGCCGCTCAATTTCATGGGGATGGTGTACCGTGAGATCCGGCAAGGTCTCGTCGATCTCGAGACCATGTTCGCACTTCAGGCCGAAATGCCCGACGTTCGCGACAAGCCCGGTGCGCCGGCCATCATGGTTGAGCGGGGCGAGATCACATTCGATAATGTGAGCTTTTCCTACGAGCCGGAGCGTCCAATCCTGAGCGGATTGTCATTTTCCGTTCCCGCTGGCGCGATGGTCGCGATCGTCGGCCCATCGGGTGCTGGCAAGTCAACGATCAGCCGTATCCTCTTCCGCTTCTACGATATCCAAGCCGGGCGCGTCCTGATCGACGGGCAGGACATCCGTGACGTGACACAGAAGAGCGTCAGGGCTGCGATCGGAGTCGTTCCGCAGGACACGGTCCTGTTCAATGACACGATCCGCTATAACATCCGCTATGGGCGGCCGGATGCCAGCGACGCCGAGATCGAGGAAGCCGCGCGCCTTGCTCAGATCGACGCGTTCATTCGACAGCTTCCACGCGGCTACGACACCATGGTGGGCGAGCGTGGCCTCAAGCTTGCTGGCGGCGAAAAACAGCGTGTCGCCATTGCCCGCACCATCCTGAAAGGGCCGCCGATCCTCATGCTCGATGAGGCGACGAGCGCGCTCGACAGCCATACGGAGCGCGAGATCCAGACGGCGCTCGATGTGGTCTCACGCACCCGCACGACGTTGGTGATCGCACACCGGCTGTCCACCATCGTTCAGGCCGACAAAATCCTCGTGATGGACAAGGGCGCTCTCGTCGAAGAGGGCACGCACGCCGAGTTGATCGCGCGCGGTGGTCTTTATGCCTCGCTCTGGCAGCGGCAACGGCAGGCCGAGGAGGCTCAAGAGCAGCTTGCTCGCGCTCTTGAAGAGGCTGCACGGGCCGGTGCGCTGCCGGCTGGAGCAACGGGGCCAGAGGTGGCGCGGCGCGTGACGTGAACGCGGGTCCCGTGCGCCGCTCAAGTTCGGCCTGATTGACATTCGCCTCAGTCACGTCGCTCCGCCACCCTCCGTGGCAAGCCAGGCGGCGCAGCAGGCCTTCGTCAGGTCGCGCACACGCAGGATATAGCTCTGGCGCTCGGTCACGCTGATCACACCACGCGCATCGAGCAGGTTGAACAGGTGACTCGCCTTGATCGCCTGGTCATAGGCCGGGAGAGCCAAGAGGTGCTGGCCGCCTTCTTCGCCCGGAGCACCGGCCGCGAGCAGCGCCTGACACTCCCGTTCGGCGTCATTGAAGTGACGAAGCAGCGCTTGCGTGTCCGCATGTTCGAAGTTGTAGCGTGAGTATTCCTGCTCGGCCTGAAGGAACACGTCGCCGTAGGTCAGGCGGCGTGGATCGGGCTCGGGCAGACCGTTGAAGTTCAGGTCGAACACCCGGTCGACTCCCTGCACGTACATGGCAAGCCGCTCCAGGCCGTAGGTGATCTCGCCCGAAACCGGCCGACAATCGAATCCGCCGACCTGCTGGAAATAGGTGAACTGCGTGACCTCCATCCCGTTGCACCAAACCTCCCAGCCAAGGCCCCAGGCGCCGAGCGTCGGGCTTTCCCAGTCGTCTTCGACGAAGCGGATATCGTTGACTGCGGTGTCGATGCCGATCGCATCGAGTGAGCCGAGATAGAGGTCCAGGATATCAGGCGGCGATGGCTTCATGATCACCTGGAACTGGTAGTAGTGCTGCAGGCGGTTCGGGTTTTCGCCGTACCGCCCGTCTTTTGGGCGCCGCGAGGGTTGGACGTAGGCCGCCGACCAGGGTCTTGGGCCGAGCGCGCGCAAGGTCGTTGCGGGGTGGAACGTGCCGGCACCTACTTCCATGTCGTAAGGTTGGAGGATGGCGCATCCGTGGCCCGCCCAGTATCGCTGCAGCGTCAGGATAAGGTCCTGAAACGACCGCGTTGGATCGGGGCTCGTTCCGCCGCGCGTCCGCGAGTCACTGGCTGCCGGAACTGGGGCTCGGGTTTGCGTCGGCGTGGCGGCCATGGGGCGATCCTCGGCGTTGAGGTGATCTCGTTGTCGGTGCGGCGGGCGGACTATAGGGATTTGCAGGTCTCAGTCGAGCCATCGCTGCACGGGCCCCGATCCGCAGGATCGCGGACACCATGAGGCGCGTGCGCCCATGCTGTGCTCGCGTCGGGTCATGGAACACTTGACCGGAGCCAACCACGCTTAACGGCCTTCGGTCGCCGGCATCGCCCTTCGCGAGCGCTATGCGCGCAGGTTCCGCCCTGCGGCCTGAGGACGCTTCTATCAAGATGGAAACCGCAGTATGGTATGGCGACTGGGCGCCGAACTCGCGCAAGGAGATGTGCCGTGCCGCAACTCTTTCTGGCTGCCTTGATCGGTGCTGGCGCTTACGCCGGCTACCGCGTTGCGCGCCACCTCAGGGCGCAGGGTGCTGCGCAGGCTCACAGTGCCGAGGTCGTCGAAAGCCGCGAGCCTCGCAACCTTGGAAGCTTGAGGCGCGATCCGGACACCGGTTTCTACCGGCCGGGCTGACCCTTCGTTCAGGGCTTGGCGATCGTGGGCTGGCGCATGACCAGCCGGCGCACGGATGGTGGCGCTGCGAACACGGCTTCCTTGAGCGCGGGCCTTGCGCGCGCGTACCAGACATCCACGAGCACCCGGCCGCGCAGTGTGAACGCCTTTCCATAGGTCGCGAGCGCCATGGCACCCGTGGCCCATGTCGACTTATATGGCATATCCGGCATCAGGAAATCGACTTTTGCCATGCCGAGATCGAAGCAGGTGCGAAGGACGTCCTCAAGGTGCAAGCGCCCCGGGCTGAAGGCATCAAAGGCCGGGTTCTTCGCGGACATGAATGCCGTATAGGTGCCGTTGTGGCGAAAGCCCCATTGCAGCGACAGCGTTGTGCGGTCGCCAGCAGCGGTAATAAGCGCCAGTTCCATAAGTTCGATCGCGGCCGTTGGTCGATCGCCGGCCGCAAGCTCAGCAACGAGCGCGTCGAACGCTGGATGGTCAAAGGCAGCAGAAGACAGCCCTGTATCGGCAAGCCAGGCTTTTCGCATGGTAAGGCATCGCAACGTCAGCGCTTTACGTTCGTCGGGGTCCTCGATGCGGCGATGGACGACAGCCCCCTCGCGGGCGAGCCGGTTGCGGTAATTGCGCAAGTTCTTGCGGGTCTTTGCGGTCACTGTCGCATGATAGGCACCAAAGCTCTGGAAGCCCGAAAAGTCGACGAACGGGGCTGATGTCGGTGGCCCAAGGCGTGTGGTTGCGTGCTTGATTGCCGGCGCGATCGCGGCGTCATCCCGGAGTTTTCGCAGCACCAGCGCATCAGCCCCCCACGAGGCGATCTCGTCGAGCGCCATGGCCATGGCTGCTTCTGCGTCGAAGCCCGGTGCCGTGAGTGCATCCGAATACTGCCCGAACGGCTCCGTGGCGTCGGTCACGATCCGACCCGCCCGCGTTGTTACGATAGCAAGCGGCCAGATCAGGACGGTGTCACGGCCGGCCTTCACGACGACCGTGCGAAGGTCGCCGTGTCGCCCGCCAGCGACCTTGGCCGTCACGTTGGCGGTGGACATGCACCAGTCGTAGCTTTGAAACAGAACCGGCCGGCGGGCCGAAGCCTCGAGGCGGCGCCACGCCGGCTCGTGCGCCGCCATTGCGTCGATGCCCTCCCACGTGTTGACCGCAAGTGCGCTGTGACCGTTCGACGATGTGATGGGCTGGACGCTCAGGTCGTTGGCCACGAATGACTCGCTCTTCGGTCTGGTGTCCGCGTCCAAGTAAGCTGAGGGTCGGATCCTCAGCCGTCGCGGGCAATCGCGGATCCGGGTCTGTTGCTCTGCCACGACACTCAGTGCTTGGCCGTTTCGTAAGGCTCGATGTCGCGAACGCTGTGGGGCGCAGAGGGGTCCACCTTGAACTCGATCTTGAACTTGCGCTCGTTCTTCCTCTGCATCCCGGCGAATTTCCAAGCGCCCGCGAGCGCCATACGCGCATGCAGGGCGGGCCCCGATTGGGGCTGTGACAAAGCTTTGAGGCCGAGGCGGGAGCGCAGTATTCCGTTTGCGTAGTTGACCGCGTACGCATTGCGCAGCGAGGGCGTCCAGTGCTCGGTTGTGAACGAGACGTTCAGGCAATCCGCGTTCACGATGCGGTGCGGGCAGTTGAGCGGCCAGTGCAACATGCGCCCAGGTGTCAAATCGACCACGGTTGCGTGGTCATCGAACCAGGGTTCGTACGGCAGGGAGATCTCATGGGCTTCGCCGAGCACGATCTTCTCGATTCCCGGCTGCGGCAGGAATGGTGCCTTGTTCGGGTAGACGTAGACGCGCTTCTGGCCGCGCACCTGCCAGAGTGTTTGGCCGGGAACGTCAGCGTGATAATAGACTTGGACGTTCGGCGATGAGATCAGGAGCGACAGCTTCTGCTTGAAGCTCTTGAAGCCTGGAACACGTTGCTCGAGTTCGGCATAGATGTCTGACAGCATCGCACGGAAATCGTCATCCAGCCGATCGGGGTTCTGCATCAGGATCCAGATGTGTCCTGATTTGATCGCCTCCAGCGTGTCCAAGCCAGACAATCCATCGATCACACCTTCCCTACGGGTTCGGGGATCGTGCGTCGTCACGTCCATCGTGTTGACATGATAGGAATTTTTCGGAGCGCGCTCGATCAGTGTCGCAAGGCGATCGTCGCTGAACAGACCGCTGTCAGCTAGCGAGTGTCCCAGATTGACGATGTGCTCGCCCCAGAGGTCGGCGTGGCGGGGCTCGAAGTCGGTAAAGATCGGACGATGCGACATGGAGATTGCCTCGGCATGCAACGATGGTTCTGACGCTGAACGCATAGCGCCAACTCACCGGCTGAAAAAGCAGGCTTCGTGCCGCGACGCGTGTCGTGGGCGACGGATCACGTGGTTTCTGCCGCCACCGCTAATCAAGCGTTAACGGGCGTTTCAATTGGCGGAGCTGCGATGCCGATGCTGCCGACAGAGGTTGGCTCGTGCACCGGCGCGCGTCCCCATGCGTGTGCGCGGGCCCGTTGCGCACACGCCACGTTGCCGATCTGGCGGCAATCTGCACCGTCGTCGGGCCGGGCTCAGCTGCCAGCTTTGAGCCGTGCGCGCTCGATCTGGGCCATGTCGCAGAGCACATCGACCATGGCCGAGAAATCCTGTCCGCCATAACCGCGCGCGCGCGCCGTCGAAAATGCCTCTCGCGCAGCCGCCGCGACCGGAACCGGGACGCGCGCAGCATTTGCGGCTTGGACGATGAGGGTGAGGTCCTTGTGGGCAAGGTCGATCGTGAAGCCTGGGGAGGTATCGCCGGCGAGGACCTTGTTGGGCCAATTGACCTTGAGCTGGCCGTTCGTTGCCGTCGTGCCATGGACGACATCGAGGGTCGTTGCAAGGTCGAGGCCGAAGCGCTTGCTCAGCGACAAGGCCTCGGCATTGAGCTGGCAAAGAATGATCGCCAGATAATTGTTCACAAGCTTCGTGCGCGTGCCGGTGCCTCCCGTACCACAGTAGTGGATCGTGGTGCCCATGGCTTCGAGCAACGGTTTGACGATTTCGAAGTCAGCACGCTCGCCACCGACCATGAACAGGCTTTCGCCGCGATCGGCGTGCCAGGCGAGCCGGCCAATGGGAGCATCGATCGCGCGGCAGCCAGCAGCGCGGGCTGCGTCATGCAGAGCATCCGTCGTCTCGGGATCGATCGTCGACAGATCCATAACGATCGTGCCGGGCTTGGCGTGGGCGAGGAGGCCGTCAGGCCCCATGATCACGTCCCGAACTTCGCGTCCGGTCGGCAGCACGGTGACGATGATCCGGCATCGACTTGCAAGATCAGCATGGCTTTGCGCCCGTTCGGCACCGAGCGCAACGAGGTCTGCAACGGGCTCTGGGCGGACATCATCGACGATCAGCTTGAAGCCTTTACGCACACAGTTCGACGCCATGCCGCGGCCCATCGCCCCAAGCCCGATGAAACCGATCGTCGTCTGTTTCGCATCCATCGCCGTTCTCCCTTCGCCGTTGTGTTTTGCGGCCGGATCGTAATCACGTGCGTCACAAGAACAAGCGCCACAACACTGGCAGCAGCAATGCGGTTGCGAGCGCGTTGATGCCCATCGCGAGGCCCGCGAACGCGCCTGCGACCTCGTTGACCTGAAGAGCCCGTGCCGTTCCGATTCCGTGGCTCGCCGTGCCGAGAGCGAGGCCACGCGCTTTCCAATCCCTCACACCGATCAGGTTGAGGAGGGGCGGCCCGAGCATGGCTCCGATGATGCCGGTTGCGATGACGAGTGCAGCCGTCAGCGACGGCAACCCGCCGAGTTCGCGCGCAATGCCCATGGCAACGGGTGCCGTCACGGATTTGGGCGCGATTGACGCAAGACTTGCCTCGGCGCCGCCGAGGACCTGGGCGATCACGACGGCAGAGATCGCCGCGACGAGGGAGCCCGTGATGATGCTGATGAGCAGGGCTGCTGCTGAACGCTTAACGACGTCGATCTGCCGATACAGGGGCAGGGCCAGCGCAACAGTGGCAGGGCCAAGGAGGAAGTGCACGAATTGGGCACCCTCGAAGTAGCGGTCATAGCTCGTCCCTGTGGCAACGAGGATCGCAACCACTGCCGCGACCGCGATCAACACCGGGTTCGCGAGTGGGTTCATCCCGAACGCCTTTGAAACGCGCGCCGCGGCCTGGAACGCAACGAGCGTCAGTACGAGATGGAGCAGGGGGCTTGCTGCGAGATAAACCCAGATGTCACCGATGCTGCGTGCCATCAGAGTCTCCTTCGGTGGGCGTTGCCGTGGCGGCGGATGGAGGGACGCGCGACAGACGCTGCATGAGCAGTGCCGTGACGGCGATTGTCAGGAGCGTCGATCCGATCAGGCTCGCGGAGAGTGCGACCCAGTCCTGCGCGAGCAGCGGCGCATGAAGCATGATGCCAACGCCTGCCGGGACAAACAGCAGCAACAGGTTCGCGAGCAGGCCATCGCCGGCCTTTGCAATCGGCTCCGGGATCGCGCCGCGCACGAGCAGGATCGTGAGCAGGATCACCATGCCGACAACCGGCCCCGGCAGGGGAAGTGCGAGGCCGACGACGGTAAGTTCGCCGGCGAGTTGGCAGAGCAAAATGATGGTGATCCCGTCCAGCATCGGCGTCTCCTGCGGTTTCGATCCGCCACCGTAACGGCGCTGAGAAGGGTTTGGCACGCCTTGCCTTCGCCGCGCCCTACGAATCGCGGCGTGTCGAAGCGGTACCGAAACACGGAGAGTGCGATGAACGCGCGTCGGGGAGAGACCGAGACGTCTCGTAGCGAGCCGGTTCATGGCTTTGGCAAGAAGACGATCGCGCTGGTCTACGATTTCGACGGCACGCTCTCGCCGCGTCCGATGCAGGAGTACGCGTTCCTGCCGAAGATCGGCGTCGAAGCGTCGGCGTTCTGGGAGGAGAGCAACCGCATCGCACGCGAGCAGGGGGCCGACCCGCTCATCACCTACATGCATCTCATGTACCGAAAGGCGAAGGAGCGCGGCATCCGGATCGACCGCGCCGATCTCGTGGCCCAGGGGCGTGACGTCGAGCTGTTCGCGGGGGTAGAGGCCTGGTTCGACGAGATCGCGCGCTACATCGCCATAGCCGCGGAGATGCACGGCATTACGCTGAAGCACTATCTGATATCGTCAGGGCTCACGGAAATCATCGAGGGCACGACGATCTACCATCGCTTCGACAACGTCTTCGCGTCGGAATACTGGTTCGATGCCTACGATCTGCCCTATCCCAAGCGGGTTATCACCGATACGGGCAAGACGCAGTACCTCTTCCGCATCAACAAGGGCGTCGAAGATCTCGGCCAGTCGATCAACGACCACATGCCCGAAGCGCAGCGCCCGGTCCCATTCTCGAACATGATCTATTTCGGTGACGGCGACACCGACGTGCCATCGATGGCGGTGATGCGCAAGAACGGCGGTCATGCGATCGCGGTCCACGTTCCCGGAAGCGCGCCGGACAAGTGCATCAAGCTGTTCGAGGCGGGCCGCTGCGACTTCTACGCGCCGGCGGATTACCGTGTCGGTTCCGAGCTGTTTCGGCGCACTTGCCTGCTGCTCGATCGCATCCTCGTCAACATTCGGATCGAGGAAGAGGCGCGGCGATTATCGTGTGTCGACGTGTGATGCAGGACCCCGCCGACGCCGACGTCGCCGCCTGATGCTCATGCCGGCTGTCGGCTGAGCGGCGCATGGCCGCTGGTGATGAAGATCACCATCTCGGCCACGTTGGTCGCGTGGTCACCGATCCGTTCGAAGCTCTTGGCCATGAACAGGAAGTGGACGAGGGCAAGCTTCGTCTCCTGCTCGGCGTCGATATGGTCGACGAGGGCGCGGAACAGATCATTGTAGAGTGTGTCGACGTTCTCGTCCGAGGCGAGGATACGGCCAGCGAGTTCCTTGTCCGTGCGGGCGAACGCATCAAGAGCGTCCTCCACTGCACCGAGGGTCGCGCGTCCGATTTTGGCGAACATCGGCTTCACGTCCTCGGGGATCGGCGTTGGTGCGGCTGCAACCAGGCCCTTCGCGATATTCTTGGCATGATCGCCGATCCGCTCCACGTCTTTGGCGACCAGTTCGACGGCGAGAATCTGGCGCAGGTCCTGGGCGACTGGCTGATAGCGGGCCAGGATGTCGAACGTCCGCGATTTGATCTCTGCGAGCTTTGCGTCGATGCGTTTGTCATCCGCGATGACTTGGCGTGCGGCGTCGATCTCTCCGTCGATGAGTGCCCGCTCGACGCGCACAATCATGTCCCAGACGTCCTCGCCCATCGTCAACAGCGCCCGATAGGTCGCATGCATGGCCGTGTCGATTGCGCTCAAAGTATGCGGATGATCAGTGTGCAGAAACTTTGGCACCGGCTTGGGGCTTTGTTGAGACATTGGACGGGGCTCCTTCCGCCAAAGAGCTTTGGACACTGCGCACGATACCGCTGAGAGCGGGCGATGGCGTGCCGTTCGCGGGCGCCGTGTGAATTCAGCGTTTCTATCCCAACGTTGGCGCCACTTAGCGCAGTTGCGAGCCGCCGCACAAGGGTTGTCTAGTTCAACGGACAATTCGCTCCGAAGACCCGGGCGCGTTCCTTCGGCCAACGGGATTGTTCGGATAATTGTTGGGCATCGGCCTGGCGGCCGTCTGCGCCGGGGTCCGCGGGGTCTTGAGCACAGCGGGTATCGTCCACGTACGAATTTGGACGAGCATTCTCACTTCCGGGCATGAAGACCGATGGTGCTCCGGGCACGGACGCCGCACCCGAATGTCACGAAACTGTTAACTAGGGTGCGTATGGGACGGCCGTGTGAGATGGCCCGAGTGCGGGCTCATCCTAATGAGGGAGTTTTCCGAATGACCACTAAGTACCTGGGTGGCGCCGCCGTTGCGGTGTTCGCTCTGGCCGCCATCAGTGGCACGGCCTTTGCTCGGGATCAGATCCGCGTCGTTGGCTCGTCGACCGTGTTCCCGTATTCGCAAGCTGCCGCAGAAGAGTTCGCGACGAAGACCGGCGCTCCCGCTCCCGTCGTTGAGTCGCTCGGTACGGGCGGTGGCTTCCGCGCATTCTGCGGCGGTATTGGCCCTGATCATCCGGACGTCACGGGCGCCTCTCGCGCGATCACGGCTGGCGAAAAAGAGCTCTGCAAGACCAATGGCGTAACAGACATCACCGAGGCCTTCATCGGCAGTGACGGTCTGGCGCTTGCAATTTCTGTAAATGCCCCCGACGTCGATCTGACGAAGGCACAGATTTATCTGGCCTTCGCCGCTGAGATTCCTGATGGAGCCGGTGGCTTCAAGGCGAACACGAACAAGAAGTGGTCGGACATCGACGCGTCGCTGCCGAACGCGGACATCGTCGTTCTGGGCCCACCGCCGACCTCTGGCACGCGCGATGCGTTCGTTGAAATCGCCATGCATGGCGGCTGCGACCAGATCGACGAACTCAAGGCTCTCAAGAAAGCCGATCGGGATCGTTGGAACGTTGTTTGCTCGCGGATGCGCCAGGACGGCCCGTTCATCGAGGCTGGAGAGAACGACAACCTCATCGTCCAGCGCTTGACGACGGACGCCGGCGCGATGGGCATCTTTGGTTATTCGTACCTCTACGAAAACCAGGACAAGATCAAAGGCGTGAAGGTTGCCGGTGTGGCTCCGAACTTTGAGACGATCGCGGACGCTTCTTACACGATTTCTCGCCCGCTCTTCTTCTACGTCAAGAATGCACACCGCGGCGTAATTCCCAACCTGAACGAGTTTCTTGCCGAGTACGTTTCGGAAGAATCGATCGGTCCAGGGGGTTACAACCCTGAGCGCGGCCTGACGCCTCTTCCGGATGCAGCGCGCGCTGCAACACGTGAAGCGGTGACGTCTGGCAAGAAGCTCCAGATGTAATCTCTTTGACGAATGTGAGCCCGCATTGACAAATGCGGGCTCACTTTTTGCGGGGAACGCACGGTGACTAGCACAACACTCCTGATCCTGCTTTGCCTTGCCGTTCTGGCCTACTTCATAGGGTCATGGCGTGCTAATTCCGTCCGCGGGGGCGGGTTCCGGGAATTTCATTCGCGTCCCGTTTATCACGGTGTGAATGCGGCCATCTGGACTGGCGTGCCCGCTTTCGTTCTCGTGCTGCTCTGGCTCATGTTCCAGGGCTCGATCGTCGAGAGCATAATTCTCAATAGTTTGGGGCCTGGTGTCGCCGAACTCGACATCGCCCAAAAGTCTTTGCTGCTCAGCGAGATCAAACAGCTTGCCGCAGGCAGGGTTTTCGGCACTCCCTCGCCAGAAGTGCGAGCAGCGGCAGAGTATTATGCCTCGCTGCAGGTAACGGCCAGCTATTTGATGGCATTCGTAGCGGCCATGGTTGCCTTGGGCGGATTGGCGCTTGGGTATGCCGTGGTCGCACCGCGCTATCGGGCGCGGCATAGCGTCGAGCGCTCGTTGAATATTTTTATGATTTTCTGCTCGATCGTCGCAATCTTGACGACGACCGGGATCGTGGTCTCGCTGGTATACGAGTCCTACGAGTTTTTCCGTCGTGTGCCGGCGTCGGAGTTTTTCTTTGGGACGCAGTGGGAGCCTCAGATTCCGATCCGTGAGGAACAAATCGCAGGTTCTGGGGCATTCGGTGCCGTCCCCGTATTTCTCGGGACCATTGTCATCGCGACGATCGCGATGTTTGTGGCAACGCCAATCGGCCTCATGTCGGCCGTCTATCTGACAGAGTTCGCCTCCGGGCGAGTGCGCTCAATCATCAAGCCGATGCTTGAGATCCTGGCCGGTGTGCCGACTGTGGTCTACGGCTTCTTCGCCGTTTTGACCGTTGCCCCGGCGCTTCGCGCGCTCGGTGACACGCTCGGCATTCCAGTCGCGCCGAATGCTGCTCTCACGGCGGGTGCCGTGATGGGCATCATGCTGATCCCGTTCATTTCCTCCCTGTCGGACGATGCACTGACAGCGGTGCCGCGTGCCGTCCGTGATGGGTCGCTTGCCCTGGGCGCGACGAAAGGTGAGACGATCCGCAAGGTTCTGCTGCCAGCGGCGCTGCCCGGCATTGTGGGGGGCGTGTTGCTTGCCGTGAGCCGTGCGATTGGTGAAACGATGATCGTGGTGATGGCCGCCGGCCTGATCGCGACCATGAACGTCAACCCGCTCCAGTCCGTCACGACGGTGACCGTTCAGATCGTGACGCTGTTGATTGGCGATACAGCCTTTGACAACCCCAAAACCCTCTCGGCATTCGCGCTTGGCCTGGTCCTGTTCGTGATCACGCTGATCTTGAATGTCATCGCCCTGCGGATCGTTCGCAAATACCGGGAGCAGTACTGATGGCTATTGCAACCGATACAGGGGCCAGGTCCCCGATCGACTGGCAATCGGATGAGATGCGGGCGCGTCGGAAGGCGCGCTATGCAGCGGACACGCGGCTGAAGCTTTACGGTCTGACGGCGATCGCCATCGCGCTCGGCTCCCTCTTTATCCTGTTCGCGTCGCTGATTTCGACGGGTTACAAGGCCTTCGTGCAGACGATGATAACGGTCGAGGTCGATTTGTCGGATGCGCGGATCGACCGATCCAACGTGTTCGCCGCGCCGTGGCGCAACATCGTCAACGACGCTCTGATCGCAAAAATCCCTGATCTCGCCCCATCTGACCGTCGCGCGTATCTGCAAGCCATGACGTCGCAGGGTGCGTTCCTGATCCGTGATCAGGTGATTGCGAATCCGTCGCTGCTTGGAACGCGAGCAAAGTTCTCTGTGCCAATGTCGGATCCGTTCGATCAGCTGGCGAAGGGCGAGGTTGACCGTGATTTGCCAGAGAACCGGCGCCGGGTGAGTGACAAGCAGATTGCGTGGTTCGAGGAACTCCAGAGACAGGGGTTGATTTCGCAGCCGTTCAATATTGGCCTGCTTACCAATGCCGACAGTCGCTTTCCAGAACTCGCAGGTCTTGCTGGCGCCCTCTCGGGCTCGTTTTGGGCACTCCTGGTTTGCTTCCTGATTTCCTTCCCGGTCGGGATCGCTGCTGCTGTCTATCTCGAAGAGTTCGCACCGAAGAACCGCATCACGGACTTCATCGAGGTCAACATCAACAACCTTGCAGCCGTGCCCTCCGTCGTCTTCGGTCTGCTCGGCCTGGCGGTGTTCCTCAATCTGTTTGGATTGCCGAGGTCGGCTCCCCTGGTCGGCGGCCTCGTGCTCGCCCTGATGACGCTTCCCACCATCATCATTGTCACCCGCGCCTCGCTCAAATCGGTCCCGTCATCGATCCGTGAGGCTGCGCTTGGGGTCGGGGCCTCGAAGCACGAGGCAATCCTGCACCATATCCTGCCCCTTTCGATCCCCACGATCTTGACGGGCACGATCATTGGCCTTGCGCAGGCGCTCGGCGAGACGGCGCCGTTGCTCTTGATCGGCATGAACGCATTCATCACAAGTCCGACGACGGGTGTTCTCGAAGCTTCGACGGCGCTTCCGACGCAGATCTTCATCTGGGCCGACAGTCCCGAGCGTGGGTTTGTTGCCCGAACATCTGCCGCCATCCTTGTTTTGCTGTGCTTCCTGCTGCTTATGAATACGATCGCCATCATCCTGCGCCAGCGCTTCGAGCGTAAGTGGTAGCCGGCCATAGAAAGGAGGGTTGCGTGACAACCACAACGACGAACACCATGGCAGCTGAAACCGCTCATGCGGACACGACGAGCACGAAAGCTTCGGCGCCGATGACATCCGTTCCAGCCTCGACGGGTCCGGCGGCCAACCGGAAACAGACTGTGACGGCGCGCGGCGTGGACGTGTATTACGGCGACACGCATGCGATCAAGGATGTGTCGATCAACATTCCGGAGCGCTCCGTTACGGCCTTCATCGGACCATCCGGGTGCGGCAAGTCGACATTCCTGCGGTGTCTCAACCGGATGAATGACACGATCGACATCTGCCGGGTGACGGGGAAGATCGAGCTGGAAGGCCAGAACATCTACGACCCGTCGATCGACGTCGTCGAATTGCGCGCACGCGTCGGCATGGTGTTTCAGAAGCCGAACCCGTTTCCGAAGTCCATCTACGAAAATATCGCCTACGGTCCGCGTATTCACGGACTGGCAAAAACGAAGGCGCAGATGGACGAGATCGTTGAAACGTCACTGCGCAAGGCGGGGCTCTGGGAAGAGGTGAAGGACCGGCTGTCGGGCCCTGGGACGGGTTTGTCGGGCGGCCAGCAACAGCGCCTTTGCATCGCGCGTGCGATCGCTGTTGGTCCCGAGGTCATCCTTATGGACGAGCCCTGCTCGGCGCTCGATCCGATTGCGACCGCCAAGGTCGAGGAACTCATCGACGAATTGCGTGAAAATTACACGATCGTCATCGTGACCCACTCGATGCAGCAGGCCGCGCGCGTTTCACAGCGCACGGCCATGTTCCACCTCGGCAATCTCGTCGAGGAAGGGCCGACCGAAATGATGTTCACCAACCCGTCCGACAAGCGCACCAACGATTACATCACCGGCCGCTTCGGGTAATCGGCGCGCTGCCGTCGTCTGCCCAGGATTTTCACGTGACATCGATGAATGGCCGCTGGCGTGTGTCAGCGGCCGTTTTGCTTTGGTGAGCCTGCTGATGGCAATGCGGGGGTGGGCTGAGCGCGGCTGCACCTCGTGCCGCCGATCGAAAGCCCCTGCGCCATCTGCAGCACCCGCCGTCCAAGGACTTCTGATCGAAGAGCGGTACGAGGTCCAATAGATCGCTCGTAGCCTTTGCGTTCCGTCGCTCACTTCTTCGTCTGACAGGGGTGACAGACGAACTACGGAAAGCGGGTAACGGAGCAACTCCGCACAAGGCGCGCCGGCGATGTCACCCCACCAGACAAAGCTTCAGTGCCGTGTGAAGACGCCGCTGGCACCGCCACTGCAACATGGGTCCATCATCAAGCGACCGTAAGCAGCCATCAGGTCAAAGCCCGCTTCACCCGCGCGCGAGAGGAATTGGTTCACAAGGTCGACGCTGCAGGCCCGCCATTCAGCAAGATCGTTCGGCGTGATGTCGAAGATCGGCATTTTCTTATCTTGTGCAAATGCGTAAGCGTCGTCTTCGATCTTTTGAAACTCGTCGCGCAGCTCCAGCTCGACCTCGTTGCCGATTCTGCGGATCAAATCGCGGTCGGCTTCCGATAGACCCGCCCAGAGATCGGCATTCATAACGACGAGGAATTCGATCGCCCCATGATTGGTCTTGGTGATCGTGCTGCTGACCTCCCAAAGCGCGCGGGTATTCACCCCAGTTATCCCGGTTAACCCGATATCGACAACGCGATCTCGCATGGCCTGCGTTTGTTGTGACCCTGGAATACGAAACGGTGTTCCACCGCAGGCCGTAATGAATTCACCCTCAAGTTCACTGAAGACTCGAATGCGTTTTCCGCTAATCTCGTCAGGCGTGTTGATTGGTGTCATTCCAGTCGAGAAAGCAACACTGTTTCCGTACGGTTGCCACCACAGCGCCACGGTGTTCGTCTTCTGCGAGATCCCTTTATCGATAGCGCGCCGAATATCGTGGTCTGGTGCAGTTGCCTTGCGAATTAATGCGTCTTGCGTGAACATGAACGGCAGGCCCAGGATATCGACCACAGGGACGAGGTTGCGATACTGGTTCAAGGGGACGACACCCATTTCGATCTTCCCGCTGCCTACCGCATCGATAACCTCGAAATCCTTGAACAACTGTGCTTTATCAAAAATGTCCACTTTGATCCGACCTTCCGATTGGCTCTCGATGCGCTGCTTGAAAGCAACGAGGTTCTGTCCAAGGTGATTTGTGATCGGCACCTGAAGCGTAATTCGAAGATTAAGCGGATCGTTCGGGGCCGCCAAAAGCGGAGATGCGGCACATATAGTAACAGCGAGGCTGAGTGAGACAACCCGCATCAACGTCATGATCATTTCGCTTGCCCCTCTATTACCCCAGCAACAGCCCACCGCAGAGAGTGTTCAGGGAACTGACGCGCCGCGCACCGATAATATTGTTACGGATGAATGGCGCCCGTTCCCTCATGACTGATAGACTAGAATTCATGGCTGTTTGAAGGTCGCGTAAACGCGTATCAGCGACGCGCTGGCCGTTGTGGCCCTGGCACTGCAGAGCGTGCGGATGGAAAGCCGAAAGGTCCGTGGGCGCCGCCGGTGCTTCGGCCCTGGCCGGGCGCGGCAGGTGACGGAGCGCGTCATAGGACAGCCACGCAGTCGTCAACGCGCCGTCACTCGGCGCATGGCAGACTGCTGCGCGGAATTCATGGTTCAGGCCGGGAACGCGTGGGGAGATCAAAGTTGGCGATAGAGCGGGACGTCTCGCGACGATGACCGGGGCATCGCAGCGTCAGCTTGAAACGATAGACACGCGCGAAGCCACCCTCGCTTGGCTCCGGCGCGGCGCGGTCGAACTTGCGATTGCGAGTTCTGTCGCACCGGAATGCGCACGGGCCGCGCGGGCGTTCCGCGCGCTCTCGGTGCACCTCTCTCGTCCGCCACGGGTCGCCATACTCGGGGAATCGAACACCGGTAAGTCCACGCTCGCCAATCACCTCGCCCAGAACGCGCTCTTGCCGACCTCGGTCTTTCAGTCGACGCGGCTGGCAAAGCTGCTTCGATACGCAGACAGGCTGTTTGTGGAAGCCCACATGGACGACCACACCGCGGAGCTGCGTTCCGACGTGCTGCCGCAACTGTCGAAGGTCAGATATCTGGAGATCGGGCTGCCCCTCCACAGGTTGAGGGATTTCGAGTTGATCGACATGCCTGCTGTCGATGCGGCAGACGCGGCGGAGACAGCGGAGCTCCTAGAGCGGCTGAAACCGGATCTGCTCGTGTTCTGCAGTGCTGGCGTCCAAGCTTGGAAAGAGAGCGAGCGGCAGCATTGGCGTGCGCTCAAGGGGACAGCGAGGGGGGGCGGGCTCCTCGTTCTGACCCATATGGATTTGCTCGCGCCGCAGGACCGTCAATCGGTGTTTGAGCGTGTCAAGCAACTCGCTGGCGCACAGTTCGCAGCTATCGCGTGTGTCGGACTCGTTGAGGAGAGCGTGGCGGACACGCAGGATGCCGATGCGCCAAAGCCTGTCGATCTCGCCGTTGGCGCCGCCCCTGACGGTGGCACCGGGTCACTGGGCCTGAGCCTGATCCTCGATTTTGCGCGCCAAGTCGAGCGCCGTCGGATCAGTCGCATCCGGCGAATCGCTCAGTGGATCGCCGGGCGCAGCCGTCGCAGCCTCGATCATCGCGACTGACGACTTGGCAGCGCGTGACGCCAACTGATGCGCCCGCACACATCCGTGGGCCGCAGTCCACGTCGCTTCAGCGTGCGGGCCGCCATGATGCGACGACCAGAGCCTCGAGGATCTTTGCATAGGCACCGTTGCCCTTCAGTCGCTCCAGGCCGAGATCGAGTGCGCGGATCAGCTCCGCAGCACCTTCATTGTCCCGCGGTGCAACGGCATGGAGCGAATCCATGAACAGTGTCGGCTGGTAGATCTCGAAGCTCTCCGTGACGCCAAGCTGGCCGATGACGTCGCGCGCCTCCAGGTCGGTTGCAAGGAAGCCATCGACTTCGCCGGTTTCGACCGCCGCGATGCAGTGCACGAGCGTCGGCCGCTGCACGGTCGTCATCTCGAGACGGGGCGCTTGCGGAGCATTGAGTGGCTCTGCGGGAACTATGACCGTCTCAGCGTCTTCAGGCACGCATGCCGTCAGCCGGATTGGGCCCGTCGGGTCTGCAGCCTGGCGTCCGTCGAGTTCGGCAACGCGGGTCGCTTTGACGTGCACACCTGCAACGACGCGCAGCAGCGGTGCAGAGAATATGCCCCGATCGCAGAGGTGAGCCGCAGCCCGTGTCAACCCGCCGGGGTCGTCACATCGCGGCCTCTGCCAAGGGAACGAAACGACTTCGGCAGCCGGCTCGGCGCCCGGCACCTCGATCAAGGCCGCGCGCGTCGACCAGCGCAACGCCACCTCGACAGTGCTGTCATCGAGGCCAGCCGCGAGGCTTTGGCGAAGGATCTCCGTCGCGATATTCTTTTCGGCCCCTGCCGGCTCAGTGAACGGAGGTCGTCTGATCGCAGCGATCACCACCGCGCGGCGGTCACCCTGGCTCGCGCCGATGCCCGTCGCCCGATCCTGGTCGAAGGCCCGTGCAGCCACGGGGGCCGGCTGTTGGCTCGGCGATCGCTGGCCAAGATCCTGGCTAGCCCTGGTGCCATCGGGGGCGCTGGGCGGCGGCGCCACCGCAACGGCGTCCAGTTGAACGTAGGAGCGCGGCGGCGCGACGATCGCGAGTTCACGCATCTCCGTGGCTGCAAGAATGCGGGCAGGGTCGATCGCGCCGAAGCGTTGCCACGCTGGGGGGATCAGTGACAGGTCGACCTCGGGCCAGACACTGCGCGGGTGGGCGCTGCGCAAATCAGTCAAGCTGCGGTAGAAACTCGTGATGAATCTCTGAACCCTTGGAAACCGATCGCTGCGCTGGCTCCAGTTGAACGTTGCGAGCATGGCCGCAACGCCGAGACCGTTCACGGTCCCTCCGAGTTGCGCCGTTCCCGTGATCTCGAGTGGCACGAACGCGCGGCGCAAGCTCGGCGTCGCCGCGATCGGCAGCAGCGCGTAGCCGCCAGCCGCTTCAATCTGGGATTGGAATGGCAGCAGCTGCGCGCCGACGAGCAGGATCGCATCGGCGCGGGGTAGGCCGCCACTGGTCTGGGGACCGGCGGATGTCGATGAGGCGAGAGTTTTGCCAATATCGACGAGGTCGATCCGGATGCCGAGGAGGTCCGCCAGTGTCTCGGCGGTCAAGCGCGCGTCGGGATCCTCAAGGACGACGCCAACGCGCAGCCCATCAAGTTCGCGCACCTCGCGGATTGGGGAGCGGGCAAACAGATAGATCGGATCGGTGTAAAGGTGAGAGACGATCCGAAGACGCAGACCGGCGGATGGCATCTCGCCCGCGAAGCTTGGAGCTGCGAGGAGGTCACTGCGCAACACGGCGAGTTCCACTCCGGGCCGATAGAGGAGGTCGCGTGCGCGCTCGATGCCGCCCAAACCGCTGAGAATCGAGATCTGAAGGCCCGTCTCCCCGATCGCGTCTGCCAACTCGCGCATGGCCTGGGCATCGCGACCAGATTGGCCGCGTCCGACACGGATCGTCAGCGCTGGGTCCAATGGCGCAGCCTGACGCTGAGCGAGAGCGGGAGGCGGACGGTCGACGAGCCCGAGGACGAGCCCGAGGCTGACCAGGCCGAGCGCCAAGGACCTGATCCAGGTCGATTGCGATGAGCTGAACGACATCGCTTGATGCCACACACGCAGTATCACTCAAGCTTCTCCCAACCCATGACGCTCGACAGCCGTCGCAGTCGCTTTCTGGTCGTACCGGCCAATTCCGCCGAGGCGGCGACAGTTGGATCGCGCCCGTTTCCCACGGTTGCGCCTGCATGGCTGCCGCTCGACCTCGTGCCGCCGATCAGAAGTCCTGCACCATCCGCAACATACGCCTCCCGGGGACGTCTGATCGCGAAGCGGTACGAGATCCAATATGTTGCTCGTACCCTTTGCCTTCCGTAGTTCGTTCCAGCGTCTGACGAGGGTGACTCACGAACTACGGAAAGCGGGTGCTAGCCCCGATGCCGCAGCCTCAATACGGTAAGGCTCGGCGCAGCGCAAAAAACAACCCCCTCGCCCTGCGACACCATAATTGCCATAATCATGGCTTCATTGGGGTTTGGGATGGTGGTCTGGGCCGACTGTTGTTGTGCGCTGGCAAGGATGACGGATTAGTCCTTGGCGAAATTGACATAGATCGGTTCGGCAATCGGGGTGGTCGTTTTCATGGAACTCACGACAGGGGCGTGTGCGGAGCGTCGCGTGGCTGCGACTGGATTGCCGGGACGGAACCGCTCGGGGCGTTCTTGGTTTGCGTCTTGCGCGTCAGGCGGGTTGTCTGTTTTCCGGCGTGTCCTCGCGCTGACAGGTGTCGCGCTCTACGCCTTTGTGCCGTCCGCGGCAGCTCAGACATGCGGGCAGGATTATCGCATCGTCGAAGGCGATACGCTCGGGGCGATTGCTGCGCGAACGTATGGCGACCCCAATCAGTGGACGATTATCTTTTATGCCAATCAAGACCGCATCAGCGATGATGGGATGCTGATCAGGCCGGGGCTCGAGTTGCGGTTGCCCTGCATCGGACGCTCCCTGCAATCTCGCACGCCGGCGGTTACGGCGCCGACCTCGCCACCTGCACAAGCTGCCGCACAAAGCCCGGCGCCGCCGACGGTCGCTGCCGAACAGCCTGTCGACCGAACATCGCCGAGCGGGCAAGCGGACCAAATATTGATTTCTTCGCTGTTGCGGCAGGTGCAACTCCTGACAGCAGATGGGTATACGCCCTTTACCGGTCGGACGCTAGAAAACGGCGGCATGATTACAGAATTACTGTCGAAATCGATGTCGATGGTAAAAAGTGAATCGAATGGCCGCTTCGATTACTCTATTTCTTGGGTCAACGATTGGGCAGCACACCTCAGCCCGTTGTTGATTTCGCGGGCGTTCGATCTCGGTTTTCCCTATTCGAAACCAGACTGCACCGAACTTGCCGTGCTTGATCGTATCGACCGGCTGAAGTGCGAACGGTTTTTCTTTTCAGATCCGCTTTTTGAAGTCGCCACGTTGCTCTATACGCGGGTTGATTCTTCGATCAAGACCCTTTCGAGTGCGGACGTTCAGGGAACAACTGTCTGCCGTCCCGTCGGCTGGTCGATGCAGGAATTCGATCAAGGCGGGCGAAACTGGATCAGGGACTCGATCGTCGTTGTTGTGCGGCCGCCGTCTTTCGATGCATGTTTTCAACTGCTTGCCGAAGGTCGTGTCGACAGCGTCGCGGCCGACGAATTGACGGCCAGATCGAGCATCGCGCTTCTTGGGCTGGACGATGTGGTGAACCCTCTCGACGCACCGCTCAGCTTCTCGACGCTGCACGCCATGGTCACGCGCACCCATCCCCATGCGCGCACCATTCTTTACTACACCAACGAAGGTTTGCGCCGGCTCCGACAAACCCGTGAATACGATCAGATCGTCGACAAGCATCTGTCGGATTTCTGGTCGTCGCTGAAAACGGTACCAAACGCTGCAATCGCGACGCAGCGGGCAGTGGAACAGCCGCGGGCGGCAACAGCGGTCCAGGGTCCCGCACCTGCGAGCGAGCCGGCTGCGGCATCTCAACCTGCAGAGCCCGTCCGCGGAAACAACTAATGGCGACGCTGTGGTCGTTTGCGGCACGATCGCTGCGCAGTGAGCTTCATCCGGGCGGGAGCGCTCGATCTTGCTGCGGCGCGCGGCCGCAATGCCGCGCAAACAGGGGAAACCCGAACGCGGGTGTTGCGGGTCTCACGCTTGGTCCCCGCCTTCTGCAGTCTCGCCTGCCAAGCGTTAGTGACAAAAGCAAAACGACAAGCGTGACGTTGCTCGTGTTCCCTGCGTCCCCGACACTTGATCAATCGGGTGCTGCACAGGAAGCCGAGTGTCGGAGACGGAACACTAGCGCGACCGGTTCAATCGCATCGATACGAGAATACGTTCGAGTGAAACGTCTGGGGACACCAAGCCTTGCTGGAGGGCAATGTCGTACCAGCGCTGAAACAAGCGCTCCGCCTCGCGCTCGTCGGCTTCGGCATCGCGGGATGGAAGCTCGGACAGCACAATGGGGCTGTGAGCACGGGCTAGCGCCCAGACGAGATCGGCATTCTGGGGGCTTTCAGCCAGGTGCTGTTCCAGGAGCTGGCGGGCTTTCTGCACGCGCCCTTCTGCAAGGGCGCCACCGGCCGCAGCGATCACCTCTTCATGAGAGGGGCTCGGGCGTCCTGCCGGTGCTGCGGGCAGCCTCGCCCCCGTTGCAGGATCGGTACTCACGGTGCGATTCGGCGGCGGTGCGGTCTGCGGATCGCGGCTTGCCAGCGGGATCGCATCACGCAAGGCCTCTGCCGTTGTCGTCGACGTTGCCCCATCGAGTGCGCTCGAACGATTGCGGGGAGGGGGCGGTTGCGACGCTTCAACTGTGTCAGGTTCGCGCGTCGCGTCGACAGGCAGCCCATGCATCCAAAAGAGTGAGCCGCCAATGCCGACCACTCCAATGATTGCTGCGAACGCCACGATCGCCCGATATGAACGGGTTGGGGGAGCACGCGTCTCGACTTCGGCTGGTGGTGGGACGATCAGGCTTTTGCCGGTGGTACTCTCGGTCTGCGCCCGTGCGATGCGGGGCGTGCGATCGGTATCGAGAGGCTCCGACGGTTCGGGCGCAGCTTCTGGGTCTAGCCCAAGTTCCAAACGCTCGAGCAGGCGGCGGACGCGTGCGACGTCCACACTCGGTTCTGCGCCGTCTTTCAATTCCAAGGTCACACGCGGACCGTCCATTCGAATTGCCCCGTCGAGAATCGCGAACCCCGTAACAGCTCCGGAGACAGCGTCGCGGTCATCGCTGCCATGTCAACATGGCAAATCCGCGCCAGAATTTCAAAAGCCTAACCAATTCCGGTTTACGTTTCGACGTGCAGTCCCGGTGCGAGGTTCCGCTCTTCGGAGCCGTGTCGGTGATGTGAAGGGCTGGTTATCTTCGCCGGTCGCATCCGGCGATAGCGTGGCTCCAGTTCGGCGTGTGCTCGGGCACGGCGCGAACGGGCCTGGACCGGAACGGTTGAGCTGAGGATGAGACTGGCGCCAGTGAGGGTCGGTTCGAGACTTTTGTAATGGTCAAGTACTGCCGTTGCGATGATCGGCTGGGGGAGTTGGCCGGGTGGGAGCGCCATCAACGGTCGGGGCGCGCGGGCTTTGGGTGGGACTGGTCAAATGAGCGGTGTCGACACTGCAGGAGGAGATGCAGGCTCGCGTGGCAACGCCCGCGCTTCGAGCAACAGCGCGCTGTCGCCAGCCGAATGGGATCCCATGGAGCTCGCAGACGCGCTTTACGCCCTTCGGACCGGTATCGACAGCAGCGCAGAGCGTCTTGCTGCTGCACTGATCATGGACCTCGGAACGCTCGTTGCCGATGCCCGCGATCTCGTCGCCCAACAGTCGTGCACGGTTGCCGTGATCGGGCAGATCAAGTCAGGCAAGAGCACGTTCATCAATAGCTGGTTCCGCCAGCCTGGGCTGCTGCCGACCAGCGTCGACCCTTGGACCACGAGCATCACGCGGTTGCGCCTCGGCCAGGCTGGTCCAGGCGGGATCAAGGCGCGCTTCACGTTCTTCGATCGCGACGAGTGGAAGGCGATCGCCACGGATGGTGGGCTCGTGCGCGATCTGACACGCCGTTTCGTGCAAGGGTTCGAGCCGGAACTGCTGACGCATCACCTCGTTGCCATGAAGCGACGCTCCGAGGCCCGCCTCGGCAGCGAACTCGAGCAGATTCTCGGAACCCAGCATGACTACACGAGCCTGACGCGCTCGATCCTCGATCGGTACGTGTGTGCTGGCCCGATGACCCATGAAGGCGAGGCAGAAGGTGTCGGCCGCTATTCGGACGTCACGCGGCAGGCAGACATCTTCGTTGAAGCCGACAGCGATGTATTTCCGATCACAATCGTCGATACGCCGGGGACAAATGACCCGTTCCTGGTCCGCGATGAGATCACACGGCGAGCTCTAGTGGACGCCGATATTCACATTCTGGTCGTCTCGGCACGCCAAGCGCTGAGCGTACAGGATTGTGCGCTCGTCAAGATCCTGCTGGGCCTCAACAAGCGCGAGATCGTCATCTTCGTCAATCGGATCGACGAACTCCCGGAACCTGCGCGGGATGTTCCTGAGCTGCGCCGCCGGGTCTCGGCTCAGCTTGCGCGCGAATTTCCCGAACTAACGGTCGACGTCGTGTTCGGCAGCGCCAAGTGGGCGGAACTTGCAATGCTTGCGGAGGCCGGCCCCCCTGGGGCTGCGATCGATGCGCGGATTGTGCGCTATGCCACGAGCCTTCAAGCGACAAACATTGCGTTTGTTGGAAAAAAATCTCCGGTCACGGGGCCACACCTTGGATCGCTTGCCGAGGTTTATGGCAGATGCTCAGGCTTCGCCGACCTGGAGGACGCACTCCGCGCGCAGATCCGTCGCAGCAGGCCGGCCCGCATCCTGGGGCAGACGATTACAACGCTGATTGAACTCGGGGAACTCAACCGGGCCGCACTCAGTCGCGAGATTGCCTCCGAGATGCGGCTTGGCGAGCTCGACATGGTGTCGGTGCACCAGATCGCGGAAGAGCTGACGTATGTGCGCGAACTGGCCTATCAGATCGAGAACCTGACCAAGGTCGTTCAGGCCGTGCTCGATGATCTGCGTACCCGCGGGCAGCAAGCCGTCAACGAGCACGCAGCACTGATCGGCAAAGCTCTGCATGGGCATGTCGCTGAAACCGCTGCGAAAGTTGGCGTCGCTTTTGCCAAGGGCGCACTCGGATCGTCGGGAACGCGGCTCAATCTCGACACGGATCGCTTGCGCCACCAGTTCAAGGCGATTTTCGACGTGAAACTCGCGGAGGCCAATGCGGCTCTCGACGAACTCGAGCACGTAGTGATCCCGGGGCTGGTCGAATTGATGGTCTCGAGCGCACCGGGCACGCTGGCGCAAGATTATGCCCTGCCATCGACGAGTGGACTGCAGCCCGCCGATCCACCGGAGCTCTGGCAGCCCATCTCACTTGAACTCGGTGAGCCGTGGTGGCGGCGCTGGTGGGATCTGGCTCTCGATAAGGAAAGGCGGCGTCAGAAGCTTGAGGCGGTTGTGATCGCCGATTTCTCGCCGATTGCGGAAGCGCTCGAAACGGTGGCGGCCGAGCACCTCAAACACCGCCAGGCGCGGATCGCCAAGAACGCCGCTGTCATCTTCATCGGCCTTGCAGAACAGCTCAGGCGCAACACTGACACTCAACTGCAACGCGCAACCGAGTTGAACGCGCAACATGCCGAGATCGTCTCTGGCAAGCGCGGCGCAGCCCGGCTTGAGCGGCGCATGGATCTGGAGCGCCGCCTCGCCGACACCACCCAGAGTCTCGCAGAACTCAATGAACTCGAGGCCGCGCGGCGGGGGCCGACGGAACACAGTGCCGGTGCCAGTGATGTCGATGTAGCATCAATGCCCTGAAGCGGCGCGCGTCCAGCGGCGCCGCGCAGTCCTGCCAGAACGGCTGCCAGTCTCGACGATGCGGGACGGCTGATCGCAAGACCGTCCGAGGTCGCCTCTTTCGGCGAGGCTCTGTTGCAGGGTTACCGTGCGCAATGTGGCGTCGTTCAGGTGTTCTTAGGGCTTATTGGCCTACGCTGCAGGCAAGAGTGGAGCCTGAGGAACCGCGGACGACACGAGCGGTCGCTCGAGGGACGTGTCGCTTGCAGTCGTGACGTTGCGGAGCAGCTGTCGGGTCCGTGCCACGCGCGCGCAAGTCTAAGATATTGATGGACTTGTGACATTTGGTGCTGGTGCGCGGTGCGTGGGCGACCAACCGTCACGGGTGAAACACGAGGCGTGCCAGCCGAGAGGTCCGGGTGAAAATGGAAGGCGCGATCGAGCATGCGGTTTGGCATCGATGGTCTTCCGAGCGGCCATGTGTCGAAATGATCTTCGTCCCTCCGCAAAGGTCTCATTGCGATGTCCAGTGAGGCGTTCCCGCCAACAGCCAGTGTTGCCCTTGCTCCAGGTCTTGGGCATGCCGGCAAGGCTCTGCCCCATGATGGCCCCCGACCGTTCGACGTGGTCGCCAACCCGGTCGCGGTCGCCTATACTTGGGATGTCGTCTCGGATCGCGTCGAGTGGCAACCGTCTGCTGCAATGCTTCTCGGTCTTGAGGGGCGTGGCGCTCCAACGACAATGTCGGGATTCCGGAGCTTGATCGTCGACGAGCACGTTCGACGGCACGCGGCTGCACTCGAGCTTAAGGACGACGCAGACGCGCCTCCGGGGGGTGTCGGCTACTGTAGCCGGTTCCGGTTCAGGCCGGGTGGACCCCGCACGCATCGGTTGGTCGAGATCGAGGATGTGGGCCGATATTGGGTTGGCTCGGATGGGCGTCCAGGTCTTGCGCGCGGTGTCATGCGGGTGCTTGGAGAGCGCGCACCCTATGCGAGTGGTTTGGTTGCAAATGATTATGACCACCTGACAGGACAGCTCTCGCGGCCGGCGCTGACCGACGCCTTGACCGTCGCCATAGACCGCTGTGCGACCCAGGGCGAGCCAACGTCGTTCATGATCGCATCCATCACGAACCTTCACGGCCTCAATCAGGCGTTCGGGTTCGAGGCCGGCGACAGGGTCTTGTGTGAGGTTGGCCGGCGAATTCATGGGAAGCTTCGGTCCGGTGACACGCTCGGGCGGTATTCATCCAACAAGTTCGGCATCGTCCTGCGGGAGTGCGACAGCGATGCGATCCATGAAATCGCAGACCGCATCCTGCGCACGGTATGCGACACGCCGATCTCGGGACCGTTCGGATCGTTAGGCGCAATCGTGTCGATTGGCGGTGTGCTGATCGAACGGCGGGTCCGCAGCGTGCAGGCGTGCGTGCACCACGCACTGAGAGCCCTCGACGAGGCGCGCCGATCCCGCGGGCCACGCTTCTCGCTGTACGAGGTCAATAAGACGCCGGAGCTGCGGCGGATCGAGCAACTCGACATCGGTGAACGGGTCGCGAACGCGATCAGTGCAAATCGTCTCGATGTGGTCCTGCAACCAATCGTCGACGCAAAGACTCGCACGCCAGCGTTCTATGAAAGCCTGCTGCGACTGAACGAGCCCGGCGGCCACGATTTGCCGGCTGGGGTGTTCATCCCAGTGGCGGAACAGTTAGGACTTTCAGGACCCATCGATCGTGCCATGCTCGGGCGTGCCGTTCACATCCTGTCCGCCAAGCCAGCCTTGACCGTCTCGCTGAACGTCTCGGCCCTCACGTGCTGCGACGCGGCCTGGTTGAAGCTGCTTGAGACGCTGGTCGGCGGAAAGCCAGACATTGCGCGGCGTTTGATCGTCGAAATCACCGAGACGTCCGCGATCGAAGATCTCGACGAGACAGCATTGTTTGTCGATGCGGTGCGTGAGTTGGGCTGCCGCGTCGCCATCGATGATTTCGGCGCAGGCCACACCTCGTTCCGCTACTTGCGGAAGCTGAACGCCGACATCCTCAAAATCGACGGAGAATTCATTCGCGACATTCGCACGGACAAGGCAAACACCGTGTTCGTTCGCGCAATCCTCGACATTGCCCATGCGCTTGGGATGCAGACGGTCGCCGAATGGGTCGCGGACGAGGACTGTGCTGATCACTTGCAAGCCATCGGCGTCGACTATCTGCAGGGCTACCACTTCGGCGAGCCAATGGCCGTGACGGACTTGCCGAGCGGTCGGTAATTGAGGCGCGCGACCATCGGACGCCGCCCACTTGGTCGCGCTTCGCTCAGGCTCTAGGCTTGACCTCTGGTGATGGGAGCGCGCGTCATGAAGCCTAGACAGGAAAGCCGGCTCGACAGAATGTTCCGGAAATATGGCGGGCCAAGTCCGGCCGAAGAAGGAATGACGCCCGAGCAACTGAGGACGGAATTGGGGGCACGATTCACTCGCACGCTGCGTGTTCTGCTGATCAGCGCTGCAATCGGATTCGGGATCGTGGCTCTCTACGTCTACGGATGACCACAATGCGCGATGCTGATCAGCGCCGCCCTGTCAACGCACGGCGACGCACCCCCTGCGTTGAGATCAGCGATATGCGCGAGCACGATGCGCACGATGTTCTCGCGCAGATCGAAGCACTCTGCCGCCATGAAATGGCGTTTACGGACGATCGAATTCTCGATATGCCGAGCATTGAAGCCTATTTCGCTGGCGTTCGCGACGAGGTCGCCAACAACGGGGGCTTCGCCCTGGTGGCACGGCTCGCCGATGCGCCCGACACCCGAGCACGGCCACCGTGCGCGCATGCCTGCGTCGTCGTGCGCGAGGATGACGCTTACGTCGAAGAGCACCGGCGCCGTTACGCCTATGTGAGCGATCTGTTTGTTGCCCAAGACGCGCGCGGCATCGGCATTGGCACCGCTCTCATGGCTGAGGTCGAGCATCGCACGCGCGCGATGGGGCTGAACCGTATTGGTATCGGCGCGCTGGCGGGAAACGCACTCGCTCTGGATGCTTACCGGGGTTGGGGCTTTAAGCCTTACGTCGTCCACTTCGTCAAAGACCTCGACCCGGACGGCGCCTACCCCTAAAGATGACCAAGGTTCCAAAGTCGCGACAAGGTGGACGCATGAGCCTCGAACGACAATTCCGCCGATCCGGCGTCGCTATCGTCGAACATGCGCTCGATCCCGATACCGATCTTGCGACAATGGATCGGGCGTTTCGGCGACAACCACGCTCAGTTGTACGCATGCCGTTTTCGGATGGTGCGGAATCGGGTCGGCTGGGTAGCCCAACGCTGCAGATTGGCGCCGATTTCGCTGATTGGCTCGAAACCCATCCTGCTCTTTTGTGCCTTGCAACGCGGTTGCTTGCTGCGCCCGCCCGCCTCGTTCGCATTGCCCCCGCGGAAGATGTCCAGCGCGAGCACTGGATTGCGCCCTGGCGTCAGTCCAAAACGATTGCCGTCGCGTCGCGCCACCGCGTCACCGGGTTTCGGGCTTGGGTTGAACGCGATGGGCATGCTCTCGTCGAGCCGCCCGTCTGGGTGCTCCAGCAATCCGTCATCCTGCAAGTCTACCTCGATGACTGCCGCGCCTTCGATGGTCCGCTCGAGGTGCTTGAAGGCAGCCATCTTGATGGCCGATTAAAGCGCGTTGAGATTGCCGAGCGCGCGCGGACTTTGCGGTCTATGACCTGTCTTTGCGACCGTAGCGACATCCTGGCGCTGAGCCCGCTCGCGGTGCATCGTCGTCATCGCTCGAATGGCACCACGCGGCAGCGGGTCCTCAAGCTGATGTTCTCGGCTGCAAGCCTGCCGCCGCCGCTCGAGTGGGCGTCGCTGACGCCCGATATAGATCAGGCCATCGAGATCTGGCAGGATGGATCGACGGTGGACTGAGCCTGCCGCGACGGCACCTGACGTCTGGGCATGGCCTTGGGCGGTGGGCTGTTGGGTGTGCAATTCAAGCCGGATCGATCGGCTTACTGCCAGCCTGCTGAAACTCCATCCCGGCTGGTCACAGCGCGAGCGTCTCTGTGGCGATCCTGTCGCGATGACATTCATCTGCCATCTGCGCGTTACCCCGGAGCGGGATGGACGGCTTGTCATTTGACTTGGCTCCCGACGCCGCCAACATCAAGTCGACGAGTGCTCTACCGCGCACGATATGCAGAGCAGGATGACCGATGCTTTCGCTCGATCAAATGAAACCAATCCTATTTGGAGTGACCATGCTTGCGACAGCGCTGACGGGGGTGGCTTCAGCTCTGGCGGAGCGCTTGAGCGCGCGACCCGTCCACGAGTTCACGCTCGACAACGGGATGCAGGTCGTCGTGATCCCTGACACGCGCGCGCCGGTCGTGACGCATATGGTTTGGTACAAGGTGGGGGCTGCGGACGAGCCGCGTGGCAAGTCCGGTATCGCGCATTTTCTCGAACATTTGATGTTCAAGGCCACAGAAAAGTTGCCGTCTGGTGAGTTCTCGAAAACGGTGTCTCGTCTCGGCGGGCAAGACAATGCATTCACATCCCAGGATGCCACGGCTTATTTCCAGAGGATCAGCAGGGAACACCTACCGACCGTGATGGCGATGGAAGCCGACCGGATGGTGAACTTGCGTCTCGACGAGGCCGAAGTGCTCACCGAGCGCGATGTGGTGAAGGAAGAGCGGCGTTCACGTGTGGAGAACCAGCCGAGTTCGCTTCTCAGCGAACAGATGGAAGCGGCGCTCTACATGAGCCACCCCTACGGCATCCCGGTGATCGGCTGGATGCACGAGATCGCGGAACTGTCTCGCGAGGATGCGCTTGCATTCTACAAGCAGCATTATGCCCCAAACAATGCGATCCTGATCGTTGCAGGTGATGTCGAACCTCAACAGGTTTTGGAGCTTGCTGGCCAGACCTACGGGCTCATTCCGTCAAATCCCTCGATTGCACCGCGCCGGCGTGTCAGCGAGCCGCCCCACTTGGCCGCGCGTCGCGTCATGCTCGTCGACGAGCGCGCCGCCCAACCCATCCTGCGACGCACCTATCTCGCGCCGAGCTATCAGACCGCCGAAGGACTTGATGCCGAAGCGCTCGATCTGATGATGAAAATGCTCGCGTCGGGTAGCACGAGCCGCCTCTATCGCGAACTGGTGGTCAACCAGAAAATCGCCGCGAGCGCCTCGGGATCCTATAGCGGCTTCGGTATGGATTCGGGCCGGATCTCGTTTGGTCTCGTGCCGGCGCCCGGCGTGACGCTCGAACAACTCGAGGCCGGGCTCGATGCCGTGATCGAGGATTTCATCGCAAACGGCGGCACAGAACTCGAGCTGGAGCGGGCCCGTAAAGTGTACTCGGCGGAATATATCTTCGAGATGGACAGCCAGTCATCGCTCGCCCGCCGCTACGGCTGGGGCTTGGTGGTTGGCAGCACGATCGCCCAGATCGATGGCTGGCCCAATCGGCTCAAAGAGGTAACGCTCGCTGACATCAAGCGCGTGGCCGAGGCCCATCTGAAAATCGAGGCGTCAGTCACCGGGCTGCTGACGCCGAAGGCCGAGCGCCAGGCAGGCGATGCCAAAGCCACGGCGGACCGGTCCTGACAGGCTGCAGCCAAGCCGCTTGCCCACTCAGCCAGCCTCAACCGGAGCCTCCGACCATGCGACGCCGGTCTGCCAGTTCCCCGGGCGCTACGCCCTCGAGCCTGACAAGGCTCCTTGCCGCCATGACGTGTGCCGTCATGCTCCTTCTCACGCCACAATCCTCCGCGAGCGCCATGAAAATCGAGGTCGTCAAGAGCCCAGGTGGCATCGAAGCCTGGCTGGTTCATGAGCCATCGCTTCCGCTGATCGCCATGCAGTTCTCATTTCGCGGCGGCTCTGCGCAGGATCCGGCAGGCCAGGAAGGTGTCGCGAATTTCCTCTCTGCGATGCTGGACGAGGGCGCGGGCGATCTGGACGCTCAAGCGTTTCAGGAACGGCTTGAGGAACTTGCGGTCCGGATGAACTTTTCGAGCTCGCGGGATACATTCTCGGGCAGCCTGGAAACGCTGAGCGAGTACGGCGATCAAGCCTTCGACCTGCTCCGCCTTGCTCTAACCGAGCCAAGATTCGACGCCGACGCCGTTGAGCGGATCCGCCAGTCGCTCCAGTCGCGATTGGCATTCAGCCTCCGCAACCCGGAGACGGTCGCGGGCCGCGCCTGGTCGGCTGCGGCGTTCCCCGGACACCCCTATGGTCGCCCATCGACCGGGACGGCCGAGACGCTTGCCGCTATAACGGGAGATGACCTTAGGGCCTACCGCGAGCGTGTTTTCGCCCGCGGCAACCTGCAGGTTGCTGTGGTCGGAGATATCGACGCCGATAACCTGGGCCGTGTACTTGACACGGTTTTCGGCGGACTGGCGGCGACACCGATGCTCACGCCCGTGCCGCCAATCGAGCCGGTTGCTGGTGGTTTGCAGAAGGTGATTGAGATGCCGCTGCCGCAGTCCGTGGCGATCTTCGGTCTGCAAGGGATTGCGCGGAACGACGCTGATTTCATGCCCGCGTTCGTGATGAATCATGCGCTCGGTGGCGGCGGCTTTGCCTCGAGGCTCATGGAAGAGGTGCGCGAGAAGCGCGGCCTCGCCTATTCCGTTTATTCCTATCTCCAGCCCCTCGATAGTGCTGCGATCTTCGCCGGCGGTGTTGCGACGCAGAACGACCGGATTGCCGAAAGCCTGTCAATTATCCGGGGCGAGCTCGAGCGCATGGCGCGCGAAGGGCTGACCGAGGAGGAACTCAAAAACTCGCAGCAGTACCTGATGGGGTCTTATGCGCTGAGGTTCGACACCAACGCCAAAATCGCACAGCAGTTGCTCGGGATCCAGAACGATGGGTACGGGATCGACTACGTCAAGCGGCGCAATGAACTCGTCGCCGCTGTCACGACCGCGGATATCAAGCGCGTGGCGCAGAGGATGCTGGACATTCAGGATCTGATCGTGACGATCGTGGGGCAGCCGCAAGGTCTGCCGGGTTGAGGCGACGGTCTCTCTCGAGGGAGGGCGGTCGCGAGGGGATCGGGTGAAGCAGCAGATCACGTTCACCGATGTTCTTCGAGGCGGCCAGGATGCGGCTCTCTTGGGCGCGCTTTTGGGGGACATTGTCCCCCGCCAGAGGCTGGGCCTGGGGTCCAGCCTTAACGCGCCAAAGGACTTGAGTGCCGATCCATCAAAGCCCGTCACCGCGACCGCGTTCCTGGAACAGGCACGAGCGGCGGTGATGCGCCTCGCCACACAGGTGCGCGCACACTTGGCCGCTGACGACGTCGGGCGTCTGACACATGCTGTGGCCAAGCTCTCGCAGGACAGCCGCCTGATCGTCTTTTTCGGTAGCGGCCGATCAAGCCAAACGAACCAGGCGATCGCGCAAGTCGCCGGCTGGAACATTCCGGGCGTTGGCGAGCCAGCTCAGAAATTGCGACCGCGAACCCGGATCTACAGCACTTGCGACCCTGATACGCTCCGGCAGCTGGCGCAAAGCCTCGATTTCACGCGTACCGCGCTGGTGTTTGCGCCGGACTCCCATGTGCCGCAGACGACGCTGACGCAGGCGCGCGCTCTGATGCCTGCGTGCCTCGGTGCGCTTGGTCCGGCGGCAGGCGAGCGCATCGTGTGCTTGGCGCCCCATGGGCAGGGAATTGGGCCAGCAGTCGGCGCCACCGCCGAATTGATCAGCCAGATCGAGAGGGTCGGCGGCCAGATTGTCCCGGTGTTGGAGCCAGGTTTTGGCCTCAGCGCAGCCCAGCTGATGGTTGGGATCGCTCGCGGGGTCGACGTGGCCGCTGTTCAAGCGGGCGCACTCGCAAAGCTGGCCGCCATGCGCACCGAACTGACCGGTGAGATCGGGGATGACGATGCGCCGTCCCCACACGGGCCGGACGGGCACGCCGCCGACGTGGACGCCCAAGCCGCCCTGGTTTGGCAAGCCTACCTCGGTGCGCGGCTCGCCATCGATGCCGCGTGCCGTCGCGTGACGGCGGTCCAAGTGATGAGCGCCTCGGACAGGATGGCGCGCGGAGCCCAGTGGTATCGCAGCCAACTGATGAGCGCGGACGCTGGACTGTTCGTTGGGGTCGAAGCGCAGCCGGTGCTCGGCGAGGACCTGGCCGTGCTCGGTCTCGGCGGCTGTGAGCCGAGATCGACGAGCGTGCCGATCGTGCTCATCGATTCAATGCTGGCGCTGGCTGACGAGAGCGCTGGCTGGATAGCGCAGGTGTTGGATGCGGCTTGCTCATGTGAGCGTCTGGTTCGCAGGCTGACGGTCGACCCCGATGACATGGCGAGCGTTGGGGCGTTTTTTGCGGGAGGCTTGATCGACGCTGCCCTCCTGCCAGTCGCCAGGGCGGCTGCCGATCGAGCCCTCGAGACTTG
>JBHJOC010000031.1:0-40119 GCA_050330095.1 Hyphomicrobiaceae bacterium
GAGGTGGCGAAAACCCGTTTGCGCGCAAGCGCTGATCGCAAGGCTGCAGCGAACGGGCAATTTCGCTCACGGCGCCGTGCGCATCTTCGGCATGGCCCACCGCGGGGGGCTATGGTCAGACGGGGCTGGGTCGTGCCGCCTTGCGATCAGAGGTCGCTGAACCCACCGACCCGCAAAGAGACAGCTGGCAAAGAGACGGCGACTTGTGATCGGCGATATTTCGCACGTCGTGCCCAAACCTTGCGGCTTGCGTGCATTGCACCAATGTGTGATCCGAACCACCTTGGCCTGAACGGTCGTCCGACCGAGAATGGCATGATCCTCGCTGTGCCGCTGTCGCCGGGGATTTCTGATGCAGGGACGGCATGGCCGGGCGTCGAACTGCACGTGCTCCGCAGGGTTCAGGCTGCGTGGTCAAAGGCAGACGTTCAGGCGCCATTCACGCACCAGGGATTGTATCGCAGTGCCGGTTGATCGCAGAGCCGGGTGCAGATGCGGGCGCGATCACGCAGTGAAAGAGAAAAGGGATGACATGGGCATGATAAAGGTGGCCACCGCTTTCGTCGCAGCCGTCGTTGCGACTCCGTTGCTTGCGGCAGTCATATTGGCCTCGAGTTCGACCCATGCCGATGCTTGGCCGCGCACCGTGAGGATTTATTGTAAGAGCGACTATCAGCGGTTCTGCCCGAAGTACAAAGTTGGCACCCCGCAGATGACGGCTTGCATGCGCTCGAACGCCAACCATCTCTCGCCGGTTTGCAAGAAGGCGCTGATCGATTCCGGCGTTGCGCGTCGCTACGGCTACTGATCGCGCGGCATCGCGCGTGCGAGGCTGCACATGGTCGAGGTGCTCTTCTATCATCTGGAACGTGACCCGCTCGAGAAGGTGCTGCCACAGCTGGTTGAGAAGTCGCTGGCTCGCAATTGGCGCTGCGTCATCAAAGGTGGTTCGGCCGAGCGCCTTGACGCAATCGACGCACTGCTCTGGACCTTCCGGGAAGACAGTTTCCTGGCGCATGGCAAGGCGGGCGGGCCCCATGATGCGCGCCAGCCGGTTCTGCTGACGCTGTCGGACCAAGTCCCGAACGGTGCCGCCGTCATGTTTGCGGTCGACGGTGCTGAGTTGCCGGATGTCCGTCGCTTTGAGCGAACGGTCTATATGTTCGATGGCGCCGATGCAGTGGCTGTCGATCGGGCACGCACTGCTTGGGTCGAGGTGCGCAAGCGTTGTGCTGGCTTGCAGGCACATGACCATCGCGACAACGCCGTCGACATTACACAAACCTATTGGCAGCAGGATTCGGCGGGGCGCTGGCAGAAGCGTGGCTGACGGAGTGGTCTCGCGCACCGGTACCTGTTGTTCAGGGTTCACTGGGCGTGCCGGTTGTTCAGGGTTCACTGGGCGTGCCGGCAGCCGCGACGCCTGAGGCATCACGATGAACTATCGCCACGCCTTTCACGCCGGTAATTTTGCAGACGTTGCCAAGCACGTCGCGTTGACGCTCGTGATCGAGCACCTGAAACGCAAGGACAAGCCTTTCCGGGTGATTGACACGCACGCCGGCCTCGGCGGTTACCGCCTGGACGGGTTCCACGCCCAGCGAACCGGCGAGTGGCGTCGTGGGATCGGTCCGATCCTCGACGCCGTTCAAATGGCGGCTGCCCCCAACCGTTCGGTGGCCTTAGAAGCACCGGCTGCCATCAGGGCGTTCGCCGATCTCGTCGCAGCCCACCGTGCCGTCCATGGACCTGCAACCTATCCCGGCAGTCCGGCCCTTGCCGCGATGATGCTACGGACCGACGATCGCCTGCATGCCAATGAGCTCCATCCTGATGATGCGCAGGCGCTTGCCGCCTTCTTCGCGCGCGATCGTCGCGTCGTGGTGACTGGTCTTGAAGGCTGGCAGATCGTTCGGGCTGCACTTCCACCAAAGGAACGTCGCGGTGTCGTGCTGATCGACCCTCCATTCGAGCAGCCGGGTGAATTCCAGAGGCTGGTATCAGCCCTCGCAGATGCAAACCGCCGCTTCGCCACCGGGGTCGGACTGCTCTGGTACCCTGTCAAGGAGCCGACCCAGATTGAGCGCTTTCATCGCGACCTCGCACAAAGTGGTGTTCCAGATCTGACTGCTGTTGAGGTTCACCTTTCCGAGCCAGCACCTGAAGGCCGCATGGCGGGCTCTGGCCTCGTGCTTTGGAACCCGCCATATCGGATGATCGATACCTACAGCGACGCGCTTTTGTGGTGCGCCCACGTTTGGCGGTCGACAGTGCAGCCGGCTCTAAAGATCATTCCGCTCACAGATGACGCTGGCGCTTCCTGCAGCATCTGCGGGTCTTCAAGCGGACCGAGGCCGGCCGCGCCCGGCCATGGCACTGCAAAAACGCGACAGTCGCGGCGCTGACCAGGGCCAAGAGTTGTGGGAGCGAACAGCGCCTGGCAACGGTTCACGCGATCGCCGGAGGTTGCGTTTGCCATGCGAGCAGCTCTCTCGGCACGTCGACTGCCTGGTTGTCGCTGATTCTGCTTGCCATCAGCGGTGTCCTGGCCTTAGCGTTCGTCTAGATCGAAGTGCGTAAATAGAAATTTTATCCAATAAAAACAGTTCTCATCGTGGGCTGTCGCACATCGACAATACGGACCGGATCGCCCCTGCCTGCGGCGGCCTGAGAGCGCGCCGCGCGAGTCTGTAACCAGGGTGCCCGTTTCGACAGGACGAGGACACGATATGCGCAAGACGGGGACTGTGAAATTTTTCGACCAGACGAAGGGCTTCGGCTTCATCACGCCGGATGAGGGTGGTAACGACGTTTTCGTTCACATCTCTGCGGTGCAAGCGAGTGGCATGGCCAATCTCGACCAAGGCATGCGGGTTTCGTTTGAGACCGAGCCGGATCGAAAGGGCAAGGGACCCAAGGCCGTCAATCTGCAGACGGCGTTCTGACAACTCCCGACTCGACTTAAGCTAACTCGGTCATGCGTTGCCCCACCCTGGGCATCGAAGCTCCTCGACCCTGAGCCGGGCTGAGCCGTCGCGGTTTCATGGACCGTCGGTCGGAGACCGTGGCAAACCGGCGACGTTTGCGCGATGCCTGAGGCCTCCACGGTGATTTTACCGCAGTTTATTAATCCATTCCGCTAAAACTCTCGGCGAAGGATTGTGAGAGGGATTGGATCATGATGCTCCGCACTATGGTCGCCGCATGCGGCGCACTGGCTCTGGCATTGGTGTTCGTGAAAACCACCCCGGCTTTTGCAGACGGCAAGCGTGTCTCACAGGGGCGCGTGTCCGGTGCGACTGTCGGTGGGTATTCCTACCAACGCCAGGATTCCATCAATACTTACGGCAACAATCGCACGCTCTACGGCAGCACCAACGTGTTCCGCGATCCGATGCTCGATCGTCAGACGCGGTCGGGTCCCTTCGATCACGGATGGTTCTTCGAGTCGGGGACTGGCCCGCGCGGTGGCAATTCGCCGTACATGAATTGAGGTGGCGAGCCGCCAGCAGCATCTGTCCCGTGGGCCGGCTGTGCTGAACGCCCGACCTTCGTGATCCAGTTTTGCCGACGTGCTTGCGCGACGCCGTGGCGCGTTGGCCACGCTGCACGGTTTTGCGACCTGCCGCTACCAGTTAACGTTCCCTCGCCGACGCTCGCGGCTACGATTGCTCATCCCGAAGCGCAAACCGTTGCGTGATGCGCCGCTCTCGGCGCGCGACTCCCTGACGCTGGAGTTACCGGGGGACCGATCCGCTGAAGATGGGTGAGACCCGATGCTCAAGAATTCGTTTGCCGCGCTCGTCGCACTCATGGTGACGGTCACTGCCGTCCCTCAGGCTGCAGAGGCGCGCACCTGCACCAGGCTTGGATTCTCCGTGAACGACTACGGCAAGGAGGGTCCAGCCCGCGACGCTCAGGCGCTGCTGGACAAGTACATCGCGGAGTGGACCAAAGAGCAGGGGATCAAGTCCTACACGACGGGTAAGAAGGACGTGACCTGCGAGCTGTTTATCGACCTGATCCTGTTCGACGAATACACCTGCAAGGCGACGGCCTCCGTGTGTTGGAGCGGACCGCCTTACCGCGTTGCCAAGGACGCGGGTTGACGCGCCGCTTGTACGACGCGAGGAACACCGGAAGCAGGGAACCCCTGGGGCCGGCGCGGTCACGGGTACTCGTAGGCCTCCCGTGTTGCGCCGACGCGATGTTGCCGTGCCGACAGGGGCCCGGGCTCAAGCTCTGCGTTTTTTGACACAGCTTCGACGAAGGCTGCCCGATCGAACGGCTTGACAAGAACCTGCTCGAAACCGGCCTTGCGCGCGGTGGCTTCAATGAGTTCGTCGCGGTCGATCGTCATCAGAAAGAGCCGGCCCGACGGGAAGAGACTGCGCATCTGCACCTCTCGGCCTATGTCAAGGCCCTTGCCGTCCTCGAACCGCTGGCTGATCAGCGCAAGGTCAGGTGCTTCTGTTCGCAGGATCATTCGCGTCCCCGCTGCCGTGTCGGCTTCGACTGGCACGTAGCCTTCATCCACCGCGAACGTTGCGATGATCTTGCGCACGATCGGTGCTGGCTCTGCGATCAGGCAGATCGGTGGACGCGCCTGTGACATGCGCCGGGACATGGTGTGGGACGACATGCGCTAAGCCTCCGCGCTCGGTCACTCGCAACTGAGTGACTGACCTCTGGGCGGTACTATCAGCGCATGCGGCTAATGCCTCGTTAAGCGAAGCTTCGACGTGCAACGATCGTTGTCCGGCCATCGTCCGTTTCGATCGCGATCGCGAGCCCCGCCTGCTCGGCAAGACGCGTCGTGTAGTAGGCTTGCACACTCATCGCATCGACGCCGTCACCGGCCCGTCCTTCGAGAAACGGCACCAGATGATTTGGCGCGCGGGCACCGCGGCCGCAGCACGTGAAGACGAACTGCGGCGCATCGAGCGTTCCACCGACTTCGACGTCGATCGTGCCCCCGCGCGGCAAGGCGGAGATCGCCGTCATGACCAGATTGAGAAGCAGCTTGGCCTTGTCCTTTTGCATGTGTCCGTTGAGGCCAGACCAGGACATCTTATGTTTTTCCGAGCCGACATAGGCGAGCGAAAGCTGGCGCGCCATGTCGAGATCGATCGTCGAGCCTGCAGAACCCGAAGCGCCAAAGGCGAAGCGCGCGAATTCGAGCCGGGCAGACGCTTGTGCCGTGACGTTCTTAATGACCTCAAGCGCGTATGCGCGCGCCTCGGGTGCATCGTCTTCCTCAAGCACGCCGAGCCCGATGGAGATCGCACCCACGGGTCCGATCACATCATGGCAGATCTTGCTTGAAATCAGGGCTGCAAGGTCGAGATCGCTGAGCTTCTCGAGATGGGCCATGGGTGTCTGCCTCGCTGTGTGCATTTCGGATGCCGCGCAGCCATACGGCCATTTGGCTTTTGCCTCTGGAGAACGTCGAAGCTCGACCGCCGGCTGACTGTCGGCTCGCGGATCCCGCCACGCGCCGTGGTCAATGGCGTCAACGCTCGGCCGGGCGGCCCCCGGCGCGCTCAGATTACACCGTGACAAATCACTCGAAGACTAACGTCGGCAGGAAAGGTTTCATAGGGCAACGGAATGTTCGGCAGTCCATGTGGCATTCGCGCGCCGTCAATAAGCGCCCCCCACGCTGGCGCGGTTCAGGATCGCGCGGTCGCAACCGGGGGGCAGGGCTCCCATAGGAGATTTCTCATGATCGACCAGAAGGATTTTACCAGCGTGTTCGAGGCGCTGCTTCCGGACATTCTTCATGCCGGCCGTGTGGCGATGCAGCATTTCGAGACAGGCGTGAAGGCAACCCAGAAGTCGGATCAGAGTCCGGTCACGGCTGCCGATCACGCGATCGAGGAAATTCTTCTCGCAGCCCTCGAGCGCGTCGCCGGAGGCATCCCGGTGATCGCCGAAGAGGCGGTGGCTGCCGGTCGAAGCCCGCCGGTCCAGGACGACGTCTTTCTCGTCGACCCCATTGACGGCACCCGGGGCTTCATCAGGGGCCGCAAGGAATTCACGATCAATATCGGCTACGCGGCTGGCGGCCTTGCCCGGTTCGGTGTGATCTATGCGCCGGCACTGGAACGGCTCTACGCAACGCTTGGAGACCGCACGGCGATCGAGGCTGTCACGACGAAAAGAACCGATGCGCGAACGCTTGCCGGTCTCGACCATACCCGGATCCAAACGCGCTCCATCCGGCAGAATGATCTGACCGTCGTGCGCAATCGCACCGAGGATCGTGCGCTGGAGAGGGTGCTCGAGCGCATCGGCGCGAAGCCGCTTACCTCAAGTTCCTCCATCAAATTCTGCATGGTTGCGAGGGGAGATGGGGACTTCTATCCCCGGCTGACCGAGATCAACGAGTGGGACACGGCGGCGGGCGCTGCGATCCTTAGGGCAGCCGGTGGGGCGATGCTCGGCCTCGACGGCGCGCCGTCAAGGTTCGGCAAGCAGGCAGAGAAGTTCCGCAACCGTCCTTTCGTCGCGTGGTCCATGCCCGAGCCGCCGAAAGAGCTGCTTGCGTACTTCGCAAACTGCGCTGCGCAGCCCTGATCTAACGGGTCAGGCGCGGCGCACAAAAGCCCCTCGGCGGAATCCAGAGAATCCGTTAGAAGTTCGCAAAACCGTCGAGAGAACGACAAACTTCCCGCGCACTCAGTTGGATGCGGAACTTTGGCTTCTCGGAAGACAAATGTTCTGGGCCGGGCCGTGGTCGCGCGAGCGTTTTCCCGGGGTTCCTATTCCTCTCATGGAGAACCGGTCGATGACGAGATCGATGCGCTCAACCGTTGTCGCAGCCCTGATCGGGCTCAGCTCGGCGCTGGCAGTTCAATCCGTAGTCGCTGTGACAGAGGCCGCTCCGGCGGCGAGCGTGCTCACCGCGTCCGATCACAGCTTCGCGGCGGGTGCTCGGTCCGGTCTCGTCAAGACGCAGGTTGCCGATCCTTACGCGCCACGACGCCCTCTCGATGACGCCTACCGTCCACCGCGCTCCGACGGCTATCGGCCCGATCTCGATGACCGCACCCGTTCACGCGATCTTGATCGTGATCGCGGCTACGACGAACGGGTCCCCGATCGCGACGCCGAGCGTTATGAGCGCCGTCCGCTGGCCGATGACGAGCGGCGATATGACAACCGGCGATACGAGGACAGGGGGGCTGACGATCCGAGAACAGCCGCATACGGGGAACGGCGCGGTGTGCCGACCTTCGAGGACCGCACCTACAGCGAAAATGAGATCATTGACGCGGGTCACCACTTCTTCGGCTCGACCACCGTCGGGCTCGCCAAAGCAATTCGAAACCTGTTCAGCCGTTCGGGCCGGCCGACAGGCTATATCCTCGGTGAAGACGCGGGCGGAGCCTTCGTTGCGGGGCTGCGGTACGGGGAAGGCACGTTCCACATGAAGGGGTTCGGGCAACGGCGGATCTATTGGCAGGGCCCTTCACTTGGCTATGATTTCGGCGGCGAGGGTTCCAAGGTGATGGTGCTCGTTTACGAACTCGAAGATCCGTCGGATATCCTTCGCCGCTTCGGCGGCGTGCAGGGGTCAGCCTACCTGGTGGGCGGCGTGAGCGTGCAGCTGCTCAAGAGTGATAGCATCACCGTTGCGCCGATCCGCACGGGCGTTGGTCTCCGCCTCGGCGCGAATGTGGGCTACCTTAAGTTCACGAAGCGGCCAACGTGGAACCCATTCTGACCGAAGTTGGTCGTCGAAGTGGCATAACAGCGCGTTGCCGAGGCGGGTGCTCGTGCTGGTATCGTCAATGGTATGCAGGACAACTCCAGAGGACGAAAAGTGTGAGCTTCGAAAATCTGGTGAGACATGGACGCGTTTCGGGTGTAGGCCGTCGAGGCTAGCGCTACGTGCCTCACAGCCCGATATCGACAAGATGCGATGCGTTGGCCGGCCTCTCGTTCCGACGAGGATATGACAGGGCAAGGTGAGGAGTGGCGCGGTACGGCCTTCTGAAGAGTAGCAGTCCGGGCGGTTCCGCGCTGCGTGGACCGGCTCGAACTGGGGACGGGGCAGGCATTGATCACGGTTGAGGCGCTGCTGTTTGCTGCGCTCGGCTTCGTTGTCGCCGGGCTCCTCGCGCTCGCAACCGGGCCGTTGGTGTGGGCTCGCGCAACGCATCTCGCTCGGCAGAACGTGTTTCGCTCCATGCCGGTCACGCGGACCGAGATCGCCGCGGACCGTGGGCTGCTCAGGGCCCAGTATGCGCTTGCCGTCACCGATCTTGAGGGACGGCTCGATCGCGCGGGCGATCGGGAAGCGCTTGCCCGGATCGAGATAAACCGGCGCGATGCCGAGATCGTGAAATTGAACCGGCGCATCGCCGAACTCGTGTCCGATCTTGCAACGAATGAGAACGCGCGGCGCGTGCTGGAGCGCACGATCATCGAGCGTGTGCCTGACGTCGAGCGGCACCTACGCGACGCGCGCGCAGCCCTGACCGAGCGCGACCACGAAATGGAGGATCTGCGGGTCAAGAGCACCAAGACGCTGCGTGCGCTCGACGAAGCGATGCTGATCAACGAACAGCAGCGCCGCGAGATTACGAGGCTTGCAACGGAGCTGGAGCTGCGGGAAGCCGAGGACAAGGCCCGGTCGGCCACGACTGCTGGCGCGCCAGGACCGGCGACGGCGCTGGAAGCTGAACTTGCTCAGCTACGCGCCAAGTCGCAGGAGCAGGCCGCGTTGATCCGACGGCTGCAGTCGGTTGTCGCTCAGCTGCAGCGCGATCGCCCGATGACCCATGAGGACCGTGCGGCGATCATGGGAGCTTTGGCCGACGCGCAGGAGGGCCGGACGGCGCCACCGCCACTGGCCAGAGATGGGGCCGTCCCGATCCCGCTGCATCGCGATACGGCAATCCTCGAAGCCAAGGTGAAACGGCTCGAGGGCCGGCTCGAAGATCGCGAGCGCGAAGTGAGGGCGCTAACGGCTCAGATTGCAGCACTCGAAGCCAGTGGCGATCAGGAGTTCTCAGCTCTTGCAGCCGGTCGCACGGGTGACGGAGCAACCGAGCGGCCGCGATCGCTCAAAGCCGTAAACGCCAAGCTGGTTTCTCTCGAAGCCCAGACGAAGGAGCGGGAGGCCACGATTGCCCGCTTGCGGTCAGAACTTGCCGCAGCCAACGAGCGGCTTGCGCGACAGGCCCAGCATTTCAGCGAGGAACTCAAGCGATTGGGATCTGTCCGGCGCTCTCCGAGCGGCGATCGCGGCCAGATCGTCAACGCGGCCGAGCCGTCTCGGCGCGCGAGCCTGATGTCGCGGATCGAAAACATCGTCTCGGATCCAGCCACCCGGGTCACGCGCGAAGATGACGCGGCGAATGCTGGGCGTCCGCGACAGACGCATCTCGCCGAAATCGCCGATCGGGATTCGGGCGCGCATGCCGCCAGTGCGAGAGTTGGCGGCGCAGCAAGCGAACCGACGCGCCTCCAGGCAGCGCCTCCGCCTATAGCCCACGGCGTCGGAGCACGCTCCGGGGCGCGGGGGAAGCTCCAGCCGCTATCGCGCCTCCTGGCTGCGACACGCAGTGAAACCGACACCGCGGCACACGCGACTCCCATGTTGACGGAAGTTGAGACCGGTGTGAGTGCCGGCTTATCAATTGATCATGACGGGGCTTTCAACGGCGACAGCTCTGACGATGCCCGAACCACATCGCAAACCCGAGAAGTGGCAAGCAGCGAGCAACCAGAAGCCGAGCGTCAGCCGGCGCTGAAGCGCCGTCTAGCTGCGCGCATGACGGATGCCGATGATGTTTAGCGATGCAAACACGTTAGGCGCACGCACTGCTCGGTCGGGCGGTCATCCAGACTGCAAGCGCCTCCGACCGCGCCGCAGGCACTTTCAGTCCGCAATTGCGAAGTGGCGCGATTGCCAGCCTGACAAGAAGGCAGGACCCAAGGCAGTTGTCGTCGCTCGGGACCGTGTTCGACACCTTCCCATCGGTTCCGTTACCAACGGGCTTGACCGAATTCGGGATCCAGCCGGGACGTCGGCGTGACTGAAAAGGTGCCATCTCCCGAGAACGCGGCCCCGGAGCCGTTCAGCAGCAGCCGCCGCGGTGTCGTGCCTTTGCCGCCAGTGACCGAAGCGCAGCCTGCACGAGCGCCGGCACTTGAAATCAGATTCCGCCGCCGATCAGCACCCTCGAGTCCTCTCGGCCGTCAGATCGCGGCCTTTGTTGTTGGTGTCGTACTTGCGCTTGCCGTCGTCGCTGCAGCGATCGTCGCCGGGCTTATCGGGTAACCTCATGCACAAGCGACACTTGGGAGGCCCGGGCCGGGTGGGTGTTGCAACTCTGCCCGCGACCGGGCATGCGATCAGCGCGTTGCGATGTTGCCCGCGAGCCTGACGCCTGCGAAGCCCTGCCCCTCGACGAGGTCATCGCCCACCAGCTTGCCGTGGTCGACCCGGATGATCGCACCGCGCGTTGCGCCATCGATCAGGTTCTGGGCGATCAGCGCCGCGCCGGCTGTCTCGTCGAATGTAACCGCGAACCCGACCGCCGCCCGTCGTACAATATTGCCCGTCGCGACGACGTTGCGCATGAAGCGCCCTGTGCCGATGAGGATCCCCGCGAATGGCGCGCCCTCGACGACATTGCCGGTGACGGCCGTATCGGCCTCAACACCGATCCCAATCCCGCGCTCGCCCTGCGGATCGTCCGGCCTGCGAAAGATGTTGCGGATCAAGTTGCCCTGGACAACGGCCAGGCGCCCGCCATCGTTGTAGTTCGTGACAGAAATCCCGACTTCGGCGGTGTCGACGATGTTGTTGGCAATCACGGCGCCTTGGAATCCAAACTCAGAGTAGATTGCGACCTCGCCGAGCCGAGCGGCCGTGTTGTTGACGATCTGAATGTTCGAGGCCGCGTTCCCACGGACTGCCGAGAAGGCACAGTCCGCGATGCGGTTGCCGGATACGATCACGTTTCCCGCGCGGAACACGTTGATCGCATTCCCGTTTTCCCCAGTCCCGCCGGCCTCCGCACGGATCTTCTCAATCACGTTATTGGCAATCAGCGCACCGTCGTAGCGCGGATCGGACTGCCAGACGAGAATGCCGTTGTTCGCGCAGTTCTGGACTGTGCAGTCCGTGACAGAGAGATTGCGGCCGTCGAGCGCGAAGATCGCAGCGCCGCCGATGCCATCCACCACGAGGCGCCTCAGCCTGCCACCGCAGCGCAGTAATGACACCCCATTCGCGCGTGAGTTCAGAACCGAGACATCCTCGAGCTCAACGTCGGCGACATCTTCGAGCTGCACAAGCCCCGGGTTGCGGGCCGGTCCGATGGCACGATTGCGGCCATCGAGATCAACGCCCTTGATGGCAACCCGCGGGGCACGCGACGCCACGACGAGGGGCCCCGCCGAGGCCTGTTCAATGACGGTTGCACGCGGGATTCCGACGAGCGCCGCGCCAGCCGTAAGGATCAGGGTGCCCGTGCGATAGCGCCCCGCGGGCAGCAGCAAGGGAACCCTCTGCGCCGCAGCCGTGTCGAGCGCGGCCTGCAGTGCGGCCGTCTGATCCGCGCGGGCATCGGGTTTAACACCAAGGGCACGGGCATCAATATGGCCACCGGCATCCGATGTCGCGTTCCGCGTGGCCTGGCGTTGTGCCAGGGCCGGCCACGGCGCGAGTGCCGACGCGACGGCGCCTGTGAGGCCTATAGCGGTGACGATAGCGCGGCGCTCTCGATCCATTGCCTCGATCCAGTTGGTGGTTTCGGCGCGGCAAGTTTGAGAGCCAACTCGAGAGCCAGGCCGGGCGACAGGCCTGCAGCCCGCCGGCCCTTCCGTGCCTCGACATCCTGATTCTGACATTCGCCCGCAACCGAACGTCCAGATCCTTAAGCCGATGGCCCTGTCAGCGCGCTTCAGCGGCCATCGCCGCGAGCCAATCAGCGGCAAGCGTCCCCGCCTTCACCACTCGCGTCAGATCGTCGGGAGTCGCCGTCGCCTGCACATGGTCGGTGGCCGCGCGCTCTGGATCTGACGTGGGGGTCGCAGGGTCTGGCGCGATGCGGGCCTTGTTGACATGGGACGATGTCCTGCCGGCCGGGGTCCGATAGGTTGGTGTCATGTAAGCTGGCATATGCATGAAGCAGGCCAACGGGCGCCCTGAGCGATCCTCGCCAGCGGACAGGGCATCGTACAGGATGGCATTGCACAGGTAGCTGCCCGCACTGACCGAACGCGTGACGGGGTAGCCGTTGGCCCGAAGAACCTTGATCAGGCGTCGCGAGGGGTAGCGGACGCTGAGGACGGCACGCCCGTCGGGCGTGAGGGTCGTTTGCTCCGGCAAACAGTGCGCCGCATCGAGCCCGATGGCCCGGTTGCGGGCGACGGTCTCGATGAAGAGGCTGCGCGCACGACCGGAGACACCAAAGGCGATTGCGACCTGTGGCTTGTCGCGCTCAATCGCCTCGCGCCAGAGGGTTCGGGCTGCGGACCACTCGGTCGGAAGGTGCAACAGACTGATCGTGTCGTCGGCGCGCCGCGACTGGATGTTGCAGGCCACTGCCGTCGCGACATGGCCTGAGACGTTCACCGGCATTCCGGGAAACGCTCCGAACCCTGCAATCAAGATCCGGCACGGCGGTCTCCCGCGACCATGCTCTGCAATCCCTTGGCTGGCGATCCTGGTGAGATCAGTCATCTGAGGTCTCGATGCTCAGCTGCGTTCAATACGATATCCACGGCCCGCGTTGCGAGCATGCGCCCGGCGCGCACGTCGGCCTCGCACGCGTCCAAGGCCGCCTTGACTGCGGGATCGGCCATCAGCCTCACCCAGACTTCATCACGAACGTGCTCGCGCATCCAGGATACCGATTGCTCGGCCCGCAAGCGACCGAACGCGCCTGTCCTATGCATCACGGCCTGATGGTGCTCGACGATGCTCCAGAGCCGGTCCAGGCCGTCGTTGGTCAGGCCCGACATGGTGATGACCGGGGGCTGCCATTCGGGAATGCGCGGTGCGAGTAGCCCGAGAGCTGCGCGGTAATCGGCTGCTGTGCGCTCGGCGCGTTGGCGTGCGTCCCCATCGGATTTATTGACCGCGATCATGTCGGCAAGTTCGATAACGCCCTTCTTAATTCCCTGCAAATCGTCACCGCCGCCGGGCAGGATGAGAACAACGAACACATCCACCATGCCCGCGACGGTCGTCTCGGATTGGCCGACGCCAACGGTTTCGACGATCACGGTATCGAAACCGGCGGCCTCGACCAGCGTGATGGTCTCGCGCGTCCGTCGCGCCACGCCGCCGAGCGTACCAGAGGTTGGCGATGGTCGAATGAAAGCCTGCGGCGATTGTGAGAGGCGCGCCATCCGGGTCTTGTCGCCGAGGATCGAACCGCCGGTCCGTTGTGAGCTCGGGTCGACGGCGAGGACCGCCACGCGATGACCTGCTGCGACGAGGTTGAGCCCGAGTTGCTCGATCGTCGTTGACTTGCCAACGCCTGGCACGCCGGTGATGCCAATTCGGCGCGAGCGCCCCGATGCAGCATAGACCGATTCCAAAACCTCCTGCGCACGGGCCCGATGATCCGGATTAGCGCTCTCGACAAGGGTGATGGCCATTCCAAGGTGCGCCCGATCGCCCGCCAGAACGCCGGCTGCGAGTGCGCGCGGTTCAAGCCGGGGCGGTCGTTGGGCTGCCATCACACCGGAGGGGCTTGTCATCGTCTCGTGCTGCCCTGCGTTGGACGGTTGCTGCACGTTACATACGTCACACACTCATCGTCACGCCTTGGCAATGAACAGGTTCCGTAACGTCCGGGTGGATGCCCTGCGTCTGCCGGCATCGTGACGCAACACGATCTATCGGCCCCTATGGTGCGATGGGAAACCGCGCTCGGCAACCCCGGCACAACCCCTTCAGTGGTCCATCGAAGGCCTTGGTGTTCCATGACCACGCCCATCTTGCCTGACCGCTCCGCTGCCATCAGGCGCTGCGCTTGCGGTCGCCGCGTGACAGCAGGGCGCCCATGACAATCGCCGCCGTGACAAGCGCCGCACCCACAGCCTGCCAGAGCGTCAGACGCTCGCCGAGCCAGAGTGCCGACACCGCTATCGCGGTCAGCGGCAACGCTGTGGTCGCGAGACCCGCGAGCCAAGCCGGTGTCTCTCGCGCCCCCCTGTACCAGAGGATCGTGCAGAACACACTTGCCGAAAGCCCGTACCAGATCGCAAGGAGCAGCGTGCCGGGCGAGAGGGTGGTCAATCCGCTCCAGCCGCCAGAAATCGCAAGGAGAGGCAGCGATAGCAGCAGGCTTGCTGCAGAGACCAGGAACGAGAGCGCGATCGGCCCCAATCTTCGAGCGGCAGGGCCTGAGCGCAGCACGAACAAAGCCTCGCAGACGACTGCGAGCAGCACGAGGCCATTGCCCAAGAGGCCCGACGTGCGCGCCGCACCCGTCACCCCAGCCACCTGAATCACTACGAGGCCGAGCACCGACACGAGGATGCAGGCGATCGCGCCCATCGTCGGCCACTCGCGCAACACCACGACCGAACATAAGGCAACGACCGCCGGCAGCGTTGCCGTGATGATTCCTGCGTCGCTGGCGCTCGTTCGTTTGGTGCCCTCGAGCAACAACACGGTGAACAGGATCGATCCAATCGCCGATAGCACGACGAGGTCGCCGGCGAGCGGCTTTGCGCTACGCAGGGCCTGTGCGATGCCGCTCGGCCGCAACAGCACGCCGAGGGTCAAGGTGGCGACTGCGAAACGAACGATCAGGAAGGTGTAGACGTCGAGGCTTTCGACGATCACTTTCCCCAGCGGCACATTGCTCCCGGTGAGCATCATCGCACCGACGAGGGCCAAGAATGCTGCGCTGGTTCGTTGGGGCGCCGCTTGGGCTGCGGTCGACACAGACATCGCTCCATGAAATCTCAGCGATTATCGGGGCGCGCGTACCCATATATGACAGAGTGATGCGTTGATCATGTCTGACTTGACATCAACTTCGATGCACGGACCGGTCACTTCAGATGCGACGCCACGGGGGTGATGCTCGAACACACCTCTGAGGATGACCCGAAGGCTAATCCTGCAGGCTGGACAGTCGAATCCCTCGCCGCAGCATGATAGAGGCGTCATGCTAGGGCCTTACAAGCGAGCCAAACGTCATGACGGCGACACTGCGTCGCCGTGACGGCACGTGTGGGCGCTTCGGCACTGTTTGGTTGAACAGCAGAGCTCGCATGCTGTGATCGTGCTGTTAACATGGTTCCAGCGAGGGGGAGGGTAGCCATGGCCGACGTGCTAGCGACATTTGCGGCGGATCCCGGGTTCTGGCTCGTCATCGCGGCGATCCTGGCGGTGGTGGCCGTCGTGTTTCTGGCGACCCGTCGCCTCTCGCGGGCCGGCAGATGGCTGGCGCGCGGCACGGTAACGGCGATGGCGCTGATCGCCGTTGGCCTCGCGGTTCTGGTCCCGCCCGCAAGTCTCGTTGATTTCAAGTCAGGTCTCGGCGGCGAGCGGGCGTCCGAGTCGGAAGCCATCGAGCAGCAGCGGGCAGAACAAGAAGCGGTTGAACAGCGGCGCTCCGCACGCGAGGCGCTCGAGAACCGTCGCCGCGAGGAGGCCGCGCGCAATCTGTCGGCGCAGCGTGAAGCTGAAGCTCCCCAAGCGGCGGCTCCGCCGGTCGGGGCGCCACCTTCAGACCCATCTGCCGCGCCCCGCACGCGGTCTGCAACGCGTGCGCCTGCGTCGGTCGAGCCTTGGGATGTGGTCCCGATTTTCTACGGAACAGACCGTGCTCGAGACTCTGTCGCGGATCAGGACCCAGCGAAGGTCGTCTATTCCGACGGCCGCGCCCGCAGGCTCGAACTAGGCCGCGCACTCGTCACGATCCCAAAGACACACGAGGTGCCGCGCATCGAGCGGCCCTGGGTGTACAAGCTGCCGTTCACGCAGATCGTGCTCTACGAGGAGCCCGAAGACCCGGCAAAGCACTTCACCCTCCGCGAGATTCGCGCGCTTGATGAGGCGCAGTTCCTGGAGTTCGTCCGTCAGCGGCTCGGCCAGTCCAAGGATTTCAAGGATCACGCGCTGGTTTTCATCCATGGCTTCAACACGCGCTTCGACTTCGCGATGTATCGCGCCGCGCAGATTGCCTATGATCTCAAATTCGACGGTGCACCCTTCGCGTACACTTGGCCGTCACGCGGTGGCGTCCTCAACTACGGTTTCGACCGCGAAAGCGCTGAGCAAGCGCGCCCGTTCCTGCGGGAGTTCTTGACGCTCGTTGCCGAGAAGTCTGGCGCCAAGCAGATCAGTATCGTGGCGCACTCCATGGGCAATTATGTTCTGCTGCCGGTGCTTGAAGAGCTGCGCAGGAGCCTGCCGCCAGAGCTGAAGCTGTCGCAGGTGATCCTCGCAGCCCCCGACGTCTCGCGTGACGACTTCCAGGGGCTCGCCCAGGCGGTCATCGGCGTCAGCAGAGGGATTACGCTCTATGCGAGCGGCAATGATCAGGCGTTGAAGATCTCGCGCAACGTCTGGGGCACGCCGCGCGCTGGTGACGTTCCCCCGGGCGGGCCGATCATTGTCGAGGGCGTTGACACCGTCGATGTCAGTGCGCTCAGGACGGACGTGTTCGACCTCAATCACTCAGGATATGCACAGAACACAGAGTTACTGCGCGACATTGAAACTCTGATCCGCACGGGCATGCGACCGCCGGAATTGCGTTTGCCCGGTTCCGTCAGGCCGATCGCAACGCCGGCTGGCGTCTACTGGCGATACGGCCCTTAACGCCTCGCCGGCCCGATGGTTGCCCCGGAGTGTTGCTGCCATGGTTCGGTGAGCTGCGGCCCTGCGCGCCCGGAGGGGCCGCGTTAACGCTGCACTAACATCTGTCTCATGATGCTCCATCCCACGGTTCCAGGGCCCGGTGCGTCACCGCACAAGCCGGCATTGGATGGTTGAGACAGGGGCATACACATGGACAAGCGTCTTTTCGCGTGGGCGGCTATTGTGCTCAGCCTGAGCCCGGTTGCTGGCCGCGCCGCTGCAAGCCAAGTTTTTGTTTGTGGGGACGGGCGGACCGTGGCTGCCGCGACCGCCGACATTGAACGCCTTCGCCGGACCGATCCCTGTGTAGCAGCACACTTCGGTGAGGTTGTGCAAAGGGCGGTGTTGCCTGCCACTCCAACAGTCCCGTTGCCCAAGCGCAGACCCGAACGGGTCGGAACCGTTCGAGCTGACGAGGCCCGAGAACAGGGACCAACCGGTCCAAAGATCGAGGTCGCCGGTTCCGCACGCGCAGCCGAACCCACGAGCGAAATGGCTCCTGGGGAGCGGTTGGATGGCGCACGCGTCACGCTTATGAGGCCGGCGATTGAGCCGGAAAGCGTGCGAATGGAACGGGCGCTTGCTGAGCTTGGTGCCGGGACATTCGATCGCGTCAAGGTTATCAATGCGGGCACGCCGTCGCGCAGCTGGTTCGTTCCTAAGTGATGCGACTGTTCCGTGCTGCTGTTCTGGCGGTTGGGCCCGTTCGGGCAAGCGGCTGATCGTTGAAAGCGCTGTCGCCACAACTCTCATGACCTATCGTCATGGCAAAGCATCGCTGCGCGCGATGCAGTTGCCGGTCGAACGGGCGCGCGCTAACGCCTTCGGCAACGGGACACAAAAAAGAGCGCGAACGCGCTTTGGGAGGAACAAATGGTTGCGCCGACCGCTGGGCACGGCTCTCCCCGTGCGGGTCTTGTCGTTCTGCTGCTTGCCCTCGGGCCGTTCGGCGCGGGTTACTTCCTGTCCTACCTGTTTCGGGCCGTGAACGCGGTCGTCGCACCCGATCTTGTTCGGGACTTGAACCTCAGCGCCGGGGATCTCGGCTTGCTCACCGCGGCCTACCTGTTCGCGTTTGCATTATTCCAGCTGCCGCTCGGCATCCTTCTCGATCGTTATGGCCCTCGCAGGGTTCAGGCTGCGCTCGTCTTTGTCGGCGGGCTTGGCGCGCTGATGTTCTCGTATGGCTCGGATGCAACGACGCTGACCGTTGCGCGTGCACTGATCGGCCTTGGGTTTGCTGGCGGACTGATGGCGGGGTTCAAGGCTGTCGTCATCTGGGTACCCGCTGAACGCAGGGCATTCGCCAATGCTCTTGTCATGTCGGCAGGCGCAGTCGGATTGATCGTCTCGACGTCACCGGCCGAAGCAGCAATCGCCCAATTCGGCTGGCGCAACGTGTTCTTGTTGCTGGCTGGCATTACCTTTCTCACCGCGCTCGCGATCCTCGTTCTCGTGCCAGACCATGGATCGCAGGGGGTCAGTCCGGCGGCGCTGCGAACCCAAGTCCGCCAACTCGGCCGCATTCTGACCGATCGGGTGTTCTTGGCGATCGTGCCGCTGCTCGCTCTCACGGCTGGTGCACAGATCGCGATCCAGACGCTCTGGGCAGGGCCATGGCTGCGTGACGTCGCGGGCATGTCGCGCGATCAGGTCGCCGACATGCTGGCGCTTGCCGCCGTTGCCTTTCTGGTCGGCGTTCTTGCAAGTGGGGCCGTCGCAGATTGGCTCCAGCGGCGCGGCGTCAGCCTTCTGACGACCATGCTCGCATTTTTGATCGTCTTCTTTGGCGCCCAGATCGCGATCATCCTGGAGTTGACCGCCTATAACGCGCTGATCTGGTTTGCCTTCGGCATGTGCGGGCAGGTTGCAGTGCTTGGCTATCCTTGGCTTGCCCAACACTTTGGCAGCGAATTGGCTGGGCGTTCCAACGCCGGGGTCAACGTCATGATGTTTGGTGCCGCGTTCTTCATCCAATATGCCATCGGCATCATTATCGACATGTCACCGCAGTCAGCGACCGGCGGCTATCCGCCCGACGCCTATCGCGCGGCGTTTGGGGTCTTCCTGCTCGTGCAGATTATCGCGCTCGTCTGGTATGTCGCCAACCTTGGCCTGATCCGACGCACGGAGCAGGCGTTCAGGCGCTCCTGAGTTGTGACTGTTGAAGGGCGCCCGGCCGAACATGCGAAAGGGCGGTCCGTGAGGACCGCCCTTGGTGCTATGCGTTGCGCATCTTGAAGATGACGTCCAAGATTTAGCGGTGCGAGCGGGCCCGAACCTTGTGCACGCGTGGGGCGGGCGCAGCGCGGTGCACGACGTGGCGCGTGCGAACCGTCACAGGCTCACGCACAATCGCGATGCGGTGGCGCACGACCGGGACCGTCTTCGTGACTGGCACGCGAACGCGCTCGGTCACGGTCCGGGTCGACATCGTGGTCACGAATTCCGGCACATGACGCTTATACGTCTGCATCTCGGTGACGCGCTTGTAGGTCGTGACCGGGCGGGTGACCGTGCGGTTCTCGAAGGCCAGACGGCGCACCGTGACCTTCTGCGGAACCGATTCCACAACGAAGCTCCGGCGCGTGTAGGTCTGGTTGACGGTCTTTGGAACGAGCACCGTCCGCGTCACCGTCATCATTTTCGGCTTCTCAGCGACGACATGATGACGACGTCCGTGGCGGTCGTGCCGGACGCCGTGGCCACGAGAAAGAATCGAGCGGCGCGGATGCACCATGACTTTCTCGGTCACCGTCTTGCGCTCATATGTACGAACGGGACGCGTGTAGGTCTGCTCCACGGGCTTAAGAACGCGACGATGCACCGTCCGCGTCTCATTGACAAACGTCGGCACCCGCGTCGTGTAGCTCATATTTTTCGTTTCAGCGACGAGGCGTGTGACCGGACGCTGATACGTCCGCTCGACCATCCGCAAACGGCGCTCGGCGACCTTGACCTGCCGCGAAACGGTCTTGGTTTCGAACGTCGTAACCTTGCGGTGGGATACTTCCTGGGTGCGCACGAGGCGCGGGCGGTGGACGACGTGTGTGCGTTCGACCACGGCTGGTCGGGTTACGGTTTTGCCGTGCGCCCGATGATGGCGGGCTCCGGCCTCTGCGTCTGCTGCGCCGACAAACCCGCTGAACGCGAGAGCCGATACAGCAGCGAACAGGGAGAGAAGGCGTCCCATATAGTTTCGCTCCTGCTTAAAGTGTCAAAGCTAAGTCCCGGACAGTGCAGGGGATAACGGTCGGCGATTGGGCTGTGAAGTGGTGAGAACAGGCGTATGGTTTCCAGGCGAATGAACAATGCTTCAATTGCGCCCGCGGGGCCGTCGCAGCTTCTGCCGCAGAGGCAATAAGATATTGATATTTCTCGGCGTTAAGGGTGAACGCGGGTGCCGCGTTTCGATTAACTATGATCCAGGAATCTCCCCGGTGTGACATGCAAGTCGCGCGCCGTGCCTCGAAACGTGCAGCCTCCGTGTCCGGAGCCGCTCTCTGGTCGCCTACGGCGTTGACAACCCTCAAGGCGCTGCTGAATGAACGGGAACGCAGGAGCTCCGTGCCCCCTTCGTGCGCATTCGGACCGCTCTCACAACAGTGGAGGACGCCGCATGACGGATCGTAAGGTCACACGCCGCGACGTCGCTGCCGGTCTCGGCTCAGCAGGGCTCGGCTCAGCAGGGCTCGGCGTTGCCGGAGCCACAACGACAGCCCTCGGCGGCGCCATCGCAGCTCCGTTGCGCGTGCGGCAAGCCAAGCTCGAAGTCGTCATCGTTGGCGGCGGGGTCGCTGGGTTGTCCGTTGCAAGAGCGCTCAGTGCCGCAGCAGCCGACGCCTTGAAGGTGTCTCTCATAGCGCCCGATCCGGCCTATGACAGCTGCTTGTTCGAGGCTGCCATTCTCGGCCCCGCGCCTGGGCGTGACACGCAGCCATCGAGCTACCGCGGCATTCTCGGATGGCACGGCGTCGACTTGGTCTCTGACTTCGCCATCGCCGTCGATCGCAACCGAAAGCAGGTGTTGAGCGCGTCGGGTGCGGTCTTTGCCTATGATCGGCTCGTGCTGGCGCCAGGCGTCACGATCGACCGCGAGGCGCATGTAGCGCTCGGCCCTGAAGCTTCGCTTATGCTCAATGCGGCCTGGGACACCGGTGCCGATCAACGTCGCTTGGCCGGCATAATCGATGCAATGAAACCCGGCGGTCTCGTCGCAATCGTTGCTCCGCCTGGCGCAACGCGCTGGACCGAAGGGGTGCTTGAGCGCTCATGGCTCGTTGCCGGGCGTTTGGCGAGGCGCAACCCAACCGCAACGGTCCACCTGATCTTGCCTAGCGCTGACGAAGCTCTGAGGGCGCGGAGTTTGCTCATGCGCACCGCCCGTCCAGGGCCAGCCGACGGAACGCCACGCGAGATTTCAGTAACGCATCTAGCCGGTTGCGGCTGGGGCGCGGCAGTCGATCCCGTCACGCGGCGGATCGACACGGCCGATGGCGTCGTGACGGCCGATGTGATTTCGGCCGTCCCGTCTCAGCGTGCGGGACTTATCGCAGAGATCGCCGGGCTCGTTGATGAGTCGGGCTGGTGCCCCGTTGGCGGCCCGCATCAGCGGTCGGTGATCGATGATGCTGTCTTCATCGCCGGAGATGCCGCATCGGGAGCGAGCCAGCACCGTACGGCATGGCATGCGGCGCGAGGGGCAGCTGCTGTGGCAGAAGCTGTCTTGGCAGAGGTCTTAGGTCCGCGTGCTGCTGCCAACGCCGGGGCAATCAGCCTTGCTGCTCTCGCCGACGTGCTGGAGCGTCTGGCGCCGCCTGCGCCTGGAGGCGACCCGACCTTGGGCGGCCTGTGTGCGCGCTGCGACCGCAACGTCGACGCGTTGGCGTGTCTTGTAAGTCAGAATGTGGCCGCGCCTTCAGGGGCTTGGATCGGCGATGCGTAGCCTGTCCGGTCGTCGCGCGGGGATGCCGGCGTCCCGGCCAGGCGAAACCTGATTTCTGGCTGCCGCTGCGGCAGATGACGTGGTGCACGCCCTTTTTCTTTGACGACGTATGGGTTCACTTTGTCAGGCCGAGTTCGCGATCGATTTGATTGGCGTCTTCGCTGCGGCCAAGCCTTGCGCGATAAACCTGGAGGTTCGAGAGCACCTTCTGGACGTAGAGCCGTGTTTCTTCGAAGGGGATGGCGTAGACCCAGTCGAGTGGAGCCGCATCGGGCGCGCGCGGGTCGCCCCGTTGGCGGAGCCATTGGCGCGTGCGGCCGGGCCCAGCATTATAGCTCGTCAGCGTCAAGATCATATTGCCCCTGACAGCGGCCATCTGCTCCCCGATATAGGCCGCAGCGATCTTCGCATTGTAGCTTTCGTCCGTCAGCAGGCGCTCGATTTCGCATGTGATCTGGTGAACCTGGCACACATGGCGGGCTGCGATCGGCATCACCTGCAACACGCCGCGAGCGCCGGCGCGTGAGACAATTGTGGTGTTGAACTCGCTCTCCTGCCGCGCGATCGCAAGCAGCAGCTCTGGAGGTGGAACGTCGAACCGCCCGAGTGGCTCGAACTCCGGCAGCTTGTGGACGGGGTAGGAGTAAAGGTAATGTGGGAAGCCGCGTGCGACCCCGGCCTTGCCAGCGCGGACAGCAATCTGCGTGTCGCCGAGTGCTTCGGCCAATTCCGCAATGAGCAGAACCTCGCCGGCGCTGGCATCGCGCCATGTGACGGCGCCGAACAGCGCTCTGACAATTGCCCGATCGAGGCCGGCACGGTCGGCAAGAACGCCGGCGAGCACGACGTCACGAGCCAGCAATCTCGCCACTTCAGCATCGGTTGGTAAGTCCGGGAACGGCAACGTCAGGTGGCGTTGAGGGGGCGCGCGCTGAACGCGCGACAGGGCGCCGTGGAAGGTGTCGAGGAAGGTGCCGCCCAGAGCGAAAGCGGCCTCAGCCTCCGCATTTCGTCCGGCGGCCTTATGGGCCTGCCCAAGCCAGAACTGGGCACGTGATGCGCTCAGCGGCCCATCCGCATCGGCCACATAGCGCTCGAAATGCAGGATTGCCTGCTCGGGGTTACGCATCAAGCGCAGCGCGATGTCACCGCTGTAGAACGCCTGATCCTTGCGAAGGTTGGCATCGTCTGGTCGTGCACCCGACACGACCGCGAAGGCCGCCGCTGCATCACCGGTGCCGACGAGCGCGCGCGCGACGGCTTCGCGCAGTCGCCAATCCGAATCTGCTGCACCGCTGTCCTGCCCGGATTTCGCGCGGCTGAGGTATTGGGCCGCCGTCTTGAAGCGCTTGTTGCGAAGGTCCCTGAATGCAAGTTGCCTTTGAATACCGTCGGCAGCGCGCTGGTCGTCGGTGAGTGCTGCGAGAAACCGGTCCGCTGCCGATTGGCCAAGATATAGTGACAAGGCCGCAGTCGCCTGGCGCTGGTCAGCCTCGGTCATCAGCGGAATGACGCGGCGGACAGCTTCAGCGCGCGCATCACGTGTTGCTTTGCGCAGGGTGGGGTCGGCCATGATGCGGTCGACGCGTGCCAAATGGTCAGCGCTGTCGAGGACGGACGAGAAGCGCGCAACGAAGCCCGTCTCGAGGTTGGCCGGTACGTTGTTTTCGCGCCATGCGCGCGCTGCAAGTGGTCGAGCGGTTGCAACGTCACCTGCTGCCAGATGTGCCGATGCGAGCGCTGCGAGACCAAGTCCGGTCTGAGGCGGGAAGGCTTCGAACAGGGCCTTGATCTCACCGACCGTTGCGCCGGCCGTGAATGCGGCGGCCTCCATGCGCGCGATCAGCCGATCGCGATCCGGCCAGTCCGTGTTCGCCTCAATGAAGGCCCGATACTCCGAGAGGCTCCCAACACCTGCCCGCAGCTTCGCCCAATCGGCGATCCTGGCGGCAACGGGATGCACGAGTGTCGACCGCGCCGCCCCCCACTCTGAAAGGTCACCACGCTGGGCGGCGGCGACGGCTGTCCTGAGGTGGCCCGCCTCCTCGTCGGCAAGTCGATGGGCCAACAAGGGCGCAACAAAACTTCTGAGGGCCGCTCGAAGCTCTGCCTCCGTTTCGCTCACAAAGCGTGGCTGCACCGTCGGTTGTACCGCGGCGACGCGCGTCGGTTGATCGCTTGAGCGCGTCCCGATGGCCGGCGGTTGACCCTCCGGCGGGGATGAGCCGATGGCGGCGCGATGCGTGATCACGACCGCAGCCGCGAGCAGGAGGCCGCCGGAACAGGCGATGAGGCCATAGCGCAGCAGTGCCGCAAGGCGCGCGCCGCCACCCGTACGAGGGTGCCGGCGAGGTTCAATTTCGTGCAGACTGCGTCTCACCATGCGCTCTCAACTTTGCCGTTCTGCCCATCCCTTGCGATTTTCGGTGCACTCGCTTGCTCTTCGGCTCGCCGGACGCCGCCTGAGCACCTGAAGTCCAAAGCAAGGGTCTCGGCGCTCTAGGCCCGTATGGCGGCGCTGTGCCGCAAAAACCGGGAGCACCCGCCAGCTGCGATGTGCCAATCTCAAGGCTGCAATAGCACTTCTTTGACCGAAACCGAACTGCGCGAGCAGGTTAGCGTTACATCTGGGCCCGATTGAGATCGTTGCTCCGGCTTCCCTCCCGCACGCGCTTAATGGCTGCTTAACGCTCATGATGCAGGCTGACCGTCGGCGGCTTGCCCGTCTGGACGTGCGCGATCTGGTTCCGCGTGTGCGCGTTGCGAGTGCGGCAGCGCCCGGTAGGTTTGTCGGAGCCATTGCATGTCAACGAAAGCGGCGAGCCCGGCGTGGCGCCTGTGCGACGGATGTCGCGCAGGGCTCAGCGTGCGCTCGCCGTTGCGGTTGCTTGCGATGAGCGGGCTTGCGATCGCGCTGATCTGCGGTTCTCCGCCCGCTGCAACAGGCACCTCGCTGCATGATGCGCTCACCGCGGCCTATGATCGAAGTCCGGCACTCGATGCCGAGCGCGCCCGGCTGCGCGCGATCGACGAGGGTATTCCCCAAGCGAGCTCCGGATGGCGTCCGATTGTTCGCGGCGATACGTCCTACGGCATGGAGCAGGAGACCCGCGCGACAGGAGCCGAGCGCCATCGCGAGGGGCGTCCATTCCGCTTCGGGGTTTCGGTAACGCAGCCGTTGTTCGATGGGTTTCGGACCCGAGCAGCTGTAGATGCAGCCGAGGCGCGTGTGCTTGCAGGACGGGCGCGGCTCAGGGGATTCGAGGCCGAGGTGCTGTTGCAGGCTGTCACTGCCTACATGGATGTTGTCCGGGATCGGGCGCTCGTCGATCTCAACCAGCAAAATGTCGCGGCACTCACACGCGAACTCGAGGCCGCCCGCGCGCGGCGGGCCGTCCGCGAAGTCACGATTACTGACGTTGCTCAAGCCGAGGCCCGCCATGCCCGCGCGTTGTCGGGACTCGATGAGACGCGCGCAGCCTTGCGGGCGAGCGAGGCCGAGTATCGGCGTCTGATCGGCGAGCCCAATGGCATGATCCGCATGCCGCCGCTAACGCTCAAACTTGTCCCGCGCACGGTGGAAGAGGCGGTTCAGTTTGCGCTGACGGAGAGCCCATCGGTGCTGTCGGCGCGCTATGACGAGCAGTCCGCGCGCTCCGAAGTTGACCGCATCCATGGAGAGCTTCTGCCGCAGGTGCAACTCGAAGCCCGGTTTCAGGAAGAGCACAGCCCGTTGACGGGGCAATCATGGGAACGCACGGCGAGTGTCGGCGCGCGTCTCAGCGTCCCTTTGTACGAGGGAGGTGAGACCCGGGCCCGCGTCCGCGCGGCGAAGCACCAGCACGTGGGCAGGATTGAAGACATACGGGCAGCGCAACGGCTGGTCGAGGCGCGCGTTATGGCGGCCTGGTCACGTCTGATGGCGGCGCGCACACGACTGACGAGTGATGACGTGCAAATCCGAGCCGGTCAGACCGCCCTTGACGGGGTGCGCGCCGAACAGCAGGCCGGGCAACGAACGTTGCTCGACGTGCTCAATGCCGAGCAGGAGTTGCTGGAGGCGCGCGCTGCCAAAATCAGGACGCAACGCGATGCCGTCGTCGCGCAATATGCGCTGCTGGCAGAAATCGGCCGCCTCGACGCTGAGCTTCTGCAACTTGGGACTGCGATCTATGCCCCCGAGGCACATACTGAAGCCGCGCGCGGCAAGTGGTTCACAACCTCGATCGCACAGCCCGATCCCCTCCCGCCGGATCTGGCCGAGGCGCACGACGCCCGGCAGGCATGGCGGCTCAAGCGGCCCGTGCTCGACGATCATAATGTCGATGGCTCCAGGAACGCTGCACCGGCAGCTGGACCCGTCATGCGGGGTGGTGTTGCCGAGGACGGGGCATTGCTCCGCGATCGCAAAGCTTCGGTCTCCTTGGGGGCGATGCCACCACTAGCGACGCGGCCTGCGGATCTGGAAGCGGGCGCTGTCGAGCGGGCGCGCGGCCTGCGGCTCGAGGCGCAATATCCCACGCCACATTGGCAGGCAGAGCCGAGCGCACGGTCTGCAACTGCGACGGGTGAGGCGCCACTTGTCTTTCCAGGCGATCGGCATCCACCATTCCGGCGCGCAGACTGACGGACCGCTTTCGATACCCGAGATCCGGCGTGCGAGCCCCTGCTGCGAAGAAATCCGCAACCTGTAGGGTTTGGGTTACAGCAGCCGATTGATTTGCAATCTATTAATCCCTCATGTGCTGGGGGCACACCGAATCGATGTTCGGTGCGCCGGCGCGTCGGGCAACGTTGGCGCGCCCCGCGCAGGCACACGGGGGAAATGCGTGCGAACTTTGACGGGCTTCAAACGCAGGCATCGATCGGTCGGAGCCGCATCCGCGTTTTCAGCGACCATCGCAGGGCTTTCGCGCGTCCTAGTGCTCGCTGTTGCGCTTGGCGGGTTTGCTGCGCCCAATGCACTTGCACAGTCGCTCGCCGAGTCCCTCGCTGCGGCCTACACCTACAATCCTCAGATCGAAGCAGAGCGCGCGCGTCTCAGGGCTACCGACGAGAATGTCGCGCGCGCGATGTCTGGTTACCGGCCGACGATTTCCTCCCAGCTTTCCGCAGCCGTCCAGAATACAAACACGGACCCAAGTTCACCCGGCGATGGTACCTCGCGTCCAAGATCGTTCGCGATCACGTTGACCCAGCCAATTTTCAGCGGTTTTCGGACGGTCAATGCTGTCAGCGAAGCTGAAGCAAACGTCCGGGCCGGCCAGCAATCACTTCGCTCGATCGAGTCGAGCGTGTTGCAAGCGGCGGCCACAGCCTATGTCGACGTGGTGCGGGATGAGGCGATTCTGCAGCTGCGGGAGGCGAATCTTGCGTTCTTGCAACGTGAGCTGCAGGCGACACAGGATCGGTTCTCGGTTGGTGAGGTGACGAGGACCGATGTTGCCCAGGCGCGGGCCCGGCAATCTGCGGCCGCTGCGGCCATAGACCTCGCCCGGGCCAATCTTGCCTCGAGCCGCGCGGCGTTCAGGCGCATCGTTGGGAGTGAGCCTCGCCGGCTCGTGCCACCGAGCCTGCCCCATCACGTGCTGCCCAAGTCCTTGGCTGAGGCAACTGACATTGGTCTACAGCAGAATCCGTCGCTGGTGCGCGCCCTGTATCTCGAGCAGGCGGCGAGGTTCAGCGTCGACCAGATTTTTGGAGAATTGCTTCCGTCGGCGCAACTTGAGGCAAGCTACAGTGCGACCCGAGACCCGACCCCGCTGACGGACCGTCGCGAACAAGGATCAATCACGGGGCGGATCAACATCCCGCTCTATGAAGCCGGCGAGACCCGGGCGCGCTTGCGTCAAAGCAAACATGTCCACGTCAGTCGCATTCAGGAGATCGAACTCGTTCGCACGGAGGTGCGCGAGCAGGTCGTTCGCGCGTGGTCCCTGGTCCAGGCCTTCCGCGCACAGTTGCAGTCGGCTCGCGCACAGGTTGAGGCAAACCAGATCGCTCTTGACGGTGTGCGGGAAGAGGAGCGCGTCGGCCAGCGCACGCTGCTCGAGGTGCTCAACGCGCGGCAGGAGTTGCTTGATTCACAGGTGCAGCTCACCACGACGCAGCGGGATATCGTCGTCAGCGCCTACCAGTTGCTGGCTGCCATCGGCAGGCTTGATGCAGAGACCTACGGGGTATCGGGAACCATCTATGACCCTGATGCGCACTACCATCAGGTCAGGCGCGAGTGGTGGAGGATCTCGATCACAGATCGAGAGGGCCGCCGGGACTCCTACGACCTGTGGGACGATGTAGGGCGCCACCACGTCTACAAGTGACGAGCTCCGCTGGTCTTGGTGTTTTGCAGGCGTTGCGACCTCTTTCGACAGCCCTCAGCCGGGGCCTGCCATTTCGTTGCCGTTGTCTCGAGTCATCGTTTAGCGACTTGGCATCAAGTCTGTGGACAGCTTGTGTGCGCCAGCGCGGCAAAAGACCTGCGATCGCTTCGAATCGGTTGTTTATCTCATGTGGTGACAGTTGTGTTGTCGTAATGCGATTGAGACTCTTTGGTGTCTGGCTTCAAAGCGACTCAAGACCATTGCTCCACTGCGACGATGATCTTCTGTGGCTGGCGGTTAGACATCGGGTCGAGCCGCTGGCTCGGCGCTCGCAGCCCGTCGTGAGCGCAAACCTTTAAGGGGCGCGCCCGGCAGGTCGTGCGGTCCCTGAGCGAATTGGGACGATCGATACCGCATGCAGCGGAGACGGTTGGGCCCTTAGCAGGATGGAAACATGACGCGCGCGAACCCGTCAGCAGACCCGAGCATGGAAGACATCCTGGCATCAATCCGCCGCATCATATCCGAAGATGCAGCAGACGTGCGTCAAGACGTCGAGCGAGCAAAGGTGGCCCCGCGCGGCCCGGGCTCTGAGGACGAAGTTCGGAACTCCGCGCTGGGATTAAAGCCGAGCGGACCGGGCAGGCCCGACCCAGATCGCGATGCGTGGTCGGTTGCTTCGGCGTCGGCAGAATCCGTACCGGTCTTGCAGCCGAGTACTGATAGTTCCGAACGCGCTCGTGCCGCTCGCCGCTCCCCCACGCCGGAACAGGCGACCGACGCCGCGCAAGCGTTCGATGTTTCAAGCATCAAGTCCTCGGCTGCGGACGGCGCCGATGGAAGTCCAGAGCGACCACCGTTTCGGTTTGAAGTCGAGCGGCAGGGCCTTGGGCGTCAACCGCCAGTCGCTCAACAGCCAGTGACACTGCGGGGTCCTAGTAGCGAGCCTGAACTCACGTCGCAGATGTCGGAGCCCGAGTATGCGCCAATTCCATCGTCCGCGCGGCCCCAACCGAGCCTGCCGGGCGTCCCACGGCCTCCGGAAGCTGAGTCCGTCAGGCCGCTGAGCGATCTGCTCGGGGGGCATACATCTCTTGTTTCGACAGCTCCGGCGGCCGGCGATGAGGCTGCAGCTGTGCCGCGTCCGCCGTTGGAGGCGGCACCGTCGCCGCGTGGTGACGTTTTCCCTGCTGCCGATGCAGAAGGTGTAGCGATACCAGAACTCTCCGCGCTCGAGCGGTTGCGCAGATCGGCGGCTGTCGGGTTTGCGAAGCCGGCACCGGCCCCATCCCCGTCCGTCAAGTCGGCTCCCACGTCGAGTAGCGATGCCGCTCCTTGGTTCTCGGGGGCAGTTGGGAAACAGCGCGACCGCGCAGATCGTCAACCGGTGATTGCAGAATTCGATGCGCCACGTGGGACGATGGAAATCAATCCTGCCGTGCCGTCTCCCGGCGTCCAGGGCGGCGAGATCGTGGTGGACTGGACCGACGCTGCTTTCGAGCCGGCCGAGAGCGACACTATTTCTCCACAAAACTACGACGAGGGGGATGCGTTCGCCGATGCCTCGGGGGGGGCGCAGGCAGCGACGATGTCTGGTCCTGATCTCTGGCCGGAGGGTCCGCAGCCGGAGCGCGAGGCCGGCCCAACTGAAACGCGGATCGATGGCTTGGCGAACGACGCCGAGGCGAGTTCGTCGGGTCAAGATCTGGCAGATACGCGTCCCGGCGACAGCGGCGCAGGCCTCGGTGTTTACGCGGCCGCTCGATTGAGCGCCGAGCCACACACGCCGGGCCTGTTCGATATGCTTGAGGCGCGCGGATCAGCTGCCGCCCGCGGGCCTGCTGCCACGCGGAACGAGGCTGCGCCCAGTCCGTCTGTGCGCCCTGTGCCTGTCGGCTCCAATCCTGCGTCAGCAGCTATTGATCGTGCCGAACCGTCGAGCACACCGGCGGGCAGCCTTGCTGCAAGTGCTGGCGCGGCCCAGGTCTCAAGGTCGGCTGCTGCCACGCCTTCAGCTGTGCCGCCGATGCGGGATGGTGAGACGAGCCTCGAGGGGATGGTGGCCAGCCTTTTAAGGCCGATGCTCAGAGAGTGGCTTGACGACAATCTGCCGCGAGTCGTCGAAAAAATGCTCGCGGACGAGCTTCGAGATCGCGCGCGAACGCACCGTGCCGAGGACGACCAGCGCTGACACCGGATCGTCGAGCGCACGGTGCTCGTACCGCTGATCGTTAGGCCCTTCACCATCCGCAACACCCGCCTTCCAGGAACTTCTGATCGAAAAGCGGTACGAGATCCAAATGTTGCTCGTACCCTCTGCGTTCGGTCGTTCGCTTCGGCGCCTGACGAGGGTGACGGAACATTAGTATTGCGTTGATCGCGTCTTAGTTCACCTATGCGTGCGGCACGTTGCTGGCCAGTTCGCAAAACGTCATTCGCTCGACCGATTGCGGCTATGCTCCCAACCGGTTGACACTCCCGACGTTCACCGCATTAGCTCCGCGCACGAGAAGAGCTGGCGCTCGGGGCCGAGGTCCCGCGCGCTGTACCCGGCTCACGTCCACGGCATCAGCGGACCCATTCAGATGCTCGACAAGACTTATAGCCCGGCCACGATCGAGGCGCGGATCTCGCAGCTTTGGGACGCACGGCAAGCATTCAGGGCTGGGCGGCCGGATCGCCAGAATTCCGCCCCCTACACGATCGTCATTCCGCCGCCGAATGTGACGGGTTCGCTCCACATGGGGCACGCGCTGAACAATACGCTGCAGGATATCCTCTGCCGGTTCGAGCGCATGCGGGGGCGTGATGTACTCTGGCAGCCGGGCACCGACCACGCTGGAATCGCGACGCAGATGGTCGTTGAACGGCAATTGGCGGAGCGTCAGGAGCCAGATCGGCGCACGCTTGGCCGGGAACGTTTCCTTGAGCGGGTCTGGGCGTGGAAGGCGCAATCCGAAGGCACGATTACCGGCCAGCTCAAACGCCTTGGTGCATCCTGCGATTTTTCCCGCGAACGGTTCACACTCGACGAGGGCCTGTCGCGCGCGGTGCTGAAGGTGTTCGTCGAGCTCTATCGGGCCGGCCTGATTTACAAGGACAAGCGCCTGGTCAATTGGGACCCGAAGTTCCAGACTGCGATCTCTGACTTGGAGGTCATACAGGTCGATGCAAAAGGCTCCTTTGCTTGGGCGGCCGGTGATCCTGAAAAGCCCTTCGATGCCGGCGCTCTCGCGAAAGCTTTGAAGCGCGACCCGAGCGGGCACTACTATCATTTCCGCTACCCTCTCAAGGGTGGCGAAAAGGTTCGAATGCCGGCCGCGTTCGACGGCGAGGGCAAGCCCACGGCCTGGGAGGAGCGCGATTACATCGTGGTTGCGACCACGCGGCCCGAAACGATGCTCGGCGACACTGCGGTCGCGGTTCACCCGGACGATGAGCGCTATAAGCCGCTCGTCGGAAAGACGGTTGTGCTTCCGCTCGTGGGGCGCGAGATCCCGATCGTCGCAGACGGCTACTCGGACCCGGACAAGGGCTCTGGTGCCGTCAAGATCACGCCAGCCCATGACTTCAACGACTTTGAGGTCGGTCGCCGCCACAACCTTCCGATGGTCAATGTCCTTGATCCGTTCGGACTGATCATTGCCGGGGCAGCCGCTGAGGGTGCCTCGATCCCAGAGGGGTATCTCGGCCTCGACCGGTTCGAGGCGCGCCGCCTGATCGTCGCCGATATGGAAAAGCTCGGGTTGCTCGAGCGGGTCGAGCCCACGACCCACACCGTCCCGCATGGCGATCGCTCGAACGTTCCGATCGAGCCCTATCTGACGGACCAATGGTATGTTGATGCTGCCACGCTTGCAGGACCAGCGATTGCGGCAGTCGAGCAGGGCGATACCGTCTTCGTGCCCAAGAACTGGGAAAAGACCTACTTCGAGTGGATGCGCAACATCCAGCCGTGGTGCATTTCGCGCCAGCTTTGGTGGGGGCACCAAATTCCGGCCTGGTACGGACCAGATGGCGCCGTGTTCGTTGCCGAAACCGAGCAGGAAGCCGCAGAGCACGCCGTTGCATTGGCGCGCGATGAAGACGTGCTCGACACGTGGTTCTCGTCAGCGCTCTGGCCGTTTTCGACGCTTGGCTGGCCCGACGAAACGCCAGAACTGAGGCGCCACTACAAGACGGACGTCCTCGTCACTGGTTTCGACATCATCTTTTTCTGGGTCGCCAGGATGATGATGATGGGGCTCTACGTCATGAAGGACGAGAACGGCAGACCCGAGGTGCCGTTCCACACCGTCTATATCCATGCGCTGGTCCGCGACGAGAAGGGCCAGAAGATGTCGAAGTCAAAGGGCAACGTCATAGACCCATTGGAACTGATCGATGCCTATGGAGCCGACGCCCTCCGGTTCACATTGGCGGCGATGGCTGCGCAGGGCCGAGACATCAAGCTGTCGCGAACACGCGTCGAGGGCTACCGCAACTTCGCAACCAAACTCTGGAACGCTGCCCGCTTCGCAGAGATGAACGAGTGCACGCGCGTTGCAGACTTTGATCCGTTGGCCGTTCAGGAAATTGTCAATCGCTGGATCATCGGCGAGACCGAGCGCGCTGCCCGTGACGTGACCGAGGCGGTCGAGGCCTACCGCTTCAACGAGGCTGCTGGGCGCGTCTACGAGTTTGTTTGGGGCGAGTTCTGCGATTGGTATCTCGAACTCATCAAGCCAATCCTTAGTGGCTCCGATGCGAAAGGCATCGCCGAAACGCGCGCGACAGTGGCTTGGGTCTTCGATGAGATCCTGAAGTTGCTCCATCCGTTCATGCCGTTCGTGACCGAGGAACTGTGGGAGCACGTCGCCGAGTACGGTCCGCGACGGGACACTTTACTCTGCCATGCACCGTGGCCAGTGCTGCAAGGCCTCGTGGTGCCCGAGGCCGATGAAGAGATCGGCTGGGTCGCTAAACTGATCAGCGAAATTCGTTCGGTTCGTTCGGAGATGAACGTGCCCGCAGGGGCCAAGCTGACGTTGAGCCTGATCGGTGCGCCGGCGGCCGTTCGGCTTCGGGCACGCAAGCACGAGGAGACGATCAGCCGGCTCGCTCGCCTCGATGCGATGCGCTTCGTGGAGAGCGCACCAAAGGGGGCTGCGATCATCGTGGTCGATCAGGTCGAGGTTGCCCTGCCCTTGGCGGGGATCATCGACATGGGGGCGGAGAAAGCACGGCTCGAACGGGAGATTGAACTGGCGCGCGCCGAGATCGCAAAGATTGACCAGAAACTCGCCAATCCCAACTTCGTTATGAAAGCGCCTGACGAGGTCGTCGAGGAGAACAGGGAGCGCAAGGTCGAGTTCACAAGCCAGATCGAGCGTTTCGAGTCGGCTCTCAAACGGTTGAACGCGGCAGCGTGACGATGCCGCTGCTCTGGGTCGTGCGGGTCTTGGTGGTCCACATGGCAGCAGCCGCTGCGAGCTGGTACCGCCGATCAGAAGTCCCTGCACCATCCGCAACGCCCGACGTCCAGGGACGTCTGATCGAAAAGCGGTATAAGATCCAATACGTTGCTCGTACCCTTTGCTTTCCGTCGTTCGTTTCGGCGTCTGACGCGGGTGACCGACGAACTCCGGAAAGCGGGTATAGGCTTAATGCCAAAGCGTTCGAACTCTCTGACACGCTCAATCAACGCTGAACTTAAAGAGACACGGATGAGCCCAATATCGCTGATGTTTCCTCGTGACAGAGCCGAATGGATGAAAAACGGTCTGAGGCGAAACGCGATAGGATTATCCAACTACATCCTTGTTCTTGCGCTAGGCTGGGGCCTGCTGTCCGGCATCATATCAACCCCGGTCTTTGGCCAGGAAACGCCGCGCGTCATGATCGTGCTCGACGCCTCAGGCTCAATGCGCGGCCAGATCGGCGGGCGCACGAAAATGGACATTGCCAGAGACACCCTGTCGACGGTGTTGAGTGAAATCCCGCAAGAGACCGAAATTGGTCTTATCGCGTATGGACATCGCCAGCGCGGGTCCTGCACCGATATTGAAACACTGGTAAGCTTTGGCCCCGCGCGTCGCACAGTACCGCAAATCTTGAGGGCGAGCCGCGCGATCCGCCCGGTCGGCATGACACCGCTGACCGACGCGGTTCGTCTCGCGGCTGAGGAGCTTACCTACGGGGAGAACAAGGCGACGGTCATTCTCGTGACCGACGGCATCGAGACGTGCAAGGCCGACCCTTGTGCGCTGGGACGCGAACTGGAGCGCGATGGCGTTGACTTTACAGCCCACGTCGTTGGCTTCGGGATGACGCGGGATGAAGGCCGGCAGGTCGCATGTCTGGCCGAAAACACGGGTGGGAAATATGTTTCAGCTGATAATGCAGACGAGTTGACCGATGCGTTACGGGATTTAGTCAGCCTCGAGCCCGAGCCAGAACCAGAACCTGTCATCCAAGCTCGGACTGTCCATTTCAGCTGGCGCGACGTCCGCGGCGGTCCACACCTCAATTCTCGTGCATTCAAAATGGATATACGCGCCCTGGATAATGAGGGCGAAGCGCCGACCGACATCAGGCTGTGGCACCACGAGCGCCCGTATAGCGCCGAGGCGACGATGATGCCCGGGCGGTACGTCGCTCTCGTGCAGCGGCTGGAGGATCGGGGGCGGTCGATCAATGCGCGGATCGAGTTCGAGGTCGTGCCGGGCCATGAGCCGTTGATCATCGACCGCGTGATCTCTGCCCGCTTGCGCATCGACGGAGTGTTGACCGCGAACGGCGATGTCAAAACCCGCAACCTGCACGCGGCACATGGCGGTTCAGACCCGCGCTTCGCGTTCACACTATATCCGGTTGAGAATGGCGCAGTGAGCGTGGCACATCCCATCGGCGTCATACACTCGAACGAAATTGCTCTCGCCCCTGGGCACTATCTGGTGCACGGGTCAGCGCCCGGCTTCCGGCGCGAGAAGCTCGTCAATGTGCCGCCCGGCGAGACGACCGTGCTGCGCTTCGACTTCGATCTCGCCGAAGTGTTCGTCGAACTCAACGATCGCGATGGCTTCCCGAGAAAGCGCCCGCTGGATCTCGTGTTCGAGACGATGGAAGGAACAACTTGGAACAACCAGACGCACATCGTTGAAGGCCGTGGCACAAGGAACAACCGTCCAGCACCCTACCTGCTCCCGACGGGCATGTGGCGGATCAAGTCCTATGATGAGGGTTCACCCCGTCCGGTCGCTGAAACGATCATCGAGGTCTCGCGAACCGATCAACCTATCACGCTCAGACTGCGCGATGGGCAAACACCCGATCCAGAGATGCTCAGCCGCTTCGTTGATGAGGCCCGGGTCGGGTGCATCCAGCGGGTTGGCGGCCCAAGCAACTGTCTCGTCGAAGCAGTGACTCCCGAGCAGATCGACCAGATCTCAGGTGTCGATCCAATAGCTGCCGACCGGGAGCGCGCACGGACAAGCTTTGATGGGACCTGGATAACCACGGAAGGCACGATCGCGTTGGTGCGTGAGGGGCGCCGTGTTGTGGGGGAATGGACGGCCCGGAACCAGAACCGAATAGAGGCGCGGCTGTCCGGCGATCTGCGGACGATCCGCGGCTCGTGGGCCTCTCTCGATGGCCAGAGCGTAGGTCTTTTTGAAGCGAGACTTTCGGACGACGGGACCACATTCTCTGGCAGCTGGAGCCGAGATGATCGGCTGCCTAGCGGATCGAGATGGCAGGGACGACGCGTCAGCTACGGCACGCCAGAATTCCGAGATAATCCGCCGAGCGAAAGCCGCTTTCCCGATAGGCTCGCCAACTCAGCCGGATTCCGAAATTTCATCTCGGAGGTCGAGCGCGAGCCAGACCAGCTCACTCCTGCGTCCCGCCCAGAACGCCGAACTGACGCATCGGATCCTGGACGCAGGCCCGGCATGGCAGCGCCGCGTCGGGTCGTGGCCGGTTCAAGTGCTACGCGGCAGCTTGATTTTACCAACGATGCCACTGGCGAGCCTGCATTGTCGATCATCTTCAATGTCGAGGAGCGGCCACAGCGCGGCGTTGTCTTGATGTTTGACCGCTGGTGCGGCGGCGACGGCTGCCCGGCGACCGAAATGCCGATCCTGGGGCATCCTTTCGCCTTCCAGGTGGTAACGAAAGGCGGCTCCGTCGCAGCCCAAAGCCCGGATGGCGGTCCATACTTCGCGATCGTGAGTAAAGACCTGTTTGGGGATCGCTCGGTGCCGGCCGGCACCATCAAGCTTTCTGTTGGTCCGACAGAGGTCGATGCGGACTTGCGCCCCATCGAGGGGACAACGCGCGAAATCGCGACGTTTACGGGGCGGCTCGCTGCAACACCCGCACCCGACGAGCGTGCGACAGGTGTCAGCGCAGGCGATGACGGCGTGACGCCAGCAGCTGGACCGTCTGGGACGGCCAGCAGTGGCGGCGGTTGGCTGACGCCGGTACGCCCAGCTGCACCTGAGCCGCCGGGCATGAGTTGCGACGAACTCAAGTCGCGCGTCGCCGAGCTCATGTTCTCGACCAACATTGCACAACAGCAGCTCTTGATCGGCATCGGCGAGCGCGAGGGCTTCGCTGGCGGCCCGCCAACTGATCCCGCGGATTGTGCGCGGCTCGCCCGTGCCTTTTCTGCCGGCGGGGTCAGAGCCTTTGCCGATGTCGCGCCATCGGGCCGACGCTCAGAAGCATCGCCTGAGCCTGCGCCGGCATTCGATCGCCAGCGGTCGACGCAACCTGCTGCTCCAGCCGAGCGGGTCGATATACTGCCGTCGCAGCAGTTGCAGGCAGGCGATCGCAACGACCCGATTTCCCGGACAAGTGTGATCGGTTCGTGGGCAATCGAACGCACGGGCTTCAAGGCTGTTGTGACGGTTGTCCCGACGAGCGAGCCACCACCCACCGGGTCCTACCCGCAAGTCGACGTGACGATGCACGTCGAAAGCCGGCCGGGAGACGGATGTCCAAAAGAGCCAGCTTGGCAAGCGATCTGCCGTAACGTGCACCACTACGGCAGCTACGTCGGCCAAGGACAGGTCTCGGCTGGTGCGGTTGTCCCTGGCAATGCCGGGCGCTATCTGACCGGACAGCTGATCGGTGACGTTATGCTGCCGATCCAGATTTCGTTCGATCGCGGCTCGCTGTGGGTGTCGGTGCCGAAAGGCGAGGCCTTTGGTGACCTGCCGCGCAGCCCATCGGGCTGGTACAACCTTCGGTTCGCAGCCGTCGATGATCAGGCCCAAGCGTCGGCCGACGGACCCGCGATCAGCCCGCGTCACAACACCAAACAGGATGGTGTGCAATCAATTGCAGCGTTTCCGGGCGACACCATCTGGGCCGTCATCGAGAATGAAGCTGATATCGCTCGTATCACCGACAGGGATCGCATCGAGCGATGCCGCCGGGATCCGCGTATCGGTTTTGGCGATGGCGTACTCGTCCATCGCCGCGAGAACCCCAACTGGCGCCTCGGAATCCAACCGGGACCCGGCAATCCTGGACCGTTCGTGACGCTAAACGTGCGCGAGTGTGATCGTTCCGGCGATCTGATGGAGTGTCTTGAAAAGCCGATCTCGCCGACGGACGGTCAGCCCATGGCCGACCTCGCCCGCATCTTGCAATTCCGCGTCGAGCCGCATGCGCAGAGTGGTGGCGTTCGTGTTTGTCCCGTCAACTCGCGTCATCTTGCCGGCGGTCGGCAGTGCGGCATCTTTCTCGCTTGCAGCGACACTGAACTCGATGTGGTGACGCCCGACGGCAACCTGCTCGATATCGTCACTGAGCCGGTATTCGGCTATCCGCCCCGCATCGCACCTCCATCACAGACCGCCTCGGCCGCACAGAACTCCGAACACGGCGCTGCGCAATCGCAAACGACCAATGGGGCCAAGTGGTCCTGTCTCTACGTCAATGGCCAGATCGCGCTGGTCAATGACGCGGCGCTACGCAGCGGTCCGACGCGCAACGAGGCACTGTTCGAGAAAGTCATGCGCACGTTGCGGACCAAAGGCTTCATGCGCGCCGATCAGGCATGGGGCGCCAATCCGCCGACGGATCAAGCAACGTGCGACCGGCTTGGCGACGCCATGAGCGAAGCCGGCATTCCTGGTTTCGAGATGCCCAACGCCGGTACGATTTCGTCATGTGGGCATTTGCGGGCGGTCGGCATGGCCGTCAACCGTCAGTGGGACAAGTTCGGCATCACCCAAGATCAGCGCAACCGTGCCCTTGATCTTCCCGCCAGCCTCGATAATCCCGACTGGACGGCCGCACAATGCCGTGCTGTTGGCGAGCACTGGGTGACAATCGGTCTCCCAGGACTCGTTGCCTCGGCCGTCGCGCCGGCACCCGAGAATGCTGCGCAACCAAAGCGCGACAGGGATGCCCGAAGCCCTGCAACACGTCAGCAACGCGCCGATCCAGGAGCAGCGCGCGCCGTGTCGATCATTCAGGACCTCTACAGCGAGCATATCCGGCGTTCAAACCTCGGTGGGTCGATTTTCGACAATGTCGAGGTGGCAACGCGCTGGGGCTTCGCTCGACCTGTTGCGACGGCGATCGTGCGCAACCTCGCCCGAATCGGGTCTGATCCGATCTTCGATGCGCAGGATTTCGAAATCACGCAGCTCAGGGTCACGCTCGATCCAAATCCGGGCCCGGCCGGTCGCATTGCGGTACTCGCCAATTTCCGCAACTTCGGTAAGCCAACGCGCCTGCGCTACATTTTGCACGACGCAGGACAAGGCCCGGAGATTGTCGATATAGAAGCCAAGGGCTGGCACTTGCGGAAGCTCTTGAATTTGCGCTGATCGGTGTTTGTCTGCCAAGACCGCGTGAGCACCCCTCCGTCCGGATCGGCCGTTTAAGACTGCCCGCCGTCGATGGTTCTTGCGATTTCGGTGAAGTCGCCACTCGGTCACCACTTGGGCGAGGCTCAGGCTCCGCCATCCCAGGGGGGTGAGGCCGAATTGCAAGTCCCCGCATGCCGCCCTCGCCGATGTGCATCAGCGCGATCAGAACTCAGTCGATTCGATTTGGCGTCGAGCGTGGCTTGGCGGTCGCGATGCGTGCGCTCTATAGGCATCGGGGATCGGTAGACTGTGTGCCGAATGCGGCGCGCATGCCAAAGCGCGTGTATAAATGCAGCTGATTCGAGTTGTTTGATTCGCTCCAACGCTCGGGTGCGGAGAGGCCGCAGAGCGTTGAAGCCTGTCATCGCATGACGACCGCGTGTTGGTTGAGCGTCACCCTCCGATCCTCACGTTCACAGCAGTCTGCGTGACCGCCCACAACCGACGCCGAGGAGTGCCATGCCGATCAAAATCGAGCTTCCCGAGCCGACCGATCTCAACCCTCGGATCACCGTTGTCGGTGTTGGCGGCGCTGGTGGCAATGCAATCAACAACATGATCGCCTCGGGCCTCCAGGGGGCGGATTTCATCGCCGCGAACACGGATGCCCAGGCACTTGCGATGTCGAGCGCGGAGCGCCGGATTCAGCTCGGCGTGCACCTGACCGAGGGTCTCGGCGCTGGAGCGCGCCCTGAAGTCGGACGAGCTGCAGCCGAAGAAGCGACCGATCAGATCCGGTCTGAACTCGCCGGTTCGCACATGGTCTTCATTGCGGCCGGCATGGGGGGTGGGACGGGAACCGGTGGCGCGTCCGTCGTCGCGAACATCGCGCGCGAGCTTGGCGCGCTGACCGTCGCGATCGTATCGAAACCGTTCCTGTTCGAGGGATCTCGACGGATGCGTGTCGCGGAGGCTGGGATCGAACAGCTTCGCCACGTCGTCGACACCCTGATCGTCATCCCAAACCAGAATTTGTTCAAGATCGCGACCGAGCGGACGACGTTCGCTGAAGCCTTCGTTCTGGCCGATCAGGTGCTCTATTCGGGCGTTGCGTGCATTGTCGACCTGATCATGAAGGATGGACTCATCAACCTCGACTTCGCCGACGTCAGAACGGTGATGTCCGATATG
>JBHJOC010000032.1:0-45564 GCA_050330095.1 Hyphomicrobiaceae bacterium
TCCGATCCGGTAGGCCGCCAGTATGATCTGTGGAGCCAGTGCCCAGGCCGACAGCAACTGTCCGGTCTTGCCTGGAACGGCCGCCGGAGAAAAAACAAAGAAATTCTTTTCTGCCTCGACGAGCCCCCGTGACAAACTCTTCAGCTTGCGGCCGATGCGCTTCGAGAATTCTCGGTCGCGCGCAGGGTTGGGCAGCCTTACGCCGAGGGAGTTGATGAACAAAACTGGGCAGAGCTTGGCAATCCTTCTCATGATCTGAAAGTCGAAATGCCCGCGATTGTGATACCACCAATCCTCACCGCCGATGCAGATGATTCCATCGAATGGTCGGGTTTCTGACAGCGTGGCGAAGTCCATGCGGAGCCTGCTTTTGCAAAGACGGTGAACGAAATCCGGGATGGTTTGGTGAATTTGCAGCGCATACCTTTAAGGTGGGATTAGCGGCACCTGTATATGGTTTGCCTGCGGCAGCGCCCAGATGGCACGCCGAGAAAACGGTACAATGACAAAAAGAGGCCTCCGTGACCGTGCCGCAATTCATGAGCCCAGTCGTTTCAGTCCTGATCGTCAGCTACAACACGAAGGAGCTGACGCTTGACTGCCTAAGGTCGGTCGTTCGTGAGACGCAACGGCTCTCGTATGAAGTGATCGTGGTCGACAACGCCTCAAGTGACGGCTCTGCTGATGCGATCGCCGCCGAGTTTCCGGGCGTCGCATTGATCCGAAGTGAACAGAATCTCGGGTTCGCGGCCGCCAACAACAAGGCAGCACAAGTCGCGCGTGGCGCCTTTTTGCTGCTTCTCAACCCCGACACGGTCGCGCTGGACCGGGCGATCGAGCGCCTGGTTCTGTTCGCGAGGTGCACGCCGCAGGCCAGAATCTGGGGGGGGCGCACGTTGTACGGCGACGGGACGCTCAATCCGTCATCGTGCTGGCAGCGCATGTCGCCTTGGAACCTGCTTTGCCGCGCGACCGGCCTGACCGGGTTGTTCCGCCAGTCAGAGGTGTTCAACGCCGAGGCCTACGGCGGCTGGCGCCGCGACACCGTCCGACACGTGGACATCGTTTCAGGGTGTTTCCTTCTCATCGAGCGCCGCTTCTGGAACGATCTTGGCGGGTTTGATGCGGCCTTCTTCATGTATGGCGAGGAAGCGGATCTGTGCCTCAGGGCAATCAAGCTTGGTGCAGAACCCCTGATGACGCCTGAGGCGACGATCATTCACCATGGCGGCGCGTCTGAGCGGGTTCGCGCTGACAAGATGGTGCGCTTGCTCGCTGCCAAATCTCTGCTGATCGATCGCCACTTTCCGGCGGGTCAGGTCGGTCTGGGGCAAGGGCTTCTTGCTGCGTGGCCGTTGACGCGCACACTGGCGCTGACCGTTGCTGCAGCGCTCACCGGCAGCCGGAAAATGAGCGAGAGTGCCTCGATCTGGCAATCGGTCTGGCTGCGCAGAGCTGAATGGCTGGGGTCCGATCCAAGCGCGCAGCGACGCAGCGGGACGCCTGGCGCCGCCCCGAAGACCGGGTCGACACCGCATGGCGCATGATGCTCACATTCCGAGACGGTTGCTTTCACCATCGGGCCCGGATGCAATTGCCGATCTCTGGCGGCTCGTTCTGAGCCGTACGGCGCTGCTGTTCTCAGGGTTCACGATTGCGCAGGCGTGCTCGTTTTTCCGCAACGCGATTTTCGCGCACACGCTGTCGATGGGCAACTTCGGCATTGCGGCGACGATCCTCGTGATGCTGCAACTCGTGGAGATGCTGAGCGACCTCAGCGCGGACAAGCTCATCATCCAGGCCGATGACGGCGGGACCACATCGGTTGTCGGCACGGTGCAGACGTTCCAGCTCATGCGCGGTGTCGTCGCGTGCCTCGTGATTGTCGCGGTGGCCCAACCGGTCGCCGAGTTTTTCCGCATCCCAGAGGCCACGGGCGCCCTGATGGCGATTGGCCTTGCGCCCTTGTTGCGTGGCCTTCTCAACCTCGACATGCGGCGCGCGCAGCGTAGCCTCGACAATGGACCGTTCCTGCTCGTCGAGGTCGTACCGCAAATCGTTGCGCTGGTCGCCACGCCAATCGTTCTCGCTTGGAACGCAACGTTTGAAGCCGTCGTGATCGTCGCGCTGATCCAGTCTGCAACAGCCGTACTCGTCTCTCATCTGGCCGCCGGAGAGCGGATGCAACTGCGGTTCGACCGCGGGGTCGCGATCCGCATCATCTCATTTTCTTGGCCGCTATGGCTGAGCGCTCTGCCGCTGGTGGCCGTCTATCAGGGTGACCGCATTCTGATCGGACGTTATCTCGGCATGGATGCGATCGCGGCGTTCTCCGCGGCCTTCATGCTGACGATGGTGCCGGGTCTGCTGGTGGCCAAAACGGCGAATGCTCTGCTGCTGCCCCTGCTCGCCGAGGTCAAGTCGAAACCTGCAGTCTTGCGGCAGCGGCTTCGGCTGTTGCTGATCGGAACAGGCGTTCTGGCGCTCGTCTACGTGGTTGCGTTCGCTGTCTTCGGCGGACCCTTGCTCGCACTTGGCTTCGGCCCGTCCTATGGCGGATTGGGGCTGCTCGTCGCGCTGCTCGCTGTGATATGGGGCTTGCGGATGGTGCAAGTGGTCCCGAACCTCGCGCTCATGGCTTTGGCTCGCAATGAGGTCCTGCTGGCGGCTGGCATGTTGCGCGCACTTGGGCTGCTGCCGGTCTATCTCGTCGTGACAATGGGCGGGAGCCTTGTCGCTGTGGTCGTTGTCGGGTTCCTCGCGGAACTCCTCGCATCGGCCTACCTTGCGATCGCGGTCTCGTTAGCACTTTCGGATGCAGAGCGGCGCCGAGGATCTTGAGCGCTTGATCGGATGAAACGCCGTCTGTCGCCGCCCCCTCGGCACAGCGCATGGCCCGCTGCGCCAAAAATCGCCTCATGGCCGCGCCCGCCACCCGATTGTGGCGTGATGCCTCACGAATTGGCTGCTGCAGCGCCATGCCCGTCCAGTGCCAAGCGGCCGCTGCGCGCACGCTCGTAGGCTGCGAGCAGTTGCGCCCGCTCGCGGTCCCAGTTGAGCAAGGCCCGAGCGCGTGCCTGGCCGACCTCGGCAAGAGACGAGCGCAATGCCGGATCATCAGCGAGGCGCGCGATCTGCGTTGCGAGATCGGCTGGCGTCGAGGTCACGGCATAAAGGGCGGCGGGGCCTGCGGTCCGGCGGCCTTCTTCGAGGTCAAACTGAACGAACGGAATGCCGAGCGTCATGTACTCGAACAGCTTATTCATGGAGATCTTGTCGTTGTAGCTGTTCTTCGGATCGGGAATGACGCCGATGTCAAACGACGAAAACGCCGACAGGAGACGTTCGCCGGCCAGGAATCCCGTGAATGTCACGACGTCGACGAGATCGAGCGCGTTAGATAACCTTTGGAGCCGCTCAAGTTCGGTTCCCGATCCGACGATGACACAGTGCAGATCGTCGCGGCCCTCGACGTGCACCAGATGATCCATCGCCTTGATCAGGAGGTCGACACCGTCCTGTGCCCCCATGATCCCAACGTAACCGAGAACAGTTTTGCCGGCAGGACGCAGAAGCGGATCGGGCGCGGTTCGTCGGAAATGCGCCAGGTTCGGCACGGAGCGGACGATGAACACGCGGTCCTCGCCCATGCCACCACGGGTCGTTGCGATGTCGCGGAAGGCCTCGTTGGTCGCAATCGACACGTCGGCGAGCGCGAACGTCGCGCGCTCAAACCGCAGCAGGAGATCGTGGAAGAAACCGCGTTTGCTGAATTTCGCTTCGTAAAGTTCTGGATTGATATCGTGATGGTCGAAAATGAACGGCTTTCCGAAGAGGTATTTCCAGAATGCGCCGATGATGAAAATCAGGTCCGGCGGATTGCATGCTTGGACCGTGTCGAACCCGACCTTCCAGTGTGCGCGGATCGACAGCACAAACTCCCAGAACAGAGCCGAACTGTATTCGACGAGATAGCCAAGTGCACCATCGGCTTCCAGCGGTTGGGGATGGCGAAACACATGAATGCCGTCGAGAACCTCGTAAGACTTCCGATAGTCCCCGCCTTTTGGGCAGATCACCGATACGACATGGCCCGCGTCACGCAACGCCGTCGCTTCCTGCCAAACCCGGCGGTCAAGGGGGACAGTAAGGTTCTCGACGATGATGAGAGAGTGGGGAGCACGCACAACATAGCCCTCGCCAGTTTCGATCACGGCGAGACCATGGTCCAGCTTCGATTAAGGAAGTCAGAATGGCTTCTGAGGTTTTGCGATTATGGTGCTCCGGGCTCACACGAAGGCTTCGCCGTGGCGAATGGGTTTGAGGGGCGGCGACGATGCCTGCCTCAGTTGCAGTTGTTGTGGCGTCGCCACATCTCGGCATTGTGCCCGTTCGGAACATTGGCGCAGGGATCCGATCCATAGCCCCGCAACATGGTGTAGCGGGCGACCTGATCCGCGCTCAGCAGCGGCGGTGTTGAGAGATGCCGCGAGAGGTGGATGAAGCGTAGCTCTGCCCTTGCAGCTTCGGCCTCTGCGATCAGCGCGCGAAGGCGTTCATCGTCAAGGTTGCCTGCCCGGAATGCCGCCTCGATCGTCTCCTCCGCCTTGATAAGGCGGGCGCCGGCCGCGACCGCTTCGCTCTGCATTTCGTCGAAGATCGCCTGAATCGCCGCCACCTGATCGACCGAGAGGGCGATCTCATCCCGCAGTTCCAGAAGATGCGCAGGCCCCGGCACCCCGTTCAGTTCAGCGGCGAGGGCGAGGCCCCAGCCACCACCGCGGCGCAACTCCTCCATATCGTTCGGGGAGAGGCTCTTGATCGCGCGAGTTTCGAAGCCGGCATAGGGCGACGCGTGTCCGGAATGGCCTTGCGCCGAGGTCATGGTCGGCGCGACGGCCGAGGTGAGGGCATAGGAAAAGGCAAGGGCAAGAGACAGAGCAAGGGCGTGCAGGTACGTCATGGGCATCGATTCTCCGTATTTCTGACTACCCGGAACACGTATTGGGGGTGATAGAGGGAGCGGTATAAATGTCATCCCGACCAAGTCCAATCCATTCGCCGGCCCTGTCTGACGCGAGGGATCTCACCGGAACGCCCCCTGCGCGCAGTTCTTTGCGCGGCGGAGAGCCGGTCCCCAGTGTCGGTTGACCGCTGAGGGTACGGTTCATTTCACTCGCGCAACAGCAGGAGGCGCCCGTCCGGCTCGCGGATGTCGCCGTGCCACAGGGTCGGGCAGGTGGGGCAACCCGCTCAGCGGCGAGCAGACTTGGCAGAAAGGTGCGCCGAACGTGATTGGGCGGGTTGCGCTCCACTCCTCAATCATATTCGTTCGCTGCAGGATGTCGCCTGGAGGCTGCCAATGAAAACGTTGCTCGTCCCGATCGAGGATCACAATCAGACCGCGTCAATGCTTGCGACGGCAGAGCTGTTCGCGCGAAAGCTAGGATCATCGGTCGATGGCGTTGCGCTGCGCCTCATCCAGTTTCAGGCGGTTGGCGCAGAACCGATCGTTGCCGTTACGTTTCCGCCGGTCGGTGGCGATGATGACGACACGGCCGCGCGTGCCCGACGACGCTTCGACCAGCATGTGGCGTCGGTTGGACCCGACGCCCCACGCATGCGCTGGCGCGGCGGCGACGCGATCGAGGATACGGGCCTCGGGATGCTCGGGCGGGTGTATGACCTCACCGTCGTTGGCCGCCCGACGAATGCGGGGCCCGGCTCACGCATGACAACGCTTGAATCGGCGCTGTTCGAATCCGGACGGCCGATCCTGATTGCGCCGCTCGAGCCGCCAAAGACGATCGCGACGCGGGTCGTGATCGCCTGGAACAGAAGCACCGAGGCGGCCCAGACGATGACGGCCGTGCTGCCGGTCCTGCATCTCGCCGAGACTGTGACGATCATCACCGTCGAAACTGCGACGGTACCAGGACCCAGCGGGGACGAACTGCGCGACTATCTCGAAGCTCACGGCATTACGGCGACTGCGAAGACGGTGCCGAACGGCCCTGGCGGAGCCGGCGCAACGATCCTCGATCATGCCGGGCAACTCGGATGTGACCTGCTTGTCAAGAGCGCCTACACCCAGAGCCGGCTGCGCCAGATGATCTTCGGCGGCGCGACGAGCCACATCCTGAGCAATGCAACTTTGCCCGTCTTCATGTCCAACTAAGACGGACGCTGCGCCAGTTTTCACACGCCGCGCGCAGTCGGACCCGTCGGCCATTTTGTTCAGGCGCACTCATGGACGCTCGGTCATTGTTTCCGTGCGCAAGCTCGCCGAGGCTACGTAGCTCAAGAGGCCCATGGCCGATGCCGCGATTGCAAGTCCGAACGAGGCAACGTAGCCACTCGTCAGGTCGTGCAGGAGGCCCGAGGCCCAAGAACCGAATGCCGCGCCAAGACCAAGCGCCAAAGAGAGCGCACCGAAGATCGCGCCGACCGATCCGCCACGATAGAGCGTTGCGACGAGGCCTGCGATCACCGGGCCGCGTGCGCCCTGCATGAGTCCGAAGAACACAACGAACCCATAGACGAAGGCGAGGTGGGGGACCCAGACGATGGCCACCAGCAGCGCGATGCCAACCATCGAGCAAATGTAAGAGCCAACGGTCGCATAGAGACGCCCGAACCTGTCAGAGATCTGTCCCATCGCCAGGATGCCGAGAGTCGACAACCCGCCCGTCAAGCCAAAAGCCCCCGCAGCGACGAGTGGATCGAAACCGCTCTCGACCAGAAACGCGACCGATTGCGGCAACACCGCGTAAGCCGACACCGAGGTCCAGAAGTAGACCGCGAATAGCGCCCAGAACGCGCGCGTGCGCACGGCGCTCGCAACGCCCCAAACCCGGCCACCCGCGCCAAGGGTTTCAGACCGCTGTGCCCGCCAGGCTTCCGATCCGCGCGTGATCCGGGCGAGCGGGAACAGCATGACGACGAGGAAGGCCGACATGATCCCACAACCGATGATCACGTGGGCCGTGCGCCAGTCGTACTGACCGATGAGCAGCTGGGTCAGCGGTGGAAAAACGAGAACGCCGAACCCAACCGCGGCATAGGGGATCGACATGATCGAGCCGACGCGGTTGGTCACCCACCGTGACAGCAAACCGGTTGCAACGACCATTCCGAGGCAGGCCGCTCCAAGGCCGCTCATCACGCCGACCGACAGGTAATAGTGCCAGAGGTTTTGTGCGTGGCCGCCGATCAGATAAGCCCCACCGAGCAGGATCAAACCGGCCCCGTAGGTCACTCGGGCGCCGAGACGATCGATGAGCTGGCCGGCGAACGGCGCAGCGATGCCATGCACCAACATGTAGATCGAATAGGTTGCCGTCATTTGTGAGCGGCTGGCCCCGAACGCGGCTTCGACGGGCAAGAGGAAAACGGCGAACGTTTCGGTGATGCCCCGGGCCAGCGTGTTCATCGCAAACGCCAGTGCAATGATCGTCACGAGCATCGGCAGGCCTGTGGCAGCACCGTGGGGTGCGGCAGGGCGGTGCTCGCTGTCTGGCCTCTGTTGCATGCGCTCCCCAAGGCGGGTCCCGGTCACGCCGTGCGCGCGCAGGACACGCCACACCCCGACGCAGGCGCAGTCACGACGACACCCGCATGGCGGACACCCATGCAAGCCTCTCGCTCAACGTGCGGCGTTCGGCTAAGCAGTGGTTCGACCGTTCGATCGGCCGCCCTAGCCCCATCGCATGACACACATTCGGTTATGGTCCTGCGCATCTCAAGCCTGCGTCCCTGACCCGCCCAGTCCTTTTCTGGAATACGCCTCATGCCTCAGGCGCAGAACACCGCCGTTGGCGCGGGCACCCCTCACCCGGCCATATTCACCATGGCCGGAACGCTAGCGGGTGCGCGCGCCTGTGCCTTGCTGTCGCTGCCCGTTGTCCCTTTCGGCATGGCCCTGGGCCTTGCCGCAGGTGAGAAGGGCATCTCGTTTCTCGAGATCATGCTGATGAGCGCGGTCGTCTTCGCAGGCTTGTCGCAACTGGCAGCCGTTGAGCTCTGGGCGGCGCCGTTGCCAGTGCTGCCGATCATATTGATCACGTTCACGGTAAACATTCGTCACGTTCTCTATGGCGCCGCGTTAAGCACCTGGGTGCGGGGCGTTGCACCATGGCAGCGCAATCTCGCCGGCGGCCTGATGAGCGACATGAATTGGGCACTGACGATCCAGGCAAAAGAGCGCGGGCAGAACGACGTTGGCTTCTTGTTTGGCAGTGGGCTCGTGCTGTGGGCGGTCTGGCTCGCGGGGACGGCGGCCGGACATCAGCTCGGTAGCAGCGTCCCCGACCCGAAGGCCCTCGGTCTCGACGCCGTCGTGATCGCGCTTTTTGCAACGACCCTCGTTGGCCTCTGGAAAGGAACCGACGATCTCGCACCCTGGCTGGTCGCGGCCGTCGCAGCCCTCTTGGCGCATGCACATCTTCCGGCCGGCTGGCATATCATGATCGGCGCGCTGGCTGGTGGGCTCGCGGGAGTTGCGCGCTATGGCCGCTGAGTTCATCGCGGTTGTGACGATCCTCGGCATGGGGATGGTGACACTTGTCACCAGACTCGGCGGTTTTTGGCTGATGGATCGCGTTCAGGTGACGCCAACGCTGGAAGCGTTTCTGCGGGCGCTCGCGAGTTCCGTCGTGGTCGCAGCCATGGCGCCGGCTGCCTGGAATGGGGATTGGGCGATCCGACTTGCAATCATCGTCGCAGCGATCGTGATGGCTCTCACCCGGCAGGCCTGGCTCGCCATGGTTACAGGCATGGCGGCCGCTGCCGGCTTCAGGTTCTTTGCGCTCGCGTAGTGCGCCAATTGCGCTGGCAACTCACGTTGGTTCTCACGCCTCATGCGAGCGGAGGAGGCTCAGGGCTTTTGGCTCAGGGCTTTGCGCGACCAAGGCCCATGCGACGGCCCACGCCACGGGTTGCGTAGCCGATCGCGGCCCAAGCGGTGCCGACAACGAACGACAGCATAAACACACCGGTCGCAGCGCCATACCCTTGCGCTACGACGAGCCCGATGCGGATCGCAATCCACATGACGACGGCACCTGCCAACGCTGCTGCGAAGCCTGCAATCGGAAGCTTCTGCCACTGATCGGCGGAGCGGCCCATGAACACGGCGACGGCTGCCACCACTGGATTGAGACAAGCAAGCAGGATCACGCTCCAATAGTCGAATGGGACGAGTTCAATCATCGTGCATCCAGAGGCTTTGAGCGAGTCACAATCATGGCGGCTTCACTCCGGTTTGCTCGTGCAACATCCGATCTGAGGGGATCGCCAAGGCGCTTCGCAAATCAGATAAAAATGCCCTAGTTTTCCGTCTCCGACACTTGGTTTCCTTTACACCACCCGTCTTCCAGGGACTTCTGATCGATCAGCGGTCCAAGAGTCATTCCAAGAGTCATTATGGTGCTCGCACCTTTTGCTTTTCGAAACTCGTCTCGGCGGCTGACGAGCGTGAGTGACGAACTACGGAACGCGGGTATTCGAACCGCCCTGCTCAAGTTTGCGCTCCTCATATTGGATGAACCAGCCGATCATCTGACGCCAGAGCGCCTCGCATAAATCGGGCGGCACGCCCTGCTGCTCGGCGCGCGCACGCACGCGGTCGATCACCTGTTGGTTGCGCCAGGGGACGTTGGCTGCTGACATTTCCTGCTGCTTGATCTGCCATGCCCGTTCGACGTAGCCGAAGCGCTCTGCGATCAGATCGACCAGCGCTGTATCGATCCGATCGATTTCAACGCGTACATCGGTCATGTCTCGGCAGTCTTGCGGCGCGCGGGTCATGGCGCTGTCCTCCGTTGCGGGCCTCTGGTTGGCGGGTTCGATCACTCGAGCCACCAAGTATCTCCTGGCACGAACCGCCCCGCAGACGCTTCGATGACGGCGGCCGTGCGGAAGAGCATCTCTTCGTCAAACGGCTTCGCGATCAACTGAAGGCCGAGTGGAAGCCCGTTCGACGACAGTCCCGCCGGCACGGAAATGCCTGGCAGGCCGGCCATATTGGCCGTGACCGTGAAGATGTCCTCAAGATACATTGCGATCGGGTCGCCTGACTTCTCACCGTGCGCGAAGGCAGGCGACGGAGTCGTCGGTGTCAGCACCACGTCGACGGTGTTCCAGGCTTCGTCGAAATCGCGCTTGATCAGCGTGCGAACCTTCTGAGCCTTCAAATAGTAAGCATCGTAATAGCCAGCCGAAAGCACGTAGGTGCCGATGAGAACACGGCGCTTCACCTCGCGGCCAAATCCCGCCGCGCGCGAGCGTTCGTAAGTGTCGATGAGGTCATCGCCCGGCACGCGCAAGCCATAACGAACACCGTCATATCGGGCGAGGTTCGAGGACGCCTCAGCGGGCGCGACGATGTAATAGGCGGGCAGCGCGTATTTCGTGTGTGGAAGATCGATCTCGACCGCCGTCGCGCCTGCTGCCTCAAGCCAAGCTACGCCCTGGTTCCAAAGGGCGGCAACCTCGGGGTTCATGCCGTCGACGCGATATTGCCGTGGCACACCGACCCTTGTGCCGATGAGGTCACGGCCGAGAACGGCCGAATAATCGGGCACAGGCGCATCCACGCTCGTTGTATCTTTTGGATCATGTCCAGCCATGTGCCGCAGAAGAGCAGCGGTATCGGCGACCGTTTTGGCGATCGGGCCGGCCTGATCGAGCGAGGATGCAAAGGCGACGATGCCCCACCGTGAGCACCGGCCATAAGTCGGCTTGATCCCGACCGTGCCGGTCAATGCAGCCGGTTGACGGATCGAGCCGCCGGTATCGGTTGCCGTTGCACCAAGACAAAGACTGGCAGCGACAGCCGAGGACGAACCGCCGGATGACCCGCCTGGGACGAGCCTTGCAGCGTCGAGGCTTCCATCACCACTCCTGCGTCGCCACGGACTCGTGACTGCACCATCGTAGCTCGTCTCGTTCGACGAGCCCATGGCGAATTCGTCCATATTGAGCTTGCCGAGCATGATCGCGCCAGCGTCGCGCAACTGAGCCGTTACTGTCGACTCGTAGGTCGGCTTGAAACCATCGAGAATATGGCTGCAGGCCTGGGTCCGCACGCCCTGGGTCGCATAGAGGTCCTTGATCCCGATCGGGATGCCTTCGAGCGGTCGTCCCTCGCCGGCTGCGAGGCGGCGATCGGCATCGACCGCAGCGGCCCGCGCATGGGCATCGGTGACCGCCACGAACGCATTTAGCTTCGGATTTGCGATCGCGATCGCGTCCAAGTGCGCCTCAACCAGTTCGACGGCTGAAATCTCGCGTGCCTCGAGCTTGTTGCGGGCATCAACCAGAGTGAGTTTTAAGAGTTCGGACACGAAAGCCGCCTGGTTCTATCGCTCGTTCGATCGCAAGCGTGATGAAGATCATGAAGGAAGCAAGGGCGCGACGCGGTCGCGTTCGATGCCAAGCGCAAACCGCTATTCGACAACTTTGGGGACAACGAAGAAGTGGTCTTCCGCCATCGGTGCGTTCACGACAATGGCGTCTGGTGCGCCACCGTCCGTCACCTGATCGACGCGCTTCTTCATCGTCATCGGAACGACCTGTGTCATCGGCTCGACGGTGCTCGTGTCGACCTCGTCGAGCTGCTCAACCCATGCGAGAATGCTAGACACCTCGGTCTCGAGCGCCTTTGCCTCATCGTCCGTGATTTTGATCCGCGCGAGCCGCGCGATGCGCCGAACCGTCGCCTGATCAACCTGCATGTCGCGCTCGATCCCTGTTGCCCCTGAGCCGCCCTCTTAGCCGCTAGGGTACACCCACGCAACGGGCGCTGTCGTGGGCCGAAACTCGCGGCGCGCCGGCTGTGCGATTAGCCTCAGGGCGATCAAGCATTTGACGGAACGGCAGGCTCTGCGCACGGTGCGATCGCATTGGTAGGCGCAAGCCATTGGCTCATATGCGATCAGATCAGCCTGAGAGGTCCGAACGTGTCCGGAAGCTGCGCAAAACGGCATGGAGCGGGAGCGATTGCTGCCGCATGGGTTGCGATCAGCGCCGGCGCCTGGAGCGGTTCTGCAGTCGCCGGAGATCCGGGATCGGCGCCCGTGACAGTCGCGCGCGAAGCAACGGCGGCCATCGAAACCCGGCCCGTCGAGACACTTGCGATCGCGCCGCCATCGGCGGCTGGCCGCTCGGCCGCTGACGCTGTGCCGCGAGAGGTCGAAGAGGACGAGCTGAGCGCCAAGGATGCACACCCCGATATCGACAGCGTCTCGACGCAGCGGGTTCGTGATGCGCGGACGGTCGCCAAAACCCGCACGCCCGTCATCACACGCGATGGCGCGGCTGACGGCATGACCATGGCCGTTTTTCTCGACCGCCTGATGATCGCCGAATCCTCTGGCCGCGACGACGCCCGCAACCCGCGTTCGACTGCGACCGGTCCCTACCAGTTCATTCGATCAACGTTCCTCGCCGTCATGCGCCGCCATTTCCAGGCGAAGATCGAAGGTCTCGATGAGGCAAGTATTCTTGCCCTCAGAACTGACCGTGCGATCGCAAGGGCCGCAGCAGAGGCCTACACGCTGGACAACGGAGCCGTCCTCGTCGAGGACGGCCACGCGCCGTCATTTCCGAACCTCAGGCTCGCATTCCTGCTCGGTGCGGGCGGAGCGTCTCGCGTGCTCGCAATGGACCCTGATGCACCTGTTGCTCCGGTGCTTGGTGCAGCCGTCATCAGGGCAAACCCATTTCTCGCCCGGATGACCGCCCGCGATCTCATCGCGCGTGCCGCAGCCGACATCGACCTCCCGCCGAGTTCCGAAAGCGGCGTTGCCCGGGCTGCCGTGCAGGGCCGGGCCACTGCCTCGCGCGCACCTGCCGAACCGCAGATCAAGATCGCCTGCAACCTCGCACGACCGAGTTGCAAGCGATGGGTTGCGCTCGAACGGGCAAAGCTTCGCGCCAGCCCGGCAAGAAAACGACAGCGCACGGCCGCTCGCGCGTCGAACCGTTGAACCAAGAGGACGGGACCGTTAGCCTCACCACCACCCAGCCACGGGCCGTCGCGTCTCGGCTTGCGCAGGCGGAGCGCAGGCGCAAACGGACCGCTTTCAACACAAAGGCAAAAACGCAATGCAGCTTCGAGCCCCGATGGTCGTTGCCAACGGAACGCGCATCCCCGCACTCGGACTTGGAACCTGGCCGATGAAGGGAGAGGCCTGCGCCCGTGCCGTCGCAAGCGCGCTTGCGGTCGGCTACCGTCACATCGATACGGCTGCGATGTATGCCAACGAGGAGGCGGTCGGTGAAGGCCTGCGGGCGAGCGGAGTTCCCCGGAGCGAGGTTTTCGTCACAACGAAGGTCTGGCACGACCATATCGGCCGCGGAGACCTTCAACGGTCGGCCGAAGCGAGCCTCAGCAGGCTTGGCCTCGATCAGGTCGATCTGCTGCTGATCCACTGGCCGAACCGAGCAATCCCGGTCTCGGAAGCGATCGGCGCGCTCTGCGATGCGCATCAACGCGGCTTGACCAAAGCGATTGGGATTTCGAACTTTCCGACTGCGCTGATCGAGCAGGCCATCACCGCGACGACGGTGCCGATTGCCTGCAATCAAGTCGAATATCACCCGCACCTCGACCAATCGAAGGTGATCGCGGCCTGTCGCGCCCATGGCCTTGCCGTCGTGTCGTATTGCCCGCTCGGGCGGCCTGGCGTCGGAGGCATGCTGGCAGAGTCGGCGATCGCCGAGATTGCAGCGCGCCACGGCAAAACACCCGCGCAGATCGCCTTGCGCTGGCACGTCCAGCAGCCCGGCGTCATCGCGGTGCCAAAGTCGGAGAATCCTGAGCGCCAACGTCAGAATCTCGATGTGTTCGACTTCGAGCTGACGTCGGCCGAGATGCAGGTCCTGGACAGCCTCGCGCGGCCTGACGGCAGGGTCGTCAATCTCGCGATTGCGCCCGATTGGGACGTAGCCGCCTGAAGCCTCCCCTCAGCCTACGGCAAACAACGGGAAACTGACGCCGATCGCCCATGCGAGCGTCAGACCCATGCCGACGCCTGCTGCCAGTGGCGCGCCGGTTCTACGGCCGACCCAGCCTCCCATCAGACCGAAGATCAGATAGAAGATGATCACGATGGGCAGGATCATCAGCAGGAAGAACAAGCGCTCGAAATCGAGCGCGACAGCAATCATCAGCGAGATCAGAAACGCGGCGCGCGCAGCAAGCGTGCGCCAGAGCGGAGCACGTCCAGCGTCCGATAGCATGGCATCAGCCGTCATGGTGGCAACGGCGCCGAATGCGATTGCGGCGATGATGGGCAGGCGTCCTGCGTGGGGCACGAACGAGACGGCATAGCGATCGAGGAAGCCGCCGAAGACGAAAATCCCATAGGCGGCAAGCGCCAGGCCTGCAAACAGGCCGCCCGATCTGAGGCGAACGCCGAACCATGCGAGCACGGCCAGCACCAGGATTCCATAGAGTGCCAAATGCACCGCGAGGTAGTCGGCGACGAGGACCGGCAAAAGGCGCGTCTCGAACAACGACAGGATAAGTGGCGTTGCAACTGTCGGAATGGACACCGCGGCAAGGAGTGCGCCACGCGGCACCGGCGTTTGCTTGTGTTCGCGAACATGCTCCGGTTTGGGCAGCAGGGCAGCCAGGGGCCATGCAAGCAGCACAATCGCAGCAAGGCCCATGACGATCCAGCCGCCGATGGCTGCGACGGGCGCGCCGTCGGAGGGCCGTGCGTAGAGCTGATCGAGCCAGTCGCGCACCTCCCGAAGCGTCGTTGCAGAATAGAGGACGCCGACGTGCTCAACGGAGGGGGCTGCGACGGCGCGGCGCGCGGTCCCGTCGGCGAAGCTGCCAACGGTTTGCTGTTCGGTTGCGCGCGCATCGACGAGATGAACGGCCCGCAGAGCCTCATCCCGCAAGAATCCCTCCCAAGCGCCGGCGACGACCAGCAGGTTGCGCGGCTCCGTTTCCGACACGGCCTCGGAGAACATTGAGATCGCAAGCGTTGCAGAAACGCGGGGATCAGCGATCGCCTGCCGGACAACGATATCGGACGCCATCGAATGGCCAAGCAGCGCGACGCGACCGTCCGCGTAAGGCTCGGCGAGAGCCCAGTCCGTCACACGGCCGATCTCTGCCATCAGCAGGCGCGTGGTGCCCTCGACGCTCGTCACATCGCCGGACATGGAGACCGGGTTCCGGCCATGCCCCTCGAAATCGAAGGCAACCGCCACATAGCCGGACTGAGCCAGGGTGAGTGAGAACGCCTCCATCAGCTGGCGCGAGCCAGCAAAACCATGGGCAATGACGACCACGGGCGCGGCCGGTGCGCCGACTTTGCGGTACACGGTCGCTGGCGTGGTTCCAATGGTCACGCGATCGATCACCAGGCCATCGCGCCAGCGCTCGAGTTGCGTAGCCGATATCGCAAGGGCGATGATCGCGAGAGCCGCAGCGCACAACCGCGCCGGAGACACAAGCATGCTCTGCACTCAATATCCCTCGACCGGCGCTTGAGACCGCACCGTTTCCCCTACACAAGCCCTTATCAGTAGACTGCCCGCCCACCCGATAGATCGAATGCTGCACCGCTGATGTAGCTGCACGCGGGCGAACACACCCAGAGCACGAGATCGGCAGCTTCGTCGACCGTCCCCACACGCCCCATGGGACATCGCGAAATCATGCCGGCAACGTGCGCGGGCGAAACCTGGCCCAGCATACCGGTTTCAATCGGACCCGGTGCGAGGCAGTTGACCCGGATCGGCGTGCCAACCAGTTCTTTTGCAAGCGATTTTGTAAAGCAGATGACGCCAGCCTTCGACGCGGCGTACGCAGATGCGTTGGGGGTGCCTTCCTTGCCAGCGATCGAGGCCATATTCACGATGCGGGGCGCTGGCCGATCGGCCATGAGCGGGAGCACGTGGCGAGCCACCTCGTAGGTGCCGACCAGATTGATATCGATGATGCGGCGCCAAATCGTGGGATCGTAGTCGACGGTCGGACCCGAGGGCCCGAGCCAGCCGGCAGAATGAAAGAGGATGTCGATACCGTGTTCGGGCTCCGGCAAGGCCGCGACCGCGGCTGCAACCGACGCTCCGTTAGAGACATCGACCTTTTCCACCGAACGGGCAAAGGGGAGCGGGCTTGTGTCGAGATCCCAGACGATGACCTCAGCGCCAGCCTCGGACAGCCGCTCGCCGACCCGTCGCCCGATCCCTGCAGCACCACCCGTGACGATGGCGCGTGCGCCCGAAAAATCGTAGCTGACACCAGATTGTGACATCACCCATCCCTTCCAACTGACGCAGTTGACCGCGTGCCGTGACAAACATGACCGAGCACGACGGGTCGGGAAAGCGGCATGTGGTGCAGGTCAGACCATCGTGGCGCTCGGTCTCACGGGCGAGCGCCTCATGAACGAGGCGCGGGCCGATGGATGCAGATGCGGCTCACCCGATCTGACTTCACCTGGGTCCCAAGCCCGTCAGCCCGATTCGGGGCGGGTCTTGCGGAGAATCTCAGCCAATGTCTCCGGCGCACGGACCTCGAGGAAAGAGAGTGCGTCATCGAACCGCTGCCAGCGCTCGCGCGCATTGGCGACGAGGCGCGCAAAGGCCGGGCTGACCGAGATCATCATTGCGGAGCCGATCACGAGGAGTGGCGCACCCAGCGGAATCGGGAGCGGCAGCAGAATGAGCCCCAGGATCAGAAGCACGATGGCTGCGACGAAAGTGAAAAATCTGATCACGCCATCCTCCCTAAGCCGCTGGACTGGACATGGGGTTGCGACGCCCGAGCGTCAACGAGGGTACGAACCTTTATCGCCGTCGATCCATCGTCACATTAAGGCGTAACCTTGAAATGTGGATCGCATACAACACCGATTGGCAATCAGGACCGGGTGACATGAGCATGTTTCAGGGCCAGCGCGTGACCACCCTCGGGGATTGCACCGCCCGCCGTGTCGCGGTGCGACCCGCCGCCCGTTTGGTTGCGAGGCTTCTCATTGTGTTCGCCAGTGCGACGATCGCTAGCATCGAGGTGGTCAATCTCGGCGACATCAATCTTGGCTCAGGGGCGCGGGCCCAGGGTATCGAGCTCTGCGGAGAGGCAGCATTTGCGCGCGTCGTCGATGACACCGCTGAAATGCTCAGAAAGCAGGCCCAACTGGTCGAGCCGTTCATCCTAGGCGAGATTGAACGCCTGACGGCTCCGCCATCGAACTTGGGCCGCCCCGAAGCTGAAGGGCGGATCGAGTCCCGCTTGAAATCGGCCGACATCGAGCGGTTGGACGCGCGGATCGGGCGCAATCTTGAGGAGTTCGACACAGCCAGCGATCCGCAGGGCCAAGGTGCCTCGTGCGAGCGCTTGGAGCGGTTGCGAACGCTCGCAGCGGCGCTCGAGCGCGATACCGCCTCCAAGGCACAGCTGATGCTGGCAGCGCTGCGGACGCCTGTCGAACAAGCGCGGCCTGGGGGCACTGGACGCGCCGGCGAGCGCGAACAGAACTCTGCCAGTCTGCCGCATAGCGCTGCTCCCGTAGAGCGCCAAGGGCGTTCCGCTCAGCCAGCGGAGGTTGCGCCCTCCAGCGACCGCGCCTCCGATGATCGGGTTGCGCGCGTGCCGCCGCTGCCACAGCCGCAGGCAGCCGGTCCTTCATGGACGACGGAAACGGTCGAACGGCCCCAAGACTCAGTCGTTGGCGACGCGCAGTTGCCGAGGGAAAGGCCCGTTCTCAGTCGCGAGGACTTGCGGCTTGCGGGTAAGGGGGTTTTCGGCACCTTCAGCGCCGAGCTTGCTGCTGCGATTGATTACGCAATTTCAACCTACGGTCGGCCCGACGGCTATATCGTTGGCAGCGAAGGCGGCGGAGCACTCATCGCCGGGGTCCGTTATGGAGGGGGCACGCTCACGCTGGCGACCGGCGAGCAGCGCCCGATCTATTGGCAGGGACCGTCGATCGGGTACGACTTCGGACTGTCGGGCTCACAGGTGATGTTTCTCGTCTACAATGCGACATCCGGCGAGGGCGTGCGTGGGCGGTTTCCAGGGGTCGAAGGTGCCGCGTACATCGTTGGCGGGGTCGGCCTCACCGTGATGCGCCGGGGCGACGTGACGGTGGTGCCGATCCGCACGGGGCTCGGGCTGCGCGTGACCGCGAACATCGGTTACCTGAACTTTTCCACGCGGCAACGGTTCAACCCGTTCTGACACGCGAACGTCCGAGTTCAAACCCACCGGCAAGGCCATCAACGCATGGGTTTGCACGGGCGCCCGTCGACGACGCACTCGAATCCGCCGCTGTCTCTGCGAGTGCAGCGCTCGGTCTTGGACCGGGCGTTGCGCCAGAGCCCCCAATGGTTGCCATATTCCCAGGCGGTAAATCCTGACCAATCTCGCACAGCGGCCGTGAGAGCTGATTTCTGTGTTGGTCCGCTGCCACTGCCGGTATGCCAGTGGGCTACCATACAGATGAGGCGGCCTTCTCGCCTCAGCTCGTGGAGACCGACGAGGGCGCCATCGACATTCTGAGATGCCGAGGCTGTAGAACCTGCGATGAGACACAGCGCAACAGTCGTAGTCGCCAAGTTGGAACGGGTCATGGGCGCAGCTCAGGCAAAGTGGGTGGGTGGCTTGTGAAAGGTACTGCTTCGCAACGCTTTCCCAGCGCGGAATGCACCGATCGCCCCATAATAAAATGCGACGTGTTCTCCGCGTGACAGGCGCTGTTGCCCTGATGACCAACCCTGCCCACGCCCAGGATCAATCGACGCGGGCAGCCCGCTCGAGCAGCGCTTCGCAGGGTGTGAAATTTCTTCAGCCGGCAGCGCGCAGCAAACGTTCCAGAGCCGCCCGCATCTGGGGCTCGATCGGGCAAGGCCTCATCGTCGCCCGATCGACGAAAACGTGCCAGAAGTAGCCGTCGGCCCGAGCGATCTGCTCGCCAGGCGCGAATAGCCCGAGATCATAGCGCACCGAACTGGTGCCGAGGTGGCCGACCGCAAGGCCGGCCTCGATATCGTCAGGATACGAAAACGAGCGATGGAACCGGCAGTTGGTCTCGACTGCAATCCCGATTACGCGGCCTGCATGAATGTCAAGGCCTCCCGGATCGATCAGATACCGATTAATCGCCGTGTCGAAATACGAGTAGTAGACCACGTTATTCACGTGGCCGTAGAGGTCGTTGTCCATCCAGCGGGTCGGGATGGCGCGGAAATGGGCGAAGGCTTCGCGAGAGGCGGCAGGCTTGCGCTGCAGCGTCATTTAACTGCCGTCACCTGAATTTCGACAAGCATGCGCGGGTCGGCAAGCTTTGCTTCGATGCAGGCCCGGACAGGAAGATTTTCACCACCCGTCCAAGCGGTCCAGGCCGCGTTCATGCTGTCACGATGGCGGATGTCCGTAACCCAGATGGTCGCGGACACGATCTTGGATTTGTGCGTGCCGCACAGCGACAGCAGGCGGTCGATCTCGCGCAGGATCTGCTCGGTCTGGCCTTTCGCATCCTGACTGATGTCGTCAGCAACAAGACCAGCCGTGAAAACGAAACCGTTGGCCTCGACGGCCTTGTTGAAGATTGCGCTCGGCTCGTGTCGAATGATGGTCATCTTGGAGAGACTTCCTGCGGTTAGCGTTATACGACCTTCTCTAAGCCGAATGCGCTCGCACGTGAAGCACGAACCACCATGGCCAATCGCCCGGCAGGCCTCGCCATCATCGCCCGCTCCACGTTCTGCTGCGGCGCCTGCCTTTGTCTGCGGAGTGCTGATGCAAGGCGCTTGCGCCGGGTCGCACGCCTCGTGAGGTCCGTGAGGCGCGCCGGCCACGTCAGGTAACAGGTCGGCACTTGCTCGTCTTGGCCGTTCCGCAGCGGCACCGCAGGCCCGCGACCTGGTTAGCGTGTCGACGCGGGCAGGCTGTCGAGGTCAGAGATGTACCACTGGCTTGCCTCCACGATCGCGGGATTCTCGCCATTGGCATAGATCCAGGAATCGACCGCCCACGTCTCGCCAGTCGACGTCTCGTGAAGGACGGCGGTCCAGTGAGTCCAGCCAGCAATGCCGTTGAGATAATTCTCCTTCGCGAACGGGACACCGACGGTGTGGTGCCTCAAGAATCCGTTGCTCGCGATCACGTTGAGATAGCTCGTCGTGTTCGTCGCTTCGTCAACGCAGTCCTGCTGTGTCGGATCACCTGACCCCGCAAAGTCCATTCCCGCCCGGTCGGCCGAGGTGCCGATCTTCATACCGACATAACGTTCGATCCAACCAATCGCATAGGCGACGGCACGGCGCTCCTCGGCCGGTGTATCCGCGCGCCGCGTCTTATCCATGAGCGACTTTATTTCTGCGAGGGTGGCGGCATCAAACCGCACGCGGGTCTTCTTCTGGCAACCGTAGGCATGGCAGACGTGGACCACGTTCCCAGTCGGCTGCGGCACCTTGAAGGTCGCGTAATGGAGTGTCTGGCTCTCGAACGGCTTGTGCGTGCACGCCGCTGCGGCAAGCCCGAGCACCAGGATCGCCGACGACGACGCACCCTTGGTCAGGACACGGCGCAGCACGCGAGCCCGTGGCTCCGTCTTGTCTGCGCTCCCCATTGCTCCAAACCTGCTGCTGTCCACCGTCGCTGCAGACCTCACCGATTCGGGCGCCGACGGAACCTTATTTCCTCAGTCCGAGCCCAAGGTTCCGGTGTGCTATGTTCGCGGGGCCACGGCTTGGAACCGTACCGTCGCAGCGGTTGGCCCGTGGTCCAAGGCCAACGGAGGCTTTGGAAGGCGACCACAACCGCTTTATATGTTGACCATGACCAAGACACCTCCATCGACCCGACAGCTCCACGTCATCGGCGGCGGCCTCGCCGGCTCGGAAGCCGCCTGGCAAGCCGCTGAGGCCGGCGTCTCCGTCGTGCTCCACGAAATGCGGCCAGTCCGCCAGACCGAGGCGCACCACACAGAGGGTCTCGCTGAACTCGTCTGCTCGAACTCGTTTCGTTCAGACGATGCCGAGACCAATGCCGTCGGCGTCCTGCACGAAGAGCTGAGGCGCTGCGGTTCGCTGATCCTGTCGGCGGGAGACCAGACCAAATTGCCTGCCGGCGGTGCTCTCGCAGTCGACCGGGTGGCGTTCTCGGACATGGTTACCGAGCGGCTCAGGTCTCACCCGATGATCGACATTCGCCGCGAGGAGATCACAGGCCTTCCTCCGGCGGAGTGGGCCTCGACCATCATCGCGACTGGGCCACTGACGTCACCTGCCTTGGGTTCAGCGATCCAAGAGCTGACCGGCGTGGACCAACTCGCATTCTTCGACGCCATTGCGCCGATCGTTCACGCCGACACGATCGACTTTGCCAAAGCCTGGAAACAATCTCGGTACGACAAGGCGGGCCCAGGCGGCACGGGCGCCGACTATATCAATTGCCCGCTCGACCGAGACGTCTACGACGCCTTCATCGACGCTTTGCTCGATGGCGAGAAGACCTCGTTCAAGGACTGGGAAGCCTCGACGCCCTACTTCGATGGCTGCCTGCCGATCGAGGTAATGGCGGAACGCGGCCGCGATACGCTGCGGTTCGGCCCGATGAAGCCCGTCGGGTTGACCAATCCCCATGCCGGTGGCCAGCAACCCTGGGCGGTTGTTCAACTTCGCCAAGACAATGCCCTCGGCACGCTATGGAACATGGTCGGGTTTCAGACCAAGTTGAAATACGCTGAGCAAGTCCGGATTTTCAGGATGATCCCGGGCCTTGAGACCGCTGAGTTCGCGCGGCTCGGCGGACTGCATCGCAACACGTTTCTCAACTCCCCGCTGCTGCTGGATGGCACGTTGCGACTCAAGGCCCGGCCAAGCCTGAGGTTTGCCGGCCAGATCACGGGCGTCGAAGGCTACGTCGAGAGTGCGGCGTGTGGGCTGATGGCAGGCCGTTTCGCAGCAGCCGAACTCCTCGGCCTGCCGATCGTCCCGCCACCGGCGACAACGGCGCTTGGCGCGCTTCTCGGTCATATCACCGGCGGACATATTTTGGATGAAGGCGGCCAGGGTCCACGCTCCTTCCAGCCGATGAACATCAACTTCGGCCTGATGCCGCCCATGGAGGCGCCGACGCGTGGTGCGGATGGGCGAAGGCTGCGCGGCAAGGACCGCACATTCGAGAAAAAGCGCCTGATGGCCCGGCGTGCCCTTCACGATCTCGAAACCTGGCTGTGCGAACACCCTCGGCAGGCGGTCGCATGAGCGGCCGGGCAAGTCCGGCATGCGACAGGCCACGCGCCTCAAGCGCCGAGCCAGCTTGAGGGGCGCGCCAAGCAGCAGGCGCTGCATGAGGACCGCATGGGCCAGATCGTCCAAGCTGCTGGCATAATCATGATTGCGGCGGCGTGGGTCATGGCCCAAATCCCAGGCTGGCTCGCTTTGGGTCTTTTGGTCCTCGGCCTCGTCATCCCGTTCGGTCTTGCAAGGCACAGGGACAAAACCAGGCGCTGGCGTGGCCGTAAGCCCCATGCGGGTGAGCTCGTTCACGTCGACCCGCGGATGGCCGTTCGTCCCACCATTCTTGGCCACAGGCCCCCTGATGGTTACCGGCTTGCAAGCCTCTATTTCGGTACGGGCCTCATCGACAGGACGGGCGTCCTGGATCACGGGTTCAGGGTCCGCGTGATCGACCCGATCCCAGACATGACGCAACCCAGCCCGACCGCGGACTTTGCGGACATCTGCGACGAGCGAGGTCGCCAGATTGTGCGCGAGGCGCGCAGACGGAACGTCCCGATCCATTTGCTTTGGTCGGGCGGTCTCGATTCGACCACCGCATGCATTGCCATGCTCAAGGCCCTCGGAGGTGATACCGCGCGCCTCATCGTCTATTTCAACAAGGCCTCGATTAGCGAATATCCGACGTTCTTCGACGCTCACATCAAGGGCAAGCTCAGTCGCAGGCGGCTCAGCTCGATCAGCTCCGCGTTCGACGGCAAGTCGATCGTCGTGACTGGCGAGCACGGCGACCAACTCTTCGGCAGCGCCAAGGCCATCGCAATACCGACGCGGTCCTCGGCCTTTCCTCAGCGGCCGACCTTCGAAGAAGTGCTGAGGCGTCCGTGGCAGGACGGACTGCTCGTCGAATTAAGCCGCACGCTTGCCTCTCGTCAGCGCGCAGAGCTTGCCTTTGGCTATCTCGCCGGCCAGATCGAACGTGCGCCGGTCCCCATTCCCGATCTTTTCACCTGCTATTGGTGGCTCAATTTCTCGCTCAAGTGGCAAGCCGTCAGCTTGCGCATGAAGGCCGCCGCACCCGGTCTTGACCTCGCGACATTCGAGCGGACGACGGCACACTTTTTCCGCAGCGAGGCATTTCAACGGTGGGCGATGGCGCATGCAGGGAAGGGCGTGCGCGATGGTTGGCAGAGCTACAAGTGGCCGGCGCGAGACTACATCTCAGCGTTCACGGGCGACCCAGCCTATGCTGAAACCAAGCTGAAGGTGCCTTCGCTCAAGGGTCTTATCCGTGGTCGCGCGTCGAGCATGGCATGGGCCATGGACGCGCGTGGCACGATCTTTCTGGAGCCGATCGACCGCAGCCTGCAGCAGGCGCAGCATTTCGAGCTCGGCATCGACGTCGACTTCAGAAGGGGAGCCAGCCGCAACGACGGCGAACCTACATCGCGGCAGCAACCCGCTTTCTGCACAGACCGTGAACAGCCGCTATGGGACGACATGGGCGACGGGGAATAGCCGGCGAACACCAAGCTTACCGGGGCTGTTGCGCCGTTCCGGCGTTGTCCTGCGGACCGATCAACCCGCCAACACGCGCTGAAGCGCAGCTGCAAACTCGGTCGGGCGTTCGTACATCACCCAATGGCCGGCATCCTCGACGATCTCAGCGACGAGTTCAGGATGGCTCCGCCGGATGACGTCGAGACATGCTTCGACGTTCGGGTGTGCGATCACGTCTTGGCGGCCCCACACCGCGCGAACCGGTACGATCACATCCTCGAGCCCACGGGCCACGCCATCGGTTGCAGCGAACTTCCGCGACTTGAACCTCGCTTGCGCGACGTTCTGCTGTTGCAGCGTGATCGCAAGATCATCGATCCGCTCGCGGCGATGAAACATCAGGATCTCGAGAACGCGCCGGTGGACCGCGCGCCGCTCGGGCTCACGCATCGTTGAGTGCTCCTTCGGGAACTCCTCGAGGGGCGGCCTCGGAATGCCAAGTGCCGAAGTGCCAACGATGGTGAAGCTTGCGATGTGCCCACCAAGCAGACCGGCCGCGTACGTCCCGACATGCGCACCGAATGAGAATCCCACAAGGTCTGCGCGCGCCGCATGAGGGATCAGCTCCCGAAGACCGGCTGCGACGGCTTCGGCAGCAGATTGCGGTGTCGGCTCACCCGCTGGCATGGCACTCTCGCCCAGCCCGGGCAGATCGGCGGCCCAGACGTCTCTGTCGGCACGAAGCAAAGGGATCACCCGCACCCAGTGCGTCCATGAACCAGAGCCGCCATGCAGCAGAATCACCGTACGTCGCGCGCGCTCACTGCCAGCTGCGGCCGCCGGCCAGCGCCGCCAGACCATCGCGCCATGACCGCATGGCGTCTCTAGACGGTCTGACAGCGATTCCAAGGCGCGAACATCGTGGAGCGCTTCAACTGCGGTTGTCTTGGTTTGCATCCAGCGGGTTCCGTGCGGCTTGAATGGACGCAGGTGCCGGTACAGAGTTTTCAGAAGCCAAGCAATCCATGTAGGAGCAGACCTGATGAGCCGCGAAACCAACCTTGCCGTCGACGGTGCGCGCCTCTGGGACAGCCTGATGACCATGGGCGAGATCGGTGGAACGCCGAAGGGCGGCGTTGCGCGCCTGACGCTGACCGACCTCGATAAGCAGGCCCGCGATCTGTATCAGACTTGGTGCGAGGCCACCGGCATGACCGTCAGCATTGACGAGATGGGCTCGATGTTTGCGCGCCGCCCCGGAGCCGATGAGAGCTTGCCGCCGGTGATGATCGGCTCGCATCTCGATAGCCAGCCGACTGGCGGCAAGTTCGACGGTGCGCTCGGCGTGCTCGCCGGGCTCGAAGTCATCAGAACGTTGAATGATCTCGGCATTCGCACCCGACATCCGATCGAAATCGCAAACTGGACGAACGAAGAAGGCTCGCGCTTTGCCCCAGCCATGGTTGCCTCAGGCGTTTTTGCCGGTGCGTTTTCGCTCGAGTACGCCTACGCGCGGGCAGACGCAGACGGCCGGACGATTGGCGAGGAACTGGCACGGCTCGCGCTGACCGGTCCTGTGCCGGCCCGTGCTCGCCCCATCAAGGCGTTCTTCGAACTGCACATCGAGCAGGGTCCGATCCTTGAAGAAAGCGGCACCGACATCGGGATCGTGACGCATGCCAACGGGCAGCGCTGGTACGAGGTGACGTTCACGGGCGTCGAAAGTCACGCAGGCCCGACGCCCATGGACCGGCGCCGCGACGCACTCGTCGGCGCTGCTCGCCTGATCGAGGCGGTTCACGGGATCGGCCATCAGTTCATGCCGAACGCCTGCGGGACGTGTGGCATGATCGAGGTGTTTCCGGCTTCGCGAAATGTGATCCCGGGGCGCGCCTGGGTGACCGTCGACCTGCGCCATGCCGATGGTTCGAAACTCGATCAGATGTGCGCCGCGCTCGAGACACGTGCTCGCGCGATCGCGGTTGATGTCGGTCTTGACGTGAAGCTCGAAAAGATTTTCGAGTTCCCCGTAACAGCGTTCGATCCAGTGTGCGTCGACGCGGTCCGCAAGGCGGCGTCTGATCTCAGCCTGACGAGCCGCGAAATCACATCTGGAGCCGGCCACGATGCGGTTTATCTGTCCCGCGTTGCGCCGACGGCCTTGATTTTCACACCGTGCATCGGCGGCATCAGCCATAATGAAGCTGAGAATATGACGCCCGCCTGGGCTGAAGCTGGCGCAAACGTGCTTCTGCGCGCAGCGCTGCAGATGGCTGAAGTCATGTGAAGTCGATCTCCGTCAGGTCGGCCGGCGAATCCGGATGCGCGCCTTTGCAACAACGGGTCAGCAATCTTAGACACTCACGGGAAAAGCTGATTGACAGACCCACCCCCTGAGATTTAGCTGCCGGCCATGACGAAGATTTGCAAACACGTATGGCTCATGCAGCGCCGCGCCACTTGGCCGGCGGTGGGCAGCGTGTGATCTCGTCACACTCCGTCAAACCGCCGGCGAAACCGCTGGCGGGACTTGTGACGGATCTTCTCCCGATCTTGGACTGAGCAGCCACTTCGCCGGGCCCATTGAAAGCCCGAGCCGATGTACGTCCATCCGAAATTCGCGATCTCCGCCGACGAAGCCCTGGCCTTCGCGCGCAAGCGCGGCTTCGGCGTGGCCGTGGCCTGCAACCGTGGCAAACCGATTGCGGTCCATGTGCCGTTCGTCATTCGTTCCGACGAACAGCGCCGCGTGGCCGTCGAGTTCCACGTCTCAAAGGCCAACCCGATTGCGGCGTGCGCGGATGCCTGCATGGATTGGTTGATCGTCGTCCAGGGCCCCGACGCCTATGTCTCCGCCGATTGGTACGTCTCGCAAGACCAGGTTCCGACCTGGCTCTATGAGGCCGTTCACCTGACGGGGCCCGTGCGCGCGATGCCAGTTGGGCAGACGCACCGTCACTCGGATGAGTTGTCGGCTGAGTTCGAGCGCCGCCTGCTTCCGAAGCCGCCATGGACGTCCGAAAAGATGTCAGAGGCGCGGCGGGAGGGCTTGCGGAGTGGCATCGTTGGCTTGACGATGCAGGTTCTTACCATCGAGGGCCAACGCAAGCTCAACCAGCACAAGGCGGACCCTGACTTCATCGCGGTTGCCGACCATCTGCTTGAAGTGGGCGAGCATTCGTCCGGTTTGATCGGTGCTGAAATGCAGAAAGAGCGCCCGCACCTGCCCTACAAGACGGCACGCACACCACAGACGGAGCCAGCCGAATGAACCAGACCATTGCCGTGATCGGGCTTGGCGCCATGGGGTTTGCGATGGCAAAGCGCCTCGCCCAGCGCCAGCATCGGGTCGTTGGGTTCGACATCCGCCCTGAACCGGTCGCGGCGTTGGAGGCGGCGGGTGGCCATGGGGCTCGCAGCGCAGCCGACGCAGCACGTGGGGCTGATGTCGTTATCCTCATGGTGCTGAACGCTGACCAGGTTGATCACGTCCTGTTCGAGGCCGGCGTCGTGGCAGCGATGCGGCCCGGCGCGACGATCGTGTGCATGGCGACCTGTGCGCCAGCACGCGTCGTGGCCTCTGCAGGGCGGGTTGCCGAGGCCGGAATTCAGTTCATCGATGCGCCCGTCTCAGGCGGTGTTGCCGGCGTCGAAGCAGGCACGCTGACGATCATGGCGGCAGCACCTCGTGCCACGTTCGAGGCGGCAGAGGCACTGCTCCGCGAAATTGGCACGAACACGCATTTCCTTGGCGAAGACATCGGCCGTGGGGCTGCCATGAAGACGGTCAACCAACTGCTTGCGGGCGTGCATATCGTGGCTGCAGCGGAGGCCCTGGCGTTGGCCGAGCGCGAAGGCATCGATACGCAGCTTGCGCTGGAGATCCTGTCGAATAGCGCGGCATCAAGTTGGATGCTGCGCGATCGCGGCCCGCGCATGGTCGCTGATCCTGAGAGCGCGATCGAGGTCAGGAGTGCCATCGACATCTTTGTAAAGGATCTTGGCATCGTGACCGATACGGGACGCGCAAGCCGTTTTGGCCTGCCGCTCGCCACAACGGCGCTACAGCTCTATGTGTCGGCCTCGGGCGCGGGGCTTGGGCGGGCGGACGACAGCCAAGTGATCGAGCAGTATCGGCGCGCAAACGGGACACGATATCGCGCCAACCCCATGAAGGACCAGTGATCCCTCTTTCGAGTGGCGTCGCGCCTTAACCGCGACCGCCAACCGATTTTCGAGCGGTAAGCCACGAGCGATTATTGTGCGGCTGGACCTGCGCAACGCTGCCGCGCGTCGCCGCCTACTGGCCAAAAAACCATGCGCTGTCCTAATTTCGTGATGGGACCGCGTCCGAACTGGTCCACGGCAGCACAAGCCGCGCAGACGGCGCCAAGAGGAGGAGGGGAAGCATGGCCATGCAAGCGACGCGGACGTTCGACTATGTGATCGTCGGCGCCGGGTCAGCCGGTTGTGTATTGGCGAACCGCCTGAGCGAGGAAGGCGAGGTTTCTGTTGCACTGATCGAGGCAGGTGGCCGCGACACCAACATCTGGATTCACATTCCGTCGGGCTACTACAAGAACATCAACAACCCCAAGATCACATGGCAGTATGGTTCGGGCCCGGAACCGCATCTCGGCGGACGAATCGTCAACTGGCCGCGGGGGCGCGTCCTCGGTGGGACCAGTGCGATCAACGGACTTCTCTATGTCCGCGGACAAGCAAACGATTTCAACATTTGGCGCCAGCTCGGTGCCGATGGCTGGTCGTTCGAGGACGTGTTGCCCTACTTCAAGAAGGCCGAGCGTCAGGAGCGCGGTGAAAGCCGGCTGCACGGCGCCGCTGGGCCGCTTGGAGTCAGCGATGTGCGGATGGTTAATCCGATCTGCGAGGCCTTCATCGCATCGGCGCTTGCTGAAGGCGTGCCCCGCAATGATGACTTCAACGGACCAAATCAAGAAGGTGTCGGTTATTATCAGCTGACCAACTGGAAGGGGCGGCGGTCTTCGACCGCTGTCGCCTATCTCCATCCTGTCAAGCACCGCTCGAATCTCACGCTCATCACCGAAGCAACGACCGAGCGCGTGCTGCTCGACCAGAAGCGCGCAACGGGCGTCGAGATCACACGGAACGGCCAACGAGAGATCATTGGCGCAAGGCGCGAGGTCTTGCTGGCGGCCGGCGCGATCGGTTCACCACAGATTTTGCAGGTCTCAGGTGTCGGGCCGGCCCACGTCCTCAAGGCAGCCGGCGTCGACGTGCGCCACGACCTGACCGGCGTTGGCGAGAACCTCCAGGACCATTATCAGGCTCGCCTCATGTACGAGCTCAATGCCCGCGGCAGCCTGAACAGCGTTTGGCACAGTCCGATCGAGCAGGTCCGGGCGGGTCTCGAATACGCCCTCAAGCGCGCCGGCATCCTGACGATCGGCGCTGGGGTCGTCGGCATCTTCGCAAAGTCTTCGCCTGACCTCGAAGACCCCGACATCCAGTTTCATTTCATTCCATTGTCGAGCGACGGGCCCGGCAAGGGGCTGCACAAGTTTCCTGGCGTGATCGTCTCGGTTTGCCAATTGCGGCCGGAGAGCCGTGGCACCATTCACATCAAGGACCGTTCCGTTTCGGTGCCGCCGGCGATCGTTTCGAATTACCTCGAGGCCGAGACCGATCAGCGCGTTCTTCTCGAGGCCATGAAGCTCGCGCGCCGCATCGTTGGACGCTCGCCGTTCAAGGACATCACCGTCCGCGAGTTCGCGCCTGGTCCACAGGCGCAGTCCGAAGACGAACTGATGCAGTTTGCGCGCGACAAGGGAACGACGATCTTCCACCCCTGCGGGACGTGCAAAATGGGTGTCGACACACTCGCCGTCGTCGATCCGCGCCTGCGCGTTCACGGCATCGCGGGCCTGCGCGTCGTCGATGCGTCTGTCATGCCGACCATGACGTCCGGCAACACCAACGCCCCAACGATCATGATCGCAGAGAAAGCAGCCGACATGATCAAACAGGACCGCAAGTTTGCTGGAGCCGCTCAGACCGACATTGGGACTGCCGCGCTGTAGCGACGACGCCGGAATAGCGGGAAGCAGCCCAGAGCAGGAGAGCTAAGCGCTTCCGATCAGGATACCCGCTGCCAGCACCAAGGCGCCGCCAAGAACGACCTGTAGCGCCGCCCGGAAGAATGGCGTCTGCATATAGTGGTTCTGGATCCACGCGATCGCCCAGAGTTCGACGAAAACGAGGATCATCGCAATCGTCGTTGCCGTCCAGAAATCCGGGATCAGGTAGGGTAGCGCGTGACCGAGGCCGCCGATTGTCGTCATGATGCCGGAGGCGAAGCCGCGCTTGATCGGCGATCCACGGCCCGAGATCTCGCCGTCGTCCGAGGCAGCTTCCGTAAAGCCCATTGAAATTCCCGCACCAACCGATGCAGCCAGGCCCACGAGGAAGGTTGTCCAGGTGTCTTGCGTGGCGAACGCGGTGGCAAAGATTGGCGCGAGTGTCGAAACAGAACCGTCCATCAGACCGGCGAGACCGGGCTGAACCCAGGTTAGAATGAACTGCCGGTAGGCGACGCGATCCTCGGCTTCGCGTTCGCTTTCGTCGAGAGATTCCTCGGTCAGCTGGCCGGCGAGATTGGTGTGGCCCGCCTCCGCAGCCGCGAGATCGCCAAGCAGCTTTCGGGTGTCGGCGTGCTCGGTGTTTGCCGCAGCCTTCATATAGAAGTCGTGGGCGTCGCGCTCCATGATGAGCGCTTCCTCTCGAATGCGATCGAGACCGAGGTTCTCGACGAGCCACGTCGGATTGCGTGCGTAAAACCCTGCCACGTGCTCCCGGCGGATCAATGGGATCATCGAGCCGAAACGCTGTTTGTGGAGCTCGATCAAGCGTTGGCGGTGCGTATCCTCCGCTTTGGCCATGCCCTCGAAAATCTGCGCCGAAGCAGGAAATGACTCCCGCAAGCGCTCCGCATACATGCGATAGATTCTCGCATCGTCCTCTTCGGATGAGATTGCGAGCGCAAGGATTTCCTGCTCATTGAGGTCCTTGAATCGGCGGCGAGCGGTCAATCCAGGGATCATTGCAACCTCGGGTCCAGTCTTTAGAATCTTTCTAAATCTACTTGATCGCCTGTCCTTGGCAAGCGACAAACCGGCGCTTTCGAAGGCAATGTCCGAATCGTACCTCGCGCGCCGCACTCGTGTTGCGTCACTAATGCTTGGTCCCCACCTTCTGCAGGCTCGCCTGCCAAGCGTTAGTGACAAAAGCACCACTCGAATCATGAAGCGGGACGAGAGACATTTGATTGCTCGTGCCCTTTGCGCTCAGAAGTTCGTTCCGGCGTCTGACGAGGCTGACAGACGACCGATGGAAAGCGGGCACTGGTGTTCGGGATATCCCCGGTCCCTGAGCCGTGTCTGGAGCACGATGCGCGCAAGCCCCTCTGATCCCGCGCAGGGTCAGCCTGCAAACACGCCGAAACAAGTGCTGCCGGCTTACAGCGAGAGCGGCTTGCCCATGCGCCCTGCAAGGTCCTGGATGTACTGCCAAGCAACGCGCCCTGACCGCGCGCCCCGCGTCGTCGACCATTCAAGGCAGTCGCGACGCACCGTATCCCGGTCAATCTCGAGGCCGAAATGATCGACGTAGGCGAATACCATGTCCAGGAACTCGTCCTGTGAACCCTTGTGGAAGCCGAGCCAAAGGCCGAATCTGTCAGACAGCGACACCTTCTCCTCGACGGCTTCAGACGGATTGATAGCGGTCGACCGCTCATTCTCGATCATGTCGCGCGGCATCAGATGGCGCCGGTTCGACGTGGCGTAGAATATGACGTTGTCCGGGCGCCCCTCGATGCCGCCGTCCAGCACCGCCTTGAGCGACTTATAACTCGTCTCGTCCTTGTCGAACGAGAGATCGTCGCAAAACACGATGAAACGATGGGGCGCCATGCGCAGGTGGCCCATGCAGACCGGCAAGGTTTCGATGTCCTCACGGTTGATCTCAACAAGCCTGAGCCCCGGTGCGCCGGGTGGCTGGGAGGCTGCAACTTCGGCGTGCGCAGCCTTGACCAGCGACGACTTTCCCATTCCGCGGGCGCCCCACAGCAGGGCGTTGTTGGCTGGCAGGCCTTGGGCGAAGCGGCGCGTGTTGGCGAGCAGTTGGTCGGTCGCCCGGTCGATTCCCTTGAGAAGGGCGAGCGGGACGCGGTTGATTTTGCCGACGGGTGCGAAATGAGCCGGGTCCGGATGCCAGATAAAGCCCTCGGCAGCCCCGAAGTCCGCAACCCGAGGTGGCACGGGTGCCAACCGATCGAGGGCATCGGCAATTCGAGAAAGTACTGAGAGCATATCGGCATCGCTGCGATCGAGAGGCATGGTTCGGGCTTTCAGTTTGATGCGGCGTCTTCACAGGGCCGGCGTCCTGACGCGCTGCGACAACTTCGGTGCAAAGCCCGTGTTCGGAGCGTTCCGGCATCCCATGCCGGCACCTAACACGCAGCCTCTCGGCGCGCCACCCAAGGCATGGCCATGGGGGCGGGCAGGTGTCGGGTGGAAACGATCCGACGATCGCTTCACGTCCGGTTGCAATGGCGGGCGCGATCCCTATAGTGCCGCGCGACTTGAGGGCGCCGGCCCCCGACGCTCACCGGCGGTCGGGCGGAGCGGGCTTTTTGGGCGCCCTCGCCAGTGTTGCGCCCGAAGTGGCGTTGCTCCATGGAGACCTTGGAATGATCATCTCGCCGGCATACGCACAGGGTGCGCCGGGCGGGGGCGGCGATTTTCTGATATCGCTGATCCCGATCCTTTTGATGTTCGTCATCTTCTATTTCCTGCTGTTTCGGCCGCAGCAGCAGCGCATCAAGGCGCACCAGCAGATGGTGGCCAACGTCAAGCGCGGTGACACCGTCGTAACGGCGGGCGGTCTCGTCGGCCGGGTGACCCGGGTCAAGGAAGACGATCCGGAGATTGAGATCGAGATCGCGGAAAATACCCGCGTCCGGGTGGTGCGCTCGACGCTTGCCGATGTGAGAGCGAAGGGCGAGGCCGTCGAAAAGGCGTGACATCCAGGCATTGCGGGGGCAGGCCAGTGCCGTGGCAACCGGCCCCGAGCGCCCTCGACATCAGCGCTGCGCGGTCTGGTTGGCAAACTTCGATAAGGCGGTTTCGATGCTTCACTTCTCGCCCTTGAAAACGGCAGCGATCGTCATCGCCGTGCTGCTCGCGTTCATCTCGGCGTTGCCCAACATGTTTACCCGCGAAACGGTCGACAGCTGGCCAGCGATCATGCCGCAAAGCCAAGTGAAACTCGGTCTCGACCTCAGGGGTGGCGCGCACCTCCTGCTCGCCATGGATACGGATGAGCTGCGCAGCGACATGCTGCAGACGCTGCGCGCTGACGTGCGCGCTACCTTGCGTCGCGCGCGGATCGGTGTGCAGGCAACCGCGGTCCGGGGCGACAGCGTCCAGGTTCGGCTCGCAAACTCGGCTGACGAGGCAACCGCGCTTACCGAGCTGCGAAGGCTTGCAGAGCCGATTTCGACTGACATGCTGCTCGGGTCAAACGAGCTCAATCTGTCCGTCGAGCGCACGGCAGACGGATTGATCAGTCTGCGTTATACGCCAGCCGCGATCGCAAGGCGCACGACCGATGCCATCGGCGCTGCAATCGAAACCGTGCGCCGGCGTGTCGATCCAGCCGGCAACGTCGACGCCACCATCACGCGGAATGGTGCCGACCGTATTCTGCTGCAGGTTCCAGGCGTTGCCGACACCGCTGAATTGAAGCGTCGGATCGGCGAAGTGGCGAGCTTGAGTTTCCATGCCGTGCACCCGAGCGAGATCGCCGGCGACGGGCCAGCACCGCCGGGCTTCAGGGCCTTCCCGTCCGTCGAGAATCCGGGCTTCCAATATCTGCTCGATGAGAGCCCTGTCGTGCGCGGCGACGACCTTGTCGATGCTCAACCCGGTTTCGACCAGCGCACCAACGAGCCAATCATCAATTTCCGCTTCAATCAGGCTGGTGGTCGAAAGTTCGGCAGTTGGACGTCAGAGAACGTCGGGCGCCCGTTTGCGATCGTTCTCGATGGGAGGGTGCTCTCGGCACCGGTTGTCCGCGAGCCCATCCTCGGCGGGTCGGGGCAGATTTCCGGCAGCTTTACGGTCCAGTCTGCGAGTGATCTGGCGATTAACCTGAAATCAGGCGCGCTCCCTGCCAAACTGACCGTCGTTGAAGAGCGCACGGTTGGTCCGACGCTCGGGGCCGATTCGATCCGGGCCGGGATGATTGCGTTCGCGATCGGCAGCGCGTTTACTGTGGTGTTCACGGTCTTCGTCTATGGCACGTTCGGCCTGCTCGCCGTTGCAGGCCTCTTGATCAACGCGCTGCTTATCCTCGGGCTGATGTCGCAGATGGGATCGACCCTCACGCTGCCGGGGATCGCCGGTCTCGTGCTCACAATCGGCATGGCGATCGACGCGAATGTGCTCATCTATGAGCGCATCCGTGAGGAACTCCGGAACGGTAAGAATGCCGTGCAGGCGATCGACACTGGGTTCAGCCGCGCCATGGTGACGATCGTTGACAGCCAGCTCACGACCCTTGCCGCCGCGGTCATCATGTTCTGGCTCGGATCGGGCCCGATCCGCGGATTTGCCGTTACATTGTCGATCGGGATCTTCACCTCGATCTTCACGGCGGTGTTCGTCGTGCGGCTGCTCGTCGCCCTCTGGCTCAGGGCTGAGAGGGCGCGTAGTCGAACCGTCGACGTTCCGATTTGAGGCGGCATCGTAACTGCGGCAACGGCGGCGGCACCTGGACATGAGGCTTTATTCGCCTTCGTGCCGTCCAGACCGTCGTCCCAACTAGCGAAGCACCACGCACATGCTCCTCGTTCCAAACTTCAGAGGCCGCCACTTCATACCTGAAGGAACGCACATCGACTTCATGGCGTTCCGAAAGGTTTGCTTCTGGACCTCGATCATTATGATGGTCGTGGCACTGGGGCTGTTTCTGACGCGCGGCCTGAATTACGGCGTCGACTTCACCGGCGGCACGATGATCGAATTGCGGTCGACGAGCGGACCTGCCGATATCACGGCGCTGAGGTCAACCGTTGGCGGGCTCGGCCTTGGCGAAGTTCAAATCCAGGAGTTCGGGCAACCGACCGACGTCCTTGTGCGCATAGGCACACAGGCCGGCGGCGAAGAGGCGCAGCAGGACGCCCTGAACCGCATGCTCGCCGCGGTTGAAGGACGCTACGAGCAGCGCCGCGTCGAGGTCGTTGGGCCTGCCGTATCGGGCGAATTGCGTATGACCGGCATTATCGCGGTCATCGCGTCGATCATCGCGATCCTCATCTACATCTGGTTCCGTTTCGAGTGGCAATTCGCGGTCGGGGCGGTGCTTGCCCTCACCCACGACGTGCTCATTACGGTCGGGCTCTTCTCGCTATTTCAGCTGCAGTTCGATCTTTCGATCGTCGCGGCGCTCCTGACGATCCTCGGTTACTCGGTCAACGATACCGTTGTGGTGTCCGACCGCATCCGAGAAAATCTGCGGAAATACAAGAAAATGGAGCTTCCTGCGCTGCTCAATCTGTCGATCAATGAGACGTTGTCGCGAACATTGATGACGTCGAGCACGACGATCCTTGTCCTGCTGGCGCTCTACTTCTTCGGCGGTGAAATCATCCACAACTTCAGTCTCGCGATCCTGTTTGGCATTGTGATTGGAACATACTCCTCGATTTTCATCGCAGCGCCGGTTCTTGAACTTCTGGGCGTCAAGCGGGATTGGTCGGGTCTGTCGAAGGATGCCAAGGCGGCTGCGGGCGTCTCGGCGAACTGAGGTCCGATGGCTGGCGCTTGCTTGCGCCAATCCATTGGCTGGGCTCTGCGAGCGGGCTTGGTTTCGGGTTCTGGAGCGCACAGCGGGGGCTGACATGTCCGGCCTGGACAGCTCCCGTCCGGGAACGAATGGTAGAGGAGCGCGACAGGGATGCCCGACGCTGCACGAGAAACTTCAGGCGCCGTCGGGGTCGCGTCATACCCTTATCCGGCGCCGATCGACTCCTACGGCAACGGGGGCTTCCGCTTTGCCGGCATGAGCCATCGTGGTTCCCTCCTGTTCCTGCCGACGGGGGTCTTCGCGTGGGAGGTCAGTGACCCGACCTCGCTCACTCTTGCCATGTTGTTGCCGGTCATTGGCACCCTCTCCGCCCCAGGTTTTCTCATTCTCGGCACAGGCCAGACTCAGATGTTCCCGAGCCGCGACATTCGCCGGGCGTTCCTCGATCGCGGGCTTGGTCTCGAACCGATGGATACGGGTGCGGCCTGCCGGACCTACAACGTGCTGCTCGCCGAGAAACGCCCCGTCGCTGCTGCGGTCATCGCGGTTCCGTGAGGGGGCCGGGCATGGCTGAACGCGCAGGGGTCAGCCATGATGCCAAGACGGTCCTGCGCATGACTGCGCGTGCTCACGAGATCGACCGCTATCTGGCGGCCGTCGTTGGGCCGGCAGGTCCGCGCGACGATCTCATCACGCTTGCAGCGTTTGTCGGCGAGGTCGCCCGCGTTCCCATCATGGTGAGCGAGCCAATGATTGGCCAGATCCGGCTGCAGTGGTGGCGTGACACGATCGAGGCTGGCGCCGCGACTGGCCTGTCGAGTGGAAACCCGATCGCCGATGCGTTCGCTGATGTGCTGCGTCGCCGCAAGCTGCCAGTCGGCCTGGCGATCGGCGTGATCGATGCGCAAGAGACATTGCTCGACGATCGCCCCCCGACCGACGACGAAGCGTTGCGCCAGCACCTCGCCAAAGCCCAGGGTATCCCATTCGAATTCGCGGGCCGCGTCCTTGGCGCCCACACCGGAACCGCCGACCAGTCGTCTCTCGCATCGGTATGGGCCTCAGCCGGCATGTGCTACGGGCTTGCCCGCACACTCCTCGAACTCGCAGCCGTTGCCGCCCAGGGCCGCACACTTCTTCCGGCTGCGCGCCTCGCTCGAGCCAGTATCTCTCCGAGCCTTTTGAACGCGCCCGAGAGCGCTGAGGCGGTCGGCAACGTCGTTCGCGAGCTGATGGACGAGGCGCACTTCGAATTCACGGCGCTGATGCGACAACGCGCGACGCTCTCGCCCGCGGTTCGCGCAGCGCTTCGGCCGCTGTCGTTGGTACCTGCATATCTCGCAAAGGTTGAACGCGCCGGACCGTCGATTGCACGCGTGCCCATCGACGTCATGCCCCTGACACGGTTCTGGCGGATTTGGCGCGGGATTTGACGAACGACGGAGGGGGCAAACGATGTCTGAAGGCAGAGTGAAGCGGACCGCCATCTGCAGTGCGCGACTACTCCGGACAGAGAGAACAAGCACGCTCGTCGCACTGTTTCTGCTGGCAGCCCTGGCCTTTTCTGTCGGGTCCATGCCTGTTGCTGCAGAGAGCGAGCGGATGGAGTTCGATCCGCGCGGGATTTTCGGCGGGCCGAGGTCTGGGGCCCAAGTTCAGGATCCTTACGCCGCGCCGTCCGCACCTGAGCCGGCGACGGCAGGACGCCGTGTCGCCCCGATTGGGCTCGCTGCACGCCCAGTGCTCACGTGGCGTGTCGAGAACCCGTTTCGTTTGTTTGACGATCCTCGCGAGACAGAGCGCCACCGCCATGTCTTTGAGTCCTTGTCGCCAGAGCAGCGTCGCGCACCGGTCCTGTCCGCCGAGCGGATGCTTGCGCAGGATCTCCCCTTCGGTTGGGCCGAACAGGTTTTCGGCGCGGTCTGCTGGGATCCTGCGTCGAACCTCCATCGCTGTCCCGGCGGCGGCGACTATGTCGACCCCGACCATCACGCCGTTTTGGCGCGGATCGAGCAGGTGCCGGATGCAGAGGTGCTGCGATGCGTATGGCGGCTCGAGCCGAGGCCGGGCGCTGATGCAGGGCGCGAACGTCAGGCAAACCCGGTGACGGTTCCCTGCAATGATGAAGCCCGTTTGGTTATCCCCTATCCCGCCGGTGCCGACGTGACGGTCGAGATCGGCGAGGTCGAGGTCGCCAGGACGCGGATCGTCGTCCAGGATTTGCTGATCGTCGGTGTCGGCGACAGCTTTGGCTCGGGTGAGGGCAACCCCGACGTGGCCGTGCGCTTCGATCCCGATCGCGAAGCCGATTATGGGATCGCCGGCGAGAACTTCGCCGTAGCCGGCTATCCGGCACGCGTCGGAGCCTGGCGCCAGATTGGCGACAGGGAATTCCAGCGCCACAATGCAAGATGGCTCGATCAGGCCTGCCATCGTTCGCTCTATAGCAACCAACTCCGCGCCGCCCTGCAGCTTGCGGTCGAGGACCCGCACAGGGCTGTGACGTTTCTCCACCTGGCATGTTCAGGCGCGGAAATCACGCGCGGGCTGTTCCTGCGCTACACGGGGCACGAGTGGGTTCCTGACCCGCCTGAGTTCTCCCAGATCTCGGCCATTGCCAAAGCGCAATGCGGGCCGCGCGAAACGAAAGTGCAGATCCTGCCTGAAGCCTATCACATGGGCGGGGCGATCCCGGAGCTGATGGGTGCTTTGACGTTGCACGAGTGCGACCGCCGGCATTCCCGCAAGATCGACCTGCTGCTGGTCTCGATCGGCGGCAATGACATGGGCTTCGCGCGTCTGGTTGCCAACGCCGTGCTCGACCAGCAAAGCCTGCTCAGGCGCCTCGGCGGCTGGCTTGGGCAGGTTCACGACCGCAAGATGGCGGAGGCGCAACTCGTCGAGCTCGAGCAGCGCTATCGGGCCTTGAAACGGGCGACGCACTACATCCTGAATATTCCCTGGGCGGAGAGCGATCGGGTGATCCTGACCGCCTATCCGCCGATGGCCTTGCTCGAGGATGGGCGAACGATCTGTCCGTCCGGCACGTCGGGAATGGAGGTCTTGCCCGTTTTTCGACTCGATGAGCGCGACGCAGCCGATGGGGAAAAGGCAGCCGAGCGTCTCCATCAACTGATGCGCCGCGCAGCGCGTCAGCACGGCTGGACGTTTGTCGAATCGCATCGTGCGCAGTTCAAAGGACGCGGCATCTGCGCCGGGTACAGCGGTGGCATTGCGCTTTCGAGTGCCGAAGACCTGCGGTTTCCAAGACGTATTGGCGGCACGTGGGAACCGTTCAGCCCGGCGGACTTCCGGCCCTACGCACCACGCCAGAGATGGTTTCGCACGCCGAACGATGCCTTCCTGACGGGGCACTTCCACGTCGCCGGATCGCTGATGCAGAACATTCTTCGCAACCGCAATCTGACGTGGACGCAGGTTCTTCTCGCCTCGACCTATTCGGGCGCCTTTCACCCCACGGCCGAGGGTCACGCGGCCATCGCAGATGGAGTCGTCGTGGCGGCACGACGCGTGCTCGAGAAATACTCGGGCCGGAACCGACAGAAGTAAACGCATGACCACCCACAAGGCGCGGCCGGGATAACACCCCATTAGCCCGCAACGCAGGTTCATCCTGCGTCGCGGGAACGGAATAATTAAATCAGTTCAAGAGCCTGCTCCAAGTCGGCAATAAGATCGGCCGGGTCTTCGAACCCGACGTGGAGGCGTGCAATCCGCCCCCCTGACCACCCTGGCACCTGCCCATAAACCATCACCAAGCTCTCGAAACCACCCCACGACGCACCGAGACCAAACAATGTCAAGGCATCGGCGAACCGGTTCACCGCTTCCTGAGCCACGTGATCGTGAAATGCGATCGAAAACAGCCCGTTTGCACCGGCGAAATCCCGTTTCCACAACGGGTGGTGCGCATCCGCTTCCCTGGCCGGATAGAGCACGTGTGCGATCTTGGGATGGCGCGCCAGCCAATCGGTAACGATTCGGGCGCTCGCCTGATGCGCCCTCAAGCGTGCATCGACCGAGCGCAGCCCACGCAGTGCCTGATAGGCATCATCCGGGCTTACCGTCTGACCGAGCATGTCTGAATCCCTGCGCAGCTGCTTGAGATAGCGCGCATTCGTCGTCACCGACCCCATCATGACGTCGGAATGACCGGCGACATACTTGGTGATCGCAACGACCGAGACGTCGGCCCCGAGCGGGATCGGCCGGTAGAGCCCCGGACAGCCCCACGTGTTATCGACGACAAGTGGAATGTCGCGCGGCCGGGTCAACGCCGCCAGCGCCGGAACGTCCTGGATGTCGAAGACGATCGACCCTGGATTGTCGATGTAGATCATGCGCGTGTGGGGCCTGAGCCGGGCCGCCGCTTCAACGTGTCCACCGGGATAGAACTCACAGTCGATGCCACGCTGCGGCAGAAACTCGGTCGCGAGTGCGCGTGCAGGTCCGTAGACGGTTTCGCCAAACAGGACGTGGTCTCCGGGCCGGAGCAGTGACAGAAGCGGATGAGCGATGGCGGCAAGCCCTGTCGGAAACAGCAGCGTACCCGCCCCGCCCTCAATCTCGGTCATCGCCTCTTCGAGCTTGAAGCTCGTCGGCGTACCGCGCGCGCCGTACCTGAAGACCCGCTCGCCAGCCTCGTCGCGCGCCCGTGTCTCGCGCATGGCATCGACCGAGTCATAGAGCACCGTCGAGGCGCGCACGACCGGTGGGTTGACCGATTTACGAGGACCGGGCGCATCGTTGCGCCCCATATGCACGAGGCGGGTGCGAAAGCCTTTTGGCTCGGCCATGGATCACGATCTCGAGAGCTGAGGGCGGGAGCTTGACCGTAGTCGCGGCCGGCCGATGCCTCAAGCCGTTGTCGCCATGCTATCTCGTTGCGACCTGCAACTCGTAAAGCGTTGTCTGTCCGCGGGTGCGCGGCTCGGCACAACCGGCACTGGCCTCAGCGGTTGGGTCGCGCTACGTCAGAAGATGACCGCCGTCATGCGCTCGCAAGAAGCCGCAGACCCCGGCCCCGGGAGGATCAGAATGTCGCCACCGCTTGCCCATATCCGTGTTCTCGACCTGAGCCGCGTGCTTGCAGGACCGCTCGCCGGCCAAATGCTCGCCGACATGGGCGCCGAGGTGATCAAGATCGAGCGGCCTCGTACCGGCGACGACACGCGCGGCTGGGGCCCGCCCTATTTTGTTGCACCGACTGACTCCGACCCTGGCATCTCGGCCTACTTTTCGTGCGCCAACCGGGGCAAGAGATCGGTTGCACTCGACCTTGGCCACCCTGACGGACAGGCTCTCGTCAGGCGCATCGCTGCCACATCCGATGTTTTGATCGAGAACTTCAAGCTCGGTGGTCTCGCCAGATATGGCCTCGACTATGCGAGCCTTCGCGCAATCAATCCTGGATTGATCTACTGCTCGATCACCGGCTTTGGCCAGACCGGCCCCTATGCCCATCGCGCCGGCTATGATTTTCTTGTTCAAGGCATGGGCGGCATGATGAGCATCACGGGCGAGCCGGACGAGGCGGGCGGCGGGCCCGTCAAGGTCGGCGTTGCGATCGCCGATCAAATTTCAGGCATGAATGCACTGACCGGCATCCTGGCAGCTCTCATCCGCCGCGCACAGACTGGTGAAGGCGCCCATGTCGACGTGGCTCTGCTCGACAGCACGGTCGCGGCCCTCGCCAACCAGGCAGCGAGCTTTCTTGCAACCGGTCTTGCGCCAGAGCGGATGGGCAATGCCCATCCGACCGTCGTGCCCTATCAGACGTTCGAGACCGCTGATGGCCATATCATCCTTGCGGTCGGCAACGACAGCCAATTCGCAAAGTTCTGTGCGGTCGCCGGCCTCGAGCACCTCGCCACCGATCCGCGCTTTGCAACGAACGCCGCCCGGATCGTCAACCGGTCGGATCTGATCCCGATCGTCGCCCAGGCCATGAAGGCGCGGGCACGGGATGCATGGATCGCGGCCCTCGAGCGCGCAGGCGTGCCATGCGGCCCGATCAACACGATCGCTGATGTGTTCGACGATCCTCACGTAAAAGCCCGCCAGACCCGCAGACCGCTTGCGACAGGCGAGGAGGGCGCCATCGACGTGGTCGCGAACCCGATCCGCCTGAGTGCACACGACACCACCGCGCCGTCGCCGCCACCCCGCCTTGGTGCCCATACACGAGAGGTGCTGATGGGCGTGCTCGGCCTCTCCGACCGCGAGATCGCTGCCCTCTCCGACGCCAACGTCATACAGTGTGCGCCTTGATCCGCTAAGTCCCACCCGCCCCGGTCCTGCCCGATCGCCAGCACCATCCCGGTATCCTCATGGCCCCCATGTCCGATGAAATTCGCAGAGCCTTGGCCTATCACGAGCTCGATCCGCCCGGGAAAATCGCGATCCAGGCCACCAAGCCCGTCGCGAACCAGGCGGACCTCGCGCTCGCCTACTCGCCAGGCGTCGCCCACGCCTGCCTCGCGATCGCTGAAGACCCGGCGATGGTCTCGCGGCTGACAGCGCGCGGCAACCTGATTGGTGTCATCACCAACGGCACAGCGGTGCTCGGCCTCGGCAACATCGGGCCGCTCGCGTCGAAGCCGGTGATGGAAGGCAAAGCCGTCCTGTTCAAGAAGTTCGCCGGCATCGACGTCTACGATATCGAGATCGACGAAACCGACGCCGATGCGTTTGTCGAAGCCGTAGCGAGGCTCGAGCCAACGTTCGGCGGCATCAACCTTGAGGACATCAAGGCCCCGGAGTGTTTCGAGATCGAACGCCGGCTGCAGGCCCGCATGAACATCCCGGTGTTCCACGACGACCAGCACGGCACCGCAATCGTCGTTGCTGCCGGGATCCTCAACGGCCTCAAGGTGGTCGGCAAACGCATCGAGGACGTGAAGCTCGTCTCGTCGGGCGCAGGCGCTGCTGCGCTTGCCTGCCTCAACCTGCTCGTCTCGCTCGGCCTGAAACGGGCGCACATCACCATCACCGATATCGAGGGCGTGGTCTACAAAGGCCGGCCCGTACTGATGGATCCGTATAAGGAACCGTTCGCGCAGGAGACCAATGCGCGCAAGCTCGATGAGGTCATCGGCGGGGCCGACATCTTCCTCGGCCTCTCGGCCGCTGGCGTCGTGAAGCCGCATATGGTCGAGAAAATGGCGCCGAAGCCGCTGATCTTTGCTCTTGCCAACCCGACGCCGGAGATCATGCCGGAAGAGGTGTTCGCCGTCCGCCCGGATGCCGTCATGGCGTCGGGCCGCACAGATTTTCCGAACCAGATCAACAATGTACTCTGCTTCCCGTTTGTCTTTCGCGGCGCCCTCGACGTGGGTGCGACAACCATCAACGAGGACATGAAGAAGGCCGCGGTGGTGGCGCTTGCTAGCCTCGCCGAGGAGGTCGCGTCCGATATCGTGCTGCAGGCCTACGGCGCCGAGACGCTGGTGTTCGGCCCCGCCTATATCATCCCGAAGCCGTTCGATCCGCGCCTCATCACCAAGATCGCGCCAGCGGTCGCGAAGGCTGCCATGGACAGCGGCGTTGCGACCCGCCCGATCGAGGATTTCGACGCCTACCGCCAGAAGCTCGAGGGCTTCGTCTACCAGTCCGGCTTCATGATGAAGCCGATCTTCGATCGCGCGCGGCGCGCATCGCGGGACACCCCGAAGCGGCTGGTGTTCGCCGAAGGCGCGCACCCCTACGTCCTGCAAGCCGCGCAGCAGATGATCACCGAGGGCCTTGGCCGGCCGATCCTCGTTGGCCGTCGCGAGGCGATCAAGCGCAGCATCACACATCTCGGCCTTCGGATGCGCGAGGGCGAGCACTACGACGTGTGCGACCAGGATACCGACCCGCGGCTTCCGCAGCTCTGCGAGGAGTATCACCGCCTTGTCGAGCGCAAGGGCGTCAGCCCCTCGCACGCGCGCCGCGTCGTCAACGCGGGCGCAACCGTGATCGCAGGCCTGCTGATGCGGCGCGGCGATGCTGACGCGATGATCTGCGGCGCGGTCGGGCGTTATCACACGCAGTTGCGGCACGTGAACCAGGTGATCGGCAAACGCCACGGCGTCGAAGGCTTCTCGACGCTGTCGGGCCTGATCCTGCCGCGCGGCCCGCTGTTCATGGCTGACACCTATGTCAGCGTAAACCCGAGCGCTGAAAAGCTCGCTGAGATCACCTTGCTTGCAGCCGACAAGGTGCGCGAATTTGGCATCGAGCCGAAGGTGGCGCTGCTGTCGCATTCGAGCTTCGGCACGGAAAACACCGACACCGCGATCAAGATGCGCGAGGTGCTGCGCCACGTGAACGAGGCCGCGCCCGATCTCGAGATCGAGGGCGAAATGCAGGCCGACGCCGCCATCTCGCCGTTCATCCGCGAAGAGATCTTTCCGCACTCGAACCTGCACGGGCCGGCAAACCTGTTGATCATGCCGACGCTCGATGCAGCCAACATCGCGTTCAATCTGCTGAAGGCCGTCTCGCGTGGCACGGCGCTTGGGCCCATCCTGCTCGGGGCGAGGCTCCCCGTTCACGTCGTCACTCCGGCGATCTCGGTGCGCGGGCTCCTCAACATGAGCGCGATCGCGATTGCAGATACCGCCCGCGATGCAGAGACCTGACCGGAACGGCGGATTGCCAGTGCACCGCCCGAAGATCGAAAGCTCGAAGATCATGGGGCCCACGATCGACCGCAACGTGCTGATCGGCTCTGGCGCGATGATCCTGTCGGTCCTCTGCTTCACCTCGCTCGACGCCATCAACAAGGTTTTGGTTCAAAGCTACAGCGCGTTCTTCCTGTCGTGGGGTCGGTCCGCCGTGCAACTCGTGCTGCTTTTGGCCCTGATCCCCTTGATCGGCGCCAGCACGATGATGCGCACGTCGCGGCCACTGCTCCAGGCGGCCCGCGGCGCCTGCATCGCCGGCGTCTCGCTCTGCGTGACGCTCGCCGTCCGCCATTATCCGCTGACCGAGACCTATGTGATCGGCTTCCTGACGCCATTCCTTGCGACGGTGATCGCAGCCGTCGTGCTCGCCGAACGGGCGACCGCGCTGCAATGGACGCTCATCACGCTTGGCTTCACCGGCGTGCTCGTCGCGCTGCAGCCAACCTCGCCGGACCTCGCCTGGACGATTCTGTTTCCGATCGGCTTCGCGGTCATCAACGCCGTTTATTTCGTGCTAACGCGCCTTGGCGGGCGGACCGATGGGCCTTGGGCGCAACTGTTCTACGTCGGCCTGTTCGCGACGCTCGCCCTCTCGGTTCTCTTGCCCTGGACGTGGCAGACACCGACACCGGCGGCAGGGGCCCTCATACTGTGTGCCGGCGCCCTCGGTACCCTCGGCCACATGTTCCTGATCAAGGCGTTTGCCAGTGCGCCGACCGCCGTGGTCGCGCCGATGGTGTATTTCCAGATCATCTGGTCGAGTGCGATCGGGTATGCCGTGTTTGGCGACGTTCCAGCGGCGACGACATGGATCGGGGCCGCCGTGGTCGTGGTCGCCGGCGTCGCGCTGATCCGAACCCAGGCGCGCTGAGCCGTATGAGTTGCCGATAATCACCCGGCCATAAGCATCCAATCCGAAACATCCGAACCCTGAGGCTTTGCCGACACAGGTGCAGCGCCGTCGGTCACCTATATCTGGCGCATTGGATTTTGTGATGGATGGTGGCGATGCAAGACGCAAGCGATGGGGCCGGCGCTCGTGGTGCCAGCAGCGGTGCGGCTGGCGATTTTGACGAGCCCGCATTTTACGACCGCCTAGCCGAACTCAACCCGTGGCTGCGCGAGCCCGAGGATCAGCACGAGACGCTGCGGCGCGCGGCGACGCATGCGCGCTATGCCGAAGGCAAGGACGCCTGGAACGCCTGGGCGAAACCCCTGCTGGCGGAGAAAAAGCGGTTGGAGCAGCGCGGCGAATGGGCGGCCGGGCGGCTCTGGGGCACGATGCAGGAGGGTGGCAATGCCGCCACCA
>JBHJOC010000033.1:0-6943 GCA_050330095.1 Hyphomicrobiaceae bacterium
CGCCGCCCACAAGACTGATCCCGAACGCATCCTGCGCTTTCTCCAGGCCCAAGAGGAGACCTTCGAGCCATTGGTGCGTCGGCGCCTGATTGAACGACACCGCGAGCAGATATGCCACAGGACGGGCTGCCTTGGCGGCAAGGTCCGAGACGTTGGCCGCGAGCGCCTTCCAGCCGATGTCGGATGGATCATCATCGGGAAAGAAATGGACACCGGCTCTGACCGGATCGGTCTTGAGAACGAAGCTCTGCCCCGGCGCTGGAAGCAGGTCTGCGCAGTCATCGATCAGACCATGTGCGGCGCGCATGGAGACCAGCCGCGCAGCGATTGCAGCGACGATGCGGTCCTCACCGGTCATGCGCGCGTCGTCTGTCATCGCTGTCGCTACTTTTCGGGCTTGTCCGGCGCAGCCTGATCGAGTTGCACGGAGCTGGAACCTGGTTCGCCCGTCACGTCTGGCAACTCGGCTGCGCGTGCAGCGGTCTCGCGTTCCCCGCGTGGCCCCTCGAACTCGGGCGCACGATACTGTTTGGCGAGTGCATCGAGAACGCCGTTGACGACTTTCGGTTCCTCCTCATCGAAGAACGCCTTTGCGATCTCGATATATTCATTGATGACCACGCGGCCCGGCACATCCTGGCGGTCGATCAGCTCAAAAAGGGCAGCACGCAAGATCTGGCGCAAGATGCTGTCGACGCGCACCAGCCGCCAGCCACGCGCCAGCTGCCGATCCACTGCCGGATCGATCGTCGCCTGAAGTCTGACGACACCACGCAGAATCTCGGCAAAGAACGTCCTGTCAGCCTCGGCGATCGCATGCTCACCAGGCTCTGAATCCTCATCGCCAATCTCAGCGCGAAACGTCTCGAACTCATGGATGACGGCGTTGAGGTCGGTCTGCGCGATGTCCATCTGGTAGAGCGCCTGAACCGCTGCGAAGCGGGCCGTACTGCGGGCCTGTCGGTTGCGCGCGCGCGCGTTCGATCGCGTCATACCTCGATGTCCTTGAACTCGGTGCGCGTGCGATCGTTGCGATGGGAAAGCTCAATCAACGCGAGGCATGCGCGCGCAGCATCCCCTCCTTTGCCAGCCCGACCGCCTTCGGCGCGGCGCACGGCTTGATCATGGGTATCGACGGTCAACAAGGCGTTGCCGATGGGAACGCCATGCCGGAGTGCGACTTCCATGAGCCAATGGTTGGATGTCTCACAAACGATATCGTAATGGGATGTCTCACCCCTGATGACACAGCCGATCACAACGACACCGTCAACGCCATCACCGCGCGGGCCGTCGAGGACAATGTCGAGCGCCTGCGGCAATTCGAGCGCGCCCGCCACCTCAACGCTCGAAACCTCTGCTGCGGCAAGGGCCAGTTCCGCGCGTGCACCGGCCTCGAGGGCATCTGCGATATCGCGGTAATAGGGCGCCGAGAGCAGCAGAATTCTGGGCGCGCGCCCCATCGTCTTTGCCAACCCCGCGAACCTCGCGTCGTCCCCAGGGGCTCGCTGCGCCGGACCTGCCATGATCGACCTCGCTTCTGATGCTCCGCCCTACGCAGCAGAGCCAAATCACTCGAAACCCGTGGCATCGTTCGCGGACCGCCGCCACGGTCACGCTACTGTCGTGATCGCAAACTTCGTTGTCTTCAGCGGCCGGCGTTGAACGAGTTCTGCAATCTAGTACTGCCGATCAGGCATCGCTGCACCACCTGCAACACGCGCCTACCAGGGCCTTCTGATCGCAAAGCGGTACGAGAGGCATCATGTTGCTCGTACCGTTTGCGTTGCTTCGTTCGTTTCTGCGTCTGACGAGGGTAGGGACGAACCACGGAAAGCGGGTCCTCGTTGACACGTTGTTCGACAGTCGAGCGTGCGCTGCAATTCAAGGCCTTCGGAGCCAAGACTGGAGCCGGAAACGGTCTCACCGAGACCGGCATCTCGCGGCGTGGCGCGGCAGGAGCGACGTCGTCGAGCCTCGCCATTTCGACCCGGCAAATCGAAGCGACTCGGACTGCACACGGAGTGCCTGCCCGACGTCCCGTTACGGCGAAGCGGGCCTGCGCGCAATACGAACCCGATCGACGTCATGAGCGCGGTGCCGCACAGATCATGGCGTCGGCCAGGCTCGCATGGCAACGGATCGTTGCGGCGCCGCCGGTATCTCGATCAGGGCCCCTCGATCTGACGCTGTTCGGTGATCTTGAGGCCGAACGCCTCGACACCGACGTAAATCGAATCGGGCGTGTTCGTCAGCAAGACCATTTCGCCGACGCCGAGGTTCCGCAGGATTTGCGATCCGATCCCGATTTCGACAATGCGGCGCTCGTGGCCCTGGATCTTTCGCAATGGCGCCTCAGCGCGCGCTGCGAACCGCTCCGACACGGACTGGGGCCGGAGGTCGCGAATGAGGACGATCACACCGCGGCCTTCGTCCGAGATCATGCGCATCGCCCGCGCAATGCTGCCCGTGCCACTATCGCCGACACCGATGAGGTCGCGCAAAACGTCGACGGCATGCACCCGGACGAGGACAGCGCCCGGCGCCGAGACATCGCCCTTGACGATGGCGAGGTGTTCGGCCTGGTCCACGGTCGTCTGGAACACGTGCAGCTGAAACGTACCGCCGTGCTGGCTCTCGATCGTCCGCTCCGTAATTCGACGGATGATCGCCTCGTGGCGAAGGCGATGCGCGATCAGGTCCTCGATCGTCCCAATCTTGAGATTGTGGCGCTGCGCGAACGCGACGAGGTCGGGCATGCGCGCCATCGTGCCGTCGTCATTCATGATTTCACAAATGACGGCCGATGGATTGAGCCCCGCGAGCCGCGCGAGGTCGACCGAAGCCTCGGTGTGGCCAGCACGGATCAGCACACCGCCGTCCCGGGCGACGAGCGGGAAGACGTGCCCGGGCGAAACAATGTCGGCATCGCCTTTGGTCGGGTCGATCGCGGCCGCGATCGTGCGCGCACGATCGTGCGCGGAAATCCCGGTCGTTACCCCTTCGCGGGCCTCGATCGAGACCGTGAACGCGGTGCCCGTGCGTTGATCGTTCGTGCGAACCATGGCCTCGAGACGAAGCTCACTCGCGCGCTTCTGGGTCAGGCTCAGGCAAATCAGCCCGCGACCATAGCGGGCCATGAAGTTGATCGCATCGGGCGTTGCCATCTGAGCGGGGATCACAAGGTCGCCCTCGTTCTCGCGATCTTCGGCGTCGACGAGGATGACCATGCGACCGTTGCGCATGTCTTCGATGATGTCATCGATCGGGGACAGGAAGCCGCGCCCCTCGGTGTAGGCGACGGTCTTGAGGGCGTCGTTCAACGGCGATACTCCAACTGGCGCGCCACGTAGCGGGCGAAGACGTCGACCTCGAGATTGACCAACTCTCCGGGGGTTTTGGTGCCCCAGGTTGTCACCGTCAAGCTGTGCGGGATCAGGTTGACGCCAAAGCGCTCGCCACACACTTCATTGACTGTGAGCGAGGTTCCATCAAGCGCGATCGACCCCTTTGGAGCTATGAACGGCGCAAGGTGTTCAGGCGCGTCGAACGTGAACCTGCGGCTGCCACCGTCTGCTGTGACCGAAACGATCGATGCGATCCCATCGACGTGGCCCGAGACAACGTGACCACCAAGTTCGTCTCCAGCCTTCAGGGACCTTTCGAGATTGATCCTGCGGCCGACATGCCAACTGCCGAGCGTGGTTTTTGAGAGCGTCTCGTTCGAAACGTCGACCGTGAAAAGAGCACCCGTGTCGGTCGGCTCGATCTCCGTTGCCGTCAGGCAGCAGCCATCGCAGGCAATCGACGCGCCGATTGGGACTGATGCTGCTTCATAACGGGTCCGAATGCGGAACCGGTTAGGCTCTGCAGCCACTACGGTTCCGACGTCGCTGATCAGTCCTGTGAACATGGCCGTTGCCCTCGTCGCTTCACTCTTTCAAATCGGCTGAGCCTTGAGCGTCGGCAAGGGCACACGCCAGATCGTCATGTCGTCCCGACCGAGTGGGTGGTGATCAACACAGACCAGGTTCAGCCCCCGACAGTAGCGATTGATCGCGTGTTGCGCCGCTGCAATCGCGTCGTGCGGTTCAGCCCGGCGATGCCCGCCGTCCTCATGCGGTGCCCGAGCCTGAAACACGACGATCTCGTCGACGAGTTTGTGGCCTGCAAATGCCTGCCAAAGCCGGGGTCCACCCTCAATGAGCACCCGTGTGATGCCGCGTGCAACCAGGGCGTCCATCGCGGCGGGCAGCCAAATCCTCCCCCCGACCAAAGGTGCGACGATGCGCTCGCCGTTCGCCCATGCCTCTCCTGATGCGTGCGCTGGGGCAGCGTTGAGCGCCGTGATGTGCCAGACGGGCGGCCCAGCGCTCGGGCACGACGTGGCTGCGCGATACAGCTTGCCTGCGGGCGGCAATGCTGCCCGGCCGATGACGACGCGGACCGGAGAGTGCGCCTGCAGACCCTCGAGCCGGCAATCCAGGCTCGGATCATCCGCTGCGACCGTGCCAGAGCCAACCACGATCGCGTCGGCTTCGGCCCGCAGCAAGTGCCCCCTCCGGCGCGCAAGCGCTCCCGTCACCCAGGCCGGGCGACCGCTGCGGCCCTCTGCGATCTGGCCGGTGCGATCGACTGCGATCTTGATCTGCACGAACGGCCGGCGCTCGGTCATCCTGAGGATATGACCACGCATCTGCCACCGCGCCTGCTCTGCAAAGTCGGCACCAGCCGGCACCGCCTCGATGCCGGCAGCCCTCAAACGCGCGAGACCGCGACCTGACACGCGAGGGTCGGGATCGAGGAGGGCATAAATCACACGGCCAAGCCCAGCCGAGACGATCGCGTCAGCGCACGGCGGGGAACGGCCGAAATGCGAGCATGGCTCAAGCGTGACGGCCATCGTTGCGCCGTGTGCCGAGGAGCCGGCAGCCGCGATCGCGAGCGGCTCTGCGTGCGGACGCCCGCCGTCAGCTGTCACGCCCTCCCCGACGATCAACCGACGCAGCGGATCGAAGACCACGGCTCCGACGCTCGGATTGGGCGCCGTGCGGCCAAGGCCGCGACGCGCAATCGTCAGCGCCCTTTGCATCAGCCAGGCATCGGATCCGAATGGCAGAGCGGCTCCGTGGCTGCGACATGCGTGTGACTCATTTGCGACCACGTCTTTTGCACTCATTCGAGCGTCACACCCGTCAGCGGCCTGTCAACGGCTTCTGTTACGTCTCCCTCTCGCCGAACGCTCTCCTCGGCGCGCGCGATCTCACCAAGAACTGCAGCAAAGTCCGATGCCTCGCGAAAATCGCGGTAGACGGAGGCAAACCGCACGTAGGCGACCGGATCCATCAGCCTCAGAGCTTCCATCACCAGGTTGCCGATGGTCTCGGACGCCACCTCGTTTTCGCCGCTTGCCTCCAATTGGCGCACGATGCCAGACACCATTCGGTCGATGCGTTCGGCGTCGATCGGCCGCTTGCGCAAGGCGACACCGACCGAATGGTGCAGCTTCTCCCGGTCGAAGGGCTCCAAGCGTCCCGAGCGTTTGACAACGGTCAGCTCGCGCAGCTGGACGCGCTCGAATGTCGTGAACCGCGCACCGCAGCTCGGACAGACGCGACGGCGGCGGATCGCAGTATCGTCTTCCGCCGGACGGCTATCGCGCACCTGCGAACCGTCACTGGCGCAGAAGGGGCAGCGCATCGACGTTTCCTTTCCGCGCGGGCGGCCGTCTGGGACCGATTGCACGAGCAATCCGGCGGTCACCGCGACCTGAACGCTCGTGCGACTATGCCCAAAATGAGCCGGTTGGTCTTGCTGCGTCTGCGCCCTCGAGCGAGAGCGGCTGCGACCTGCCTCGGCCGAAGCGCTCTCGCGCGCGGTGATTGATCACGCATAGATCGGGAACCGCTCGACAAGTGCTGCAACCTTGGCGCGAACAGCACCCTCAACGGTCGCGTTGCCGTCGTCGGCGTTGGCCTGCCTCAACCCTTCGATGACCTCACCGATGAGATCGCCAACGGTGATAAACTCGCCAACCCCAAAGCCGCGCGTTGTCGCAGCGGGAGTGCCGAGCCGGACACCGGATGTGACCATGGGCTTGGCTGGATCGAAGGGAATGCCGTTTTTGTTGCAGGTGATATGCGCGCGCCCGAGAGTTGCTTCGGCGGCCTTTCCGGTAACACCCTTTGAGCGGAGATCCACAAGAACGAGATGGTTGTCGGTTCCCCCCGTCACGAGGTCGAAACCATTGCGAATCAGTGATGTCGCGAGCGCCCTCGCGTTGTCGACCACGGCCTGTTGATAGACTTTGAACTCGGGCTGCAAGGCCTCACCGAACGCGACCGCCTTCGCAGCGATCACGTGCATCAACGGCCCCCCCTGAAGCCCTGGAAAGATCGCGGAGTTGATCTTCTTCGCGAGCGTCTCGTCGTCGGTGAGAATCATGCCGCCGCGCGGCCCACGCAAGGTCTTGTGCGTTGTCGTCGTGGCAACATGAGCGTGGGGAAACGGGTTGGGATGCACGCCCGCTGCAACCAAGCCTGCAAAGTGTGCCATGTCGACCTGAAGGTAGGCGCCGACTTCGTCTGCGATTTCGCGGAAGCGCTTGAAGTCCCAGAGCCTCGCATAGGCGGACCCACCGGCCATGATCAGCTTCGGCCGGCATTCGCGGGCAATTCGCGCGACCTCGTCCATGTCGATGATGCCATCGTCGCGGCGCACGCCGTAGTGGATGGCATTAAACCACTTGCCCGAGAGGTTCACGGGCGCGCCGTGCGTCAAGTGCCCGCCTGCAGCAAGGTCGAGGCCCATGAAGGTGTCGCCGGGCTGGAGCAGAGCGAGGAATACCGCCTGGTTGGCCTGCGCGCCCGAATGGGGCTGGACGTTCGCGAACTTCGCGCCGAACAGCTGGCACACCCGCTCGATGGCCAGCTTCTCGGCCACG